>QMQV01000083.1 GCA_003649085.1 Thermoproteota archaeon
AGCAGAAACTTTTTTCAAGCTCGTGTGAGGTTATTTTGCCAAGAAAACCGTGTGCAAAGGAGGTAGAAATTAGTTTGGCGAAAGAGGTTAGAACCACTTTAAGCGTCATAAAGGCAGACATAGGTTCCCTCGTCGGGCATCACGTAGTACACCCTGAACAAATTGAAGAAGCTAAAAGAGCGTTAAGCGAAGCTAAGGAAAAGGGAATAATAAAGGACTTTTATGTCACTAATGCGGGAGACGACTTACAGCTAATAATGACTCACGACAAGGGGACGGAAAACCCTGAGATTCATGGGCTGGCATGGGAGACCTTCAAGAGGGTAGCCGAAGTATCCAAAAAGCTTAAGCTCTATGCTGCTGGGCAAGACCTGCTTGCTGAAGCGTTTTCAGGAAACTTAAAGGGCATGGGTCCCGGCTTCGCTGAAATTGACATGGTGGAGAGACCAAGCGAGCCGGTCATAATCTTCATGGCTGATAAGACAGAGCCTGGAGCGTTTAACCTACCGTTATACAGGATCTTCGCAGACCCCTTTAACACAGCTGGCTTAGTAATAGACCCAGGCATGCACGATGGCTTCATTTTTGAGATATTAGATGTACACGAAGGCAAAGTCGTCGAGTTGTCATGTCCAGAGGAGTCTTATGACCTATTGGCCTTGATAGGGACAACAGGCAGGTACATAATCAGAAGAGTCTGGAGGAAGAGGGATAGGCTTCAGGCAGCTGCCGTAAGTACCACTAGGCTGAGCATGATAGCTGGCAGATACGTCGGCAAAGACGACCCAGTAGCAATAATTAGGGCACAGCACGGGCTACCAGCTGTAGGCGAAATCTTAGAAGCCTTCGCTTTCCCGCACTTAGTAGCAGGTTGGATGAGAGGTTCTCACTACGGTCCGTTAATGCCAGTTTCACAGAAAGATGCTAAGTGCACGAGGTTTGACGGTCCTCCAAGGATCTTAGCCCTTGGCTTCCAGCTCAACAATGGCACATTAGTTGGCCCAGCGGATATGTTTGACGACCCAGCCTTCGATAGGACGAGGTACTGGGCGAGCGAAATCGCGGACTACATGAGGCGCCACGGACCGTTCATGCCTGAAAGGCTTGGACCAGAAGAAATGGAGTATACGACCCTGCCAAGCGTGTTGCAAAAGCTTCAAGGACGTTTCAAGCCAGAGTAACTTATACAAAACCTTTCCCTTTTCTTTTTGTTGGTTTTTAAGATGAGGATAATCTTTTACACCGGTAAGGGCGGTACAGGCAAATCTGTAATCTCATGTGCAACGGGCGTTAAAGCGGCTGAGCAAGGTAAGAAAGTTTTAGTGATATCTACAGATCCAGCTCATACGCTAAGCGATATTTTCGAGAAGAGAGTCTTTGACAAGCCGACAGAGATCATCCCAAACTTGTGGGCTCTTCAAGTAGACCCGATAAGAGAGGTAAGGGAAAAATACGGGGTTATTCAAGACTATGTAGCTTCGATATTTCAGAGCAGAGGGCTTGATGAAGCGCTCGCGTACGAGATAGCCTCTTTACCCAACATGACCCCATTTATATCGCTGCTTAAAATCTACGACCTGGTTAATGAGGGTTTTGATGCGCTAATACTGGATACCGTGCCTTCAGGCGAAGCGCTCAAAAATCTATACCTGCCGATGCTGTTAACTGATATTAGCAAGAAGTTCTTAAAGACCTTCGGCTTCTTCCTAGGAGCTTTAGTAAAGGCTGTTTCACCGGCTGTTAAGGTGCCTGCTCCGTCAAAGGAAGTTATTGACGCGGACTTAGCGTTAATAGATAGACTTGAAGTTGTACGTGACTTGCTTACAAACGTGAAAATCACCAGCTTAAGGCTCATAGCAAACCCTGACTTCTTTAGCATTGAAAACTTGAGGAGAACGTACATGGTTGCAAACCTCTACAACGTTAACGTCGACCTAGCGATAATAAATAAAGTCATACCTGAGGAGGTTTCAGACCCGTTTTTCAGCGAGTGGAAGGAAAAGCAAGCTGAGTACTTAGTTGAAGCTGAAAAAGCCTTTTACCCACTGCCAGTAAGAAAAGTGCCTCTCTTTAAATCAGAGCTCAAAGGCATTAACCTGTTGAAGAAGCTTGCAGACTACGTTTTCCAAGATGATGACCCCCTCAAAGTGTTTTACGAAGGGAAGCCTTTAAGAGTAGACATCAGCGAGGATGGGCTTCAAGCTACGCTAATCGTCAAAACCCCGTTTGCTAAGAAGGAAGCCCTTGAAGTTGAGAGGTTTGGTGATGAGCTCATGGTTAAAGTGGACACAAACATAGGCGAGGTTAGAAACTTCATACCGCTACCAGCAGTCTTATACTCTATGAAGCTTGAAAAAGCGAAGCTAATAGGCGACGAGCTTCACATAACCTTTGTAAAACGCTAAAGCTTTAACGTTGTTTAAGCTTAGAGGTTGCCGGAGGGCTACGCCTTGAGCGAAGAGAGGATCACATTAGAAGATGTTAGGAAGTCAATCGAAGTTCTTACAAAAGCCAGTACGTCATTACTATCGGCGCCTCTTGAAAGCGCTTTAAAAATGCTTCCAGCAAGCACTGATCTTCTCCTACATGCAATCAACTTAAAGATAAGCTTCTTAAAGGCTTTAAAGAGCATTATCGAGGGCGAAATAAGCTTCTTAGAAAAGATAAGATCTGAGAAACTTGGCGGGGTTGAAGTTAAAAAAGAAAAAGTCAGCGTAGAGTAGGAAGCTTAGACAAACCTTAAATGGTATTGTAAGCTTCCAGCCCCCAACCTACTAGCTTCCTTAACGTGTATCCAAGGATCGACGTTGTTAACATCAGATAAGCTCTTGTATTCTGGGTAAAGCGCTCCGTTAATGACATTTATTGAAGCAGCATCTATAGCTACTGGGTCTAGTGAAGCGAATACGCCGACATCCCTAGCTATAATCTCGTTTGGACTTGGCACACAATCACAGAACTTTGTTATGTTCTCAGCTACGTTGACGTATACAGCTGGTTTATCGTGTTCTCTTAGGTAGCTCACAAAAGCCGCCGCAACCCTCCCCAACCTTATGTTAAACTCTTCCTAAGCCCCTTCGGCTCCGCTTAAGGCCTTTGTAGGGCACCTTATTATGCATCCGCCACATCTTATGCATAGTTCGTCGCGAAAGACAGGTCGTCCATTGCTTAGATAAACAGCTTCTTGAAGACAAGCTTTGACGCATTCTCCACAGCCATCGCAAAGCTCAGGTCTTATTAAGATCGGCTTATATGGGTCATGTTGGTATTTCTTAGTGTTTTTCGTTACGCAGCCCATAGCCAAGTTTTTCAATGCTCCTCCAAAACCTGACATTCCATGCCCCTTAGCATGGCTTATTACCAACAATGCGTCAGCTTCGTGAATTGCCCTAGCTATGGATATTGTTAAGCCAACTTTCTCAAAGCGGTAATTTACGCCGTCCTCGCCTAATATCCCATCAGCTACTATGAAAGGCGCTCCAATAGTTTCAGGTGTAAAACCGTTTTCGTAAGCTACCCTAGCGCAGCTAACTCCGTTATTTCTAGGACCAACGTATAACGTTGTGGTATCCGTTACGAAGACCTCGCATCCCAAATTTCTTAGTAAGTTTACAGCAGCTGCCACATACGTTGGATGGACATATGTCCTGTTGCCGCGCTCACCTATGTGGACCTTGATGGCTACGAGTTTCCTGCCCTTAAAAACCTCATCAACCCTAATTTTATCGAGAAGAAGTTCTCTCATAACCTTATCAGCGTGAGCTAAAGCTCTTTGTGGTTTCGCGAAGACTTCAGGTATTTGCAAAACGTAAAAGCCTCCATCCTCTGAGAAACTAAGCTATGTGCTAGACGGCTTAAATATCTTAGATCGCTAATTACGCATCCTCCTTCACGATCACGCTTCTTAACTCGCCTCGATCACTAAGACCGCTTAGCTGTTTTCTAATTAAACAATCTGGGTTATCGCATACGATCACGTAGCCTCCGTCATTAGCAAGTTGGTGAATGTTATGCTTACACAAGCTACAATAGTAATACCACGTCACTGCACTAACCTTAATAGCATCAGCCAATGTCCATCACATATTTTTCTCCTCAGTAAACTTATTTCTTTGAAGCTGTTTTAAGCGACTGAATATCGCTCAACTTTAAAAGGAGCATTTATATCCGGCTTTACCGATCTTGGCTATCTAGATGCGATTTCGAGGTGCCTTTATGGGGTCATCTACACTATCCATAATAGCGTTATGTGCGATTTCTGTACATGAGAATCTCGAGGCAAAGCTACGAAATGGAGAAGCGGTTGTTGTCTGTCCATCACTTGAAGACTATGCATTAATACAAGAGAAGGTTTGTAAAAAGCTTCTTCAAGCTGAAAATAAGGTTAAAGCTGTTGAGCTAAGCGTCATAGAGCTTCCCTGCTGCTACGCTTTAATCGGCATGGTATCCGAAGCTTTAAGGACCTTTGCTAGCAAAAATTCTGAAAAACGCATTATACCAATTTACGTGAAAAACGTAGAACCGCACCTAATGGAGAGAGTGGAAGCCGAGCTAATGTAGGAGGTTACTGATTGGACAATAGCGCTAAAGTTCTTGAAGAAGCGATATCGTGTTGCAATTTATGTGAATGCGTAGATAAGCCATTTGTAAAATATCGGGTATACTCCACGTGGCTTCCATCAAGGGTAAGAGTGTTAGCGATAGGTGAGTCTCCCCCACCTTCGAAAAAGGAGAACTTCTTCTATAACCTAAAGCTGTTTGATAGGCTTCGCTTATCGATGAAGTTCATTTTGGGCTTCAAAGAAAACGATGAAAAGCTTCTAACTGCGCTTAAAGAACATGGAATTTTCATAACAGCAGCTGTCAAATGTAGACCTTTAACTAGAGGAGAGCTTTCCGAGATGAGCAACGCTTGTGCACACATCTTGAAAAAAGAATTAGAGCTTTTAAAGCCGCGTAAAGTGATAGCAATGGGCAACGTGGCTTCAAACATGGTTTCGAAAATAATGAATGTGGAAAGACCTCGTGTTGAGCAGCTTAAAGCTATGGAGGTTAGAGGCGTAAAAGTCGTCTATATGCCGCATCCAAATTACGTCTTCAGATTTAGGCGTAACTTAGCTGAGCACATTAAGGAGCACATACTAAGTACCTAGTGCTTAAAATTCTAGAACATCTCCAGTTGTTACCTGCTTAACCTTAAGACCAAGCTCTTCTCTCATTTTAATTATAGGCTCAAAGCCCGTACAATGACAAGGGTATAGTAGCGTTGGGTTAATCTCCTTCAGCTTTTGAATAACTTCTGATAGCTTCTCATCCGATAATGGCTCTAAGTGAAAACCTCCTACAACAGCATAGATGTCCTTAACGTTGCAAACCTCTCTCGCATGCATAAGTATGTTGACTACGCCAGCGTGTGCACAACCAGTTAACACAACTAATCCCTTGTCCTTGACGTTGATGTAAATGGACTGGTCGTCCAAGAACATGTCTGGCTCAAGCTTCGTCTCGTCTTCTCCTACAAAGTAGTTCTCCTTAATTTCAAGAGGCAAATACCTCTTAACCTCGCCGCTCAACACTACGCCTGGAAAAACTTCATGTGGTTCTCTAATGTAAACAAGCTCAGCACCGCTCTTCTTCAAATCCTCCTCTCTAAACTCAGGAGTAGATTCTGAAAGCTTTCCCTTCACAATCTTAAACCTACGTCTCTTAAAAGCCACAGGATGCACGTACACTTTAACGCGTCCAAGGCTTTTCACCACGTTCAAAAGACCTCCAGCGTGATCGTAATGTCCATGGCTTATGAAAATGAATTCTGTACTACGCAAGTCAACGTTCATATGTAAAGCGTTCTTTAAGACTACGTCGCCGCTTTGACCGACATCAGCTAAGAAGCGGAAAACGGTGTTCTCTTTTTTAGCTTCAACATACATTGAGAGACCATGCTCAGCTAGCAACTTCTTAGAGCCAGACTTTACGGTATTTTCATTAAGCACAACAAGCCTAACACAGTCAACGCTTCCTACCATGTCAATTCACCAAGTAAGATGAGGCTAGTCGTGCAAGGCTAAATTCTTTGTCCTCTGCTTATCAATTGACTTTATAAGCTTCAGCTCCAATTCTCTATGTGAAGGAGGATTATGGAGCCATTAATACTCGTTCTCGCAGTGGTTTACGTAGTCACCTTGGCGATGTCGGCATGGTTTTCGGCAACGGAGACTGCGGTGTTGACTGTCGACAGGGTTAAGCTAGCTGATCGAGCTGCATCAGA
>QMQV01000084.1 GCA_003649085.1 Thermoproteota archaeon
CCCCTTCTAATGACTTCGCTTAAAGTTGGAGGAGAGATCTTAAGCTTTGAAGCGAGCTCTTCTAAGGAGATTCTTCTAGGGTAGTCGAAGAAGCCTAGCTTAAGCGCTATGAACAGTATACGCTCTTGATTATCTGTAAGCAGCCCTTTAGGCTTATGATAGGTAATCTCCTTCACCTTGTACGGGACTCCACGTCTTTGCAGATCATCTAAAATGCTTCTATAAGACTTAAAGTCTGAGATGAAGCGAAACTCCATGAGCCCTTCTTCGCTTAGCTTTCCAAAGACCATGAAAGCCCCATTCTCCACTATTGCTCGACATACGATACAGCTTCTCGTAACAACAGCATGGCAGCGGTCTTCAGAAATGTTTACAGCTTTAAGCTTAAAGCCTAGTTTTTGAAAGAGCTGTTGAACTTTTCGAGCTTTATCTGCTGGAAAGCTTATCAAGTGGCTTACGTAGCCATCGCCACTATAGCGTATGTCAGCTATGTTAAATTGAACGCCTTCTCTTAGTAGCTCAAGCAGCTCGCGGGGGGTTTGAACTTCAATAACCACGTCTAGTAAGCCATTGTTCACGAAGACCACGCTGCTTTAGAGCTTATACATTGCTTTAAAAAGTAACCGCTATTAATTAAGCAATAGCTGATAGAGCACCGCTTAACATTATAACCGCTGCGCCTGTGATAACTGCAACTACTATGCTTAGGGGGATTAGAGAAGCTAGTTTTCTCTGAACGCGCATCATCAGCTGTTTTTAAGCTTCTCATCTTCCATAGGCTTTTTAAAAGTGGGGGTTAAGACTAAGGCGTTGGTTAATACGGCGCCAATCCATATTGTAGCAGCTAAGTCATGTAATCCGCTAGTTATTGCGTAGAGCAATAAGTTCTTCATTAAACCACGCTCTTACAGTCTTTACGTCGAGGAAAAGGAAGAGGTTGGGGTGGCTAATTGTTTATCCCTAAGCTATTTGGGATATATTGTCTACACTGGCTTTGAGAGCTTTTTAAGCTCTTTGATATGCTCGTCTATCTCGCTTAATGTTTCCTCAAGCTTTTTAATTAACCTCATCAATGTCCTTCGCCTATCTTCTAGAAGCAGCAATAAGTCTTCAAATCCAGCATGTTCTCCTCCAACTTCTTTAGCAGCTTCTCCTAAGAGCTTGTTAACCCACGTCACGAAGTCTCTATAAGACTCCAGTATAGCATCTAAGCATTTTACGCCATCACTGGTTATCTTGTAAAGCTTTCTACGCCTACCTGTCTCAGCCTCCCAATACCCCTCAATTAGCCCATAAGACTCAAGCTTCTTTAAGACAGGGTATATTCCTCCTGGCGTTGGCTTCCACGTTCCATGCGTCATCTCCCTTATCCGCTTCATAATGCTATAGCCATATAGAGGTGATTTGCGCAGCAACAGCAATACCGCTAATCCGATATACCCTTTGCGAGACTCTCTTATCCACCTTGATGCTAACGCGCTGGTCTTCTCATGTGGCATATATTTCAGCTGTTTATATCTAGCTTGAATATATTTAAATGCGCTGTTTAAGCAAGGTGATAGCATATATAAGTGGTCTTAGCTCTTCTCTATGGCTGTTGTTTGAGGTGAGCTGTACTTGGGCATGACCATTTCGGAGAAGATCTTGGCCAGAGCTTCTGGCAAGGAGCGTGTTGAACCTGGTGAGTACGTTAACGCCAAAATTGACTTGGCGATGTTCCACGACTTGACTGGTCCTTTAACGTTGAAGGTTCTTGAGGAGGTTGGCTTTGACAAGCCTTGGGATCCTGAGAAAATAGTTGTTGTCTTTGACCACCAAGTACCAGCTGAGTCTGTGAAGACTGCTGAGCTTCATAAGATATTGCGTAGCTATGTTAAGAAGGCAGGTATCAGGAAATTTTACGATGTTGGCAGAGGAGGTATTGCTCATCAAGTGCTCGTTGAAGACGGCTTAGCTCAACCTGGAATGCTCATCGTAGGGGCTGATTCTCACACTTGCACATATGGAGCTGTTGGAGCGTTTGCAACTGGCATAGGGTCAACGGAGATGGCTGCTGCGATGTTGACTGGCGAGCTTTGGTTTAAGGTGCCTGAAACTATAAGCTTCAAGGTTATAGGACACTTGGGTAGGGGCGTTTATGCCAAAGACGTTATACTCCACATCATTGGAGAAATTGGCGTTGACGGGGCTCTCTACAAAGCTGCCGAGTTTACAGGACCTGTTGTCGAGAGGATGGATATTGGAGAGAGGATGGTTTTGACGAATATGGCTGTTGAGATGGGCGCCAAGACTGGCATCGTGAACCCTGACGATAAGACTATAAGCTACGTCACTCAACGGGCAAGCTTACGATACTCGCCTGTTAGAAGCGATCCTGATGCCCAGTATTACAGCATCGTCGAAGTTGACGCCTCTGCTTTGGAGCCTCAAGTAGCTTGTCCACACTCTGTTGATAACGTTAAGCCTGTTAGTGAGGTTGAAGGTGTTCCGATAGACCAGGTTTTCATAGGCTCTTGTACAAATGGTAGGCTTGAAGACCTTGAAGTAGCGGCTAAGATTTTGAGTGGGCGTAAGGTGCATAGCAATACGAGGCTCATAGTCATACCTGCTAGCCAGAAGGTTTACCTTGAAGCTCTCCGAAGAGGAATCGTTGAAACTATCGTTAAAGCTGGAGGAGTTGTAGCAAATCCAAATTGTGGTCCTTGCTTAGGGGGGCACATGGGCTTGCTAGCTGATGGTGAAAAAGCGCTCAGTACATCAAATAGGAACTTTGTCGGCAGAATGGGTAGCCCTAAAGCTGAAATATACCTTGCTTCACCAGCTACAGCAGCTGCTACAGCTATTGAAGGCTGTATAGCGGATCCAAGGAAGTATTTGAGGTGAGGTCCTTGAGCTTAGAGGTTATTAGAGGCAAAGCTTGGAAGTTTGGCGATAACGTCGATACTGACGTGATACTCCCTGGAAAATACTTGATTTTAACTGATCCACATGAAATAGCAAAACACGCTATGGAGGGTATCGCGCCAGGCTTTTCATCTAAAATTTCTAAGGGGGATGTCATCGTAGCTGGGAGAAACTTTGGCTGTGGCTCCAGTAGGGAGCACGCGCCAATAGCGCTAAAGTATGCTGGTATAGGAGCTGTTGTGGCCAAGTCTTTTGCTAGGATATTCTTTAGAAACTCGATAAACGTCGGCTTACCCGTAGCTGAATGCCCTGAAGCTTTTGAGAGAGTTGAAGAGGGGGACTTAGTTGAAGTTGACTTGGCAAACGGCGTGTTTAGGGATTTAACGAAGGGCTTTGAGCTTAAGATCACTCCATACCCTGAGTTCTTAATGGATATTCTGAAGAGTGGAGGATTAGTTCAAGTGCTTAAGAAGAGGTTTGGGAGGCATGGTTAGGGATGGTTAAATATAGGGTTGTTGTCATACCCGGTGATGGTATAGGGCCTGAGCAGACGGAAGCTGCGTTAGAGGTCTTAAATGCTGTTCAAGATGTGACTGATGTCAAGTTTGATTTCGTCTTTGCTGAGGCTGGAGATGAGTGTTTAAAGCGTAGAGGCGTACCATTACCTGAGGATACTGTTGATCAGATTAGGAAAAGTGACGCTTGTTTGAAAGCACCTGTTGGCGAGAGCGCAGCTGATGTTATTGTAAAGCTTAGGCAGATGTTCGACTTATATGCAAACTTAAGACCTGCTAAGTCCTACCCAAATGTGCCAGCTCTTAGACCTGACGTGGACTTGCTTATCGTGCGGGAGAATACAGAGGATCTATATAAGGGCTTTGAATTCTACGTGAACCCTGATACGACCGTCGCCTTGAGGGTCATAACGCGTAAAGGCTGTGAGCGCATTGCTGAAATGGCTTTTAAGCTAGCTCTTAAGCGGAGGAAGAAGGTTACAGCTGTTCATAAGGCTAACGTCTTGAGGTTAAGCGATGGACTGTTTAGGCAAGTTTGTCAAGAAGTTGCTTCAAAATACCCCGATGTGAAGTTTGAGGAACTTTACGTCGACGCAGCTGCCATGCACTTAATTAAGAGACCTCACGAGTTTGACGTTATGGTTATGCCAAACATGTTCGGAGACATCTTGTCGGATGAAGCTGCTCAGGTTGTTGGAAGCTTAGGAATAGCTCCTGGAGCAAACGTTGGAGATAAGTATGGCATTTTCGAGCCAATTCACGGAAGCGCTCCAAAGCTTGCTGGTAAAGGCGTCGCAATCCCGATATCGCTTATCTTAGCATCTAAGATGATGCTTGAATGGCTAAATCAAAAACAAGCAGCTGACTTGGTTGAAAACGCTGTTGTGGCAGTGCTATCTGAAGGTAAGACTTTAACCCCAGACCTAGGTGGATCTGCTAAGACTATGGAGGTGGCTAAGGCAATAGCTGAAAAGGTTAAAGCGCTTAGCTCTCACCGAGCTTAAAAGCCGCATGAACAGCGTTTACAGCCGTTATCAAGTCTTTTTCTTCTATTGCAAATGAAATGTTTAGTTCCGAGGATCCTTGAGAGATCATCAAGACGTTTACTCCACGCTCAGCTACAGCTGAAAACACCTTTGCTGCCACGCCTGGCGTGCCCTTCATACCCTCTCCTACTACAGCTACGACGCTGACGCCGTCTTTGACGGAAATTTCCTTGACTAGGTTACCTTCTTTAAACTCTCTCTTCAAGGCTTCAAGCGCTTTGTCTAAGTCTTTCTTTTGGATAACGATTGATATGTTAGCCATTGAGGAGCTTTGAGAGATCATTAAGACGTCAACGTTCTCTTTAGCCAGAGCTTCAAAAGTTCTTGCTACAACGCTCGGCACACCAACCATACCTGCTCCGCCTACCGTTATAATCGCCGTGTTCTTAATCGACGTAACGGCCTTAACGACTCTATCCTTGCTGCCAATTGAGAATATAACTGTCCCCTCAAACTCTGGGTTGAAAGCGTTCTTAATTCTTATTGGTATGTTGAGTTCTTGACCTGGCGTCACAGTTAGTGGATGTAACACCTTAGCTCCAAAATAGGCTAGTTCCATAGCTTCATCGTACGATAAACTTCTTATCGACTTAGCATTTTTCACTATCTTGGGGTCAGCTGTCATTACCCCATCGACATCTTTCCAAATCCACACTTCATCAGCTCTTAATGCGGCTGCCAAAATTGTAGCTGTATAATCTGATCCTCCCCTACCTAGCGTTGTTATGACGCCATTCACGTCAGCTGCTATAAAGCCTGTTACAACTGGCGTATACCCCTGATTTAGCAGTGGTAGGAGTTTTTCCTTGACTTTTCTCTCGGTTATGGACATTATCGGCTTTGCTGCACCGAAATCACTTGTAGTTACAATACCAGCCTCTCCGCCGGTTAAGTGTATTGACTTTACTCCTTGGCTTGTTAAAGCAGCCCACATGAGCGGCGCGGATAGCCTCTCTCCAAAGGAAGCTATCAAGTCTAAAGATCTGTCTGTTAACTCCTTGAGATACGATACTGATGTCAGTATTTGGCTTAGAGACGCCGTTAAATCGCGTATTTCAGCTTTTAAAGCTGGAAGAAGCTCTGGTGTGGCAAGTTGCTCAGCTGCTTTTATGTGTTGTTGCTCGATATCGCTTACAACCCTCTCGACCTCGTCCATTTCTCCAGTGACTGCTTTCCTAGCTAAATTGAACAAGCTATCGGTTACACCTGACATTGCCGAGACTACGACAATTACCTTATCCCCCTTCTTAAGCTGGTCTACGACGAGCTTCGCTGAACGCTTAATGTTATCAGCACCATCCATTAAGACGCCGCCAAATTTCATTACGAGTAGCAAAGCTAGATCAGCCCCTTAGCTTTAAGTAGCTCAGCTATCAGCACCGAGTTTCCAGCAGCACCTCTTATGGTGTTATGGCTTAACAACACGTATTTTACTCCGTTTTCGAAAGCGGAGTCCTTTCTAATCCTACCGACTACAACTGCCATCCCTCTTGCTCTTTCGGGATGGCCAGCGTATCTGTCTAGCCGTGGCTGTGGCCTATCCTGCTCTTCCCTGACTATTATAGGTGGTGTCGGCGCTGTTGGAAGCTTAAGTTTTTGCGGCTCTGAGCTAAACTCCTTGAAAGCTTTCTTAACGTTCTCTACAGAAGCGCTTGATTCGAGCTCTACGAAGACAGCTTCCGTATGCCCATCTAGCACGTTGACTCTATGGCAGCTTGCACTTAGCTTAAAGCTCGCATTTACTATTTCCTCGCCGTCAAATTTCCCTAAGATCTTGTAAGATTCCCTTTCAACCTTC
>QMQV01000085.1 GCA_003649085.1 Thermoproteota archaeon
ACTTAGAAAAGTATAGCGTTGTTGGAAGAATAAGGTAACCCATGTTACAAGTTCTCTTAACCTTCAAAACTAGAGGCAATAAACCTAGGAATGTAGAAATGACGAGAACGAACAAACCGACCAAACCAGTTAAGACGAAAACGAGTAGCACAGTAAAGACTAGAATGATTATAGAAACTTTCCTATAATTTATCCTTTGGAGTAATCGTAAGAACTTTTTTCCAATAATCCATGCCCCTATTGCAGAAACACCAGCTGAAAACAGAAACACACCACATGAAAACAACAGTTCTTCGGTTTCAAACTTCAACAAAATCCTATCTAATGCGACCGCAGCACCACTTCTAATCTTTCCAAAACTGTATAGTGATACAACCGAAAAAAGTAAGTTTGACATGTTGATACCTGCTAATGCACCGAGGAATCCACTTTCTTTCAATCTCACCACTTCTGAAATGACCATCCCAGCTTGTGCCTCTCCAGCACCAGGCAAAATTCCAACTAACAAACCTGCCAACAATCCTGAGATCACCACTCTAGGAAGTTGGGGTATTTTCACATCCTTTACATGAACCTGGTATGGGATTCTTGTAGTAGTTTCTATACTCGCTATAAGCCCTGGTAAACCAAATAAACCGGTCAAAGCTGGAAATAGCACATCATCGCTTGAAATAACGATAGAGTTCAACGTGACGATGCCCCAAATACCTGAAGTAATATACAATACTAAAGCAGCGATTTTACCTTTGACTTTCCTTTCTTTTACAATCATTAAAGCAACAACAACTATCAGCAGCCAATGGATATAAGGATAAACGAACGAGTGGATAATGGGAATAAGAACTAGGAACAATGGTAAGAGTACAATCGAAATTATGAGAGTTAGTAAGGCACATACTATGCTTATGAAAAGAGCGTTCAACCCATACCCACTTAATACCATTCGATGGCCAGGTAGGACATTCATGACAGTATTGGCATCTGGAACAGAGAAGAACAAACTCGGTATGTAATTAAAAAAGACGTTACTTACGGCTGTTGAAATAATCAACGCCACTAAAGCCGGTGTGGAAAACGTTGAAAATAATGGGAGGAGTGTTATGAATATCACAAAAAATTGATTGGGATGGATTCCTGGCAAAATGCCGGCTACAAAACCTAAAACTATGCCTAGTCCTGAAAGTATCATCACATCAAGCACAAAAACATTTTTACGTTTTACGTGTTTAGAATGTTACTATGAGAGTTTTTATAGCTGGACCTATTCAAGGTTGGGAGGAAAAACAGGAATATCGCGAGAAAATTGCAGAAAAACTTAAACAATATGGAAGAGAACGAGGTATGGAAATAGAAATAGTTGACCCCTGGAAAAGGGAAAGAATCGTTTACCGTGGAGGAGAAATACCAAGAGGTGATAACTTCATAGAGAAGGATTTAAAGGACATAGAAAGATCAGATGTATTTGTTGCATACGAACCGCAATTGTCTGCAGGTACCTGCATGGAATTGTACCACGCTAAACGAATAGCTGAAATATACACAATCGTTATAACTTCTCAAGACTGTAAGAGATTAAGCCCATGGATAGTATACCATGCAGATGCCATGATCAAAGGCATTCAAGACTTAGATAAACCTCTCGATGAATTTCTGAAGTCGATTAAGCATAAATAACCAAAACGCATTCATTATTTTTGGAAAAGATGATGATTAATCCCGATGCAGAGCAGGTCAGCGATGATGAAAGAAAAGCCCTCTGAAACAATTTAAACCCTCAGGTTAATTATTGAATTATGCTACCAAATTTAAGCCCAGAAAAAATGGAGAAGTTACTAAGGCAATTGGGTATAACTACAGAGCCGATAGAAGCTACAGAAGTCGTAATAAAGACAACTTCAGGTGAAATAAGAATCGAAAATCCAGAAGTCGTTAAAACGAACATCAAAGGCAAGATAGTCTTTCAAGTTTCTGGTAAACTTGAAGAGGAACCTTTTAGCGAAGACGATGTAAAAATCGTCATGGAGGAGTCTGGTTGTAAAGACGTTGAACTAATAAAGAAAACGTTGAGAGAAACGAAAGGCGATATAGTGGAAGCGATAATGAGATTGAAACAGACCTAGTATCTGTATTTTTTCTCAATCAAACTCATGAAAGCCGGCCTAGTTACGAACGTTCCAATGTACTCTTCGAGTATAGTTGTTATGGCCAAACCTTTCAAAGTACCTACACCCATAAAAATCAATGCTGACATCACAGCTACAAGCAACATGAAGCCACTCCAAACCATGTGCATACTCGTCTCTTCCTTTTCCTTCATACCACCCTCCTTGCGTCTAAACTCATCCACTATTATGATCATCTGATTAACGCTAGTGCCAGCAACTGCTACCAAACCAGCTATAGCTGGTACGTCTAGACTCCATTGTTGGACTACTATCGTGAATAATATCAACATAGCAAACAGCGAAACACCCCATGCAAGCCAACCCTTTACATCTCCTTTAATAACGCTAACGATGAAACTTACGAGCAGTAGGATGCATGCAAACAATCTGTTCGCAGCTGTTCCGAGTATCAACACTGCCTCACTCAGCGCTATAAGTATCATAGGTACTGCAAGCTTAACATCATGGTAAAAAATGAAGATAAGTACACTAACAACTCCCGATGAAACGATGAAAAGGAAAATCACAGAGTTCATGAACTTCTTACCTAACGTTGGTGATATGGTGTCTATTTTCTCAATCTCAAGCTGAACGGGTAAGCTTCCCGAACGTAGAATGGACTGCATTCGCATCATTTCCTTTACAGCTTCCCATTTACTCTCTCTATACCCAGTTATTGCAGGTTCTGTAACAATTTTTCCAGCCAAATCAGCAGAAATTCTGAGCGATGTTGCAAGCCTTTCGTCTATGTAGATGTTTAAAGGCGATTCTAGATACCTGTGTCCAACACCTAATGTTACAGCCCTTAACCCTTTAGTTACTTTCGCAAACCTTTCAGCACCTCTTTCGGAGATTCTAACTTTAAAAAAGAACTCATACCCACCATTCCTCGGTGCTAGCCCACTGTCTGGATAACTCGTATAAACGAAGACTATATCTTCACCACTAAACACACTAGTTTCTAACACAACGCTTTCGTTCGTTACGTTCGTTACAACAATCCTCACATCCTCTACAAAAAACTCATCACCATCCTCATAAGGCTCGTCATCGATGTAAACAGTGGAATTTTTTATTTTAATCTCTAGCGTTGTATCACCTATCATCACTTTCTCGCCGTCCCTTCGTTGTATCGGAATTTTTGCCTCGAACTTTCCTTGTCTTGCAAGAAACTCTCTGATGTCCTCACCACCAGCTCCAGCCATCTCTATCATGATGAGGTCACTTCCCACTTTTCTGACGTTCATATCCTTCAAACCATAAAGGTTTATTCTAGTATTTAGGGTTGTTATTATCTCTTCCATCAGAAGTCGTGTAACATTCTTTTCTTTTGGCCTTAGAAAAACTCTAGTACCACCTTCTAAATCCATACTAAACTTTAAACTAGTTGCCGGAAGCTCTCTGACAGTTATGTTTAAAAGTTCATGAGCCTTACAGCTTTTCGGTTTCCCATTAACCTTCAGAGCGACAAAATCAGACTGTTTTATAAGTCTTGCAAATTCATCAACGCTTTTTATGGGCTGATGGTTAACTTCGTTTATTATGTCACCTTCTTTCAGTCCACATGGTTGTGATTCAGGAACGTACGTTACAAGCAATCCTGGTCTGGGTTTAGGTATGAGTAAGATTAACGAAATGGTCACAAGCGCTATGTAAGTTAAAAATCTCAAATCTTTGAATAACTCTTTCACTTTTTCACACCCTCTATATAAATCTCAAGTATGCTTGCGTTAAGGATCCATGTATAAACCAAGTCATTCAACAAGCCTATTATCAAGATAGCGGCGATGTCAACGATTACACGGGACGTGGGTATAATTAGCATGATGCTCATCGCAGCAACGACGGCAATTATTATTTTAAAAGCAGTTGAAACGGCTGCCTTGTAAGTTTTTTCAAAATTCTTCTTTCCCCCTCTCAAACATTTCGTTGTAAGTACTATATTGGTATCTACGGTATAACTCAAAACCATTAATAGCGCTGCAAATCCAGGGAAGCTTATCTTTAATCCAACGAAGTTCGCCAGTGCAATCGTCGTGATGATGTTTGCTATCGACGTCAAAACGATGGCAAAACTCGGTACAGTAGATCTGTAGATTAAGAACACCATAATGCCCATAAACACGAATCCACCTATAAGCACTTTGACGATTTGATCCCAGAAAGCCTCGCCCAATGCTGGCCCAACAGTTTCAACAGAGTAACCTTTTATTTCTATTCCCATTTTTTCTAATTCTTGAATTACGTCCTTCGCCTTAACTTCTGAACCAACCTGTATAGTAGCTCCATACCCGGTTAAAGATTTCAATCCAGAAACTATCACAGAACCGAATTTTTTTGAAAGAATTCTTTCGATTTCATCGAGCTCAAGTGGTGCTGATGTTTCTATTGTTATCAGAGTCCCGCCTTTTAGGTCTATATCTTTGATAATGAATTCTCCCTCATTACGATAGTTGTTAAGTAGAATGAAGAGTGAGAATAGGAGTAATATAATTGGCATGGGTAGAAGTTTCTTTATCTTCATGTAATCACACTATTATCGACGTTCTGTAAATAAAAACTTTCGTAAGGTTAAGAATTAAAGTGTTACGTTAATTATAGAAGAGTGTTATAAAATTAACCAATGGCAAAACGGATTCCAATAGCAAAGCCGATTATAAGCAAACGAGAGATAGATGCTGTAACGAGAGTACTTAAATCAGGACTCTTAGTTGCAGGAGAAAAAGTGAAGGAATTCCAGAAAAGGTTTGCCAAATACTTAGGTGCAAAATACGCAATTGCAACTTCTAATGGCACTACAGCATTGCACGCAGCCCTATGGGGCCTAGACATAAGTGAAGGAGACGAGGTAATAACTACGAGTTTTAGTTTCGTTGCTAGCTCTAACGCTATACTTTTCGTTGGTGGTAAGCCTGTATTCGTCGACATAGACCCAAAAACTTTTAATATAGATCCCGAGAAGATCGAAGATAAAATAACAGACAGAACAAAAGCGTTGCTCATAGTGCATCTATACGGACAACCATGTGACATGAAGAGAATTATGAAAATTTGTAGAGAGTATGGACTACTTTTAATCGAAGATTGTGCCCAAGCACATGGAGCTGAGTACAAAGGCAGGAAAGTGGGAACCTTTGGGGACGTTGCCATCTTTAGCTTTTATGCGACAAAAAACATGACCACAGGAGAGGGTGGTATGGTAATAGCAAAGAAAAAATCCGTCGCAGAGAAAATTAGGATGATAGTGGATCAAGGACAAAAAACGAAGTATAACCATGTAATTTTAGGTCATAACTTTAGAATGACGGAAATTCAAGCTGCCATAGGAGTAGAACAATTAAAAAAGCTGGACGAGTGGAACGATAAGAGAATTAAAAACGCAAGATTTCTAACCGAAAGATTAAGGGATATAAAGGAAGTTAAAACACCGTTTGTGCTGAGTGGTGTAAAACATGTATACCATCAATACGTTATTAAATGTAAAAGAAGGAATCAACTTAGGAAATACTTGAGTAAAATGGGAATAGAGACAGCTATTCACTATCCAAAACCAATTTACAGACAACCCCTTTACCAAAAACTTGGCTATAAGAATCTTAGATTGAAAGAAGTAGAAAGGGTTGTAAGAGAAGTGCTTTCGTTGCCCATTCACCCAAGCGTAACGAGAAAAGATTTGGAATTCATAGCTGATGGAATAAAAAAGTTTATGAAAAACTAAGATGCAGTTCCTTAATAATTTTGTCTATCAATTCATTGACTTTTTTTCCTACCTTTCCTCTCTTAGTTTTACAAAAAATTTTATCAAGGCTTTAACGTCATTTCTCGTGACCAAGAGAAAATCCTCATACATCCCACCACGTCTCTCGTAATAAAAACTCTTGAATTTCTTCAGTGTTGACCAGGGTAAACATTTGAACATAAGTTCTTCCCTTTCTTTCCTAGTCGTAGGCTTTACTTTTTTATGTTCGATTGCCCAAATATCAAGAATTCTTTCAACAGCATCGAACAAAAAAATGTATGCACTTCTAAACTTAGAATTTTTTATCATTATAAGGCAACTCTCTACATCAT
>QMQV01000086.1 GCA_003649085.1 Thermoproteota archaeon
CTTGGATAAGGATTGGAAGGTGCTAGATGTGGTTAACAGCCAGGTTTTTATGTTAAATGATTTTCTGAAGATTGTGTTTGCTGGTAAGGAAGATCGGGGCTTTGTGGACGCTACGTGATGTCGGCATTATCCATTAATTTACTCGCTTTAATGGATGGTTAGAATCGATGTTGCTTTTCCAATAGCTAGTTCTTTGATGAAAAAGGGTATGCGCATTTCAAATGTTATAGCTTTTCCCTCTGCTTGGACGTGTATAAAAATCCCTCAAGAGCTTATAGAGCTTCAATTTCTTGGGCTTAGCTTCATGTCAGCTCGGCTTGCTTTAACTATAGTTTTCGTCGTCTTCATGAGTGTTATGATAGAGAAAATTGTTGAGTGGGGTGAAGAAAGGGTGGAGCGTACAAGGCAAACGTAGATTTTATTCACAATCTTCACTTACATAAGCGGGTCTCCCAGTTAATAGGGAAAGGTAAGGGTCGATTCGGATTTGGATGAAAACCACGGCGTGAAGGGACTTTTTATGTGGTAAAGTGAAAGCGATGTAATAGGACACAAGGGTCTAGCGCTACCATCAGTTAGAAACTCCGTGCTTAGAACTATGGGCTTATCATAAGCAGATCATGGGGGTGGTGGGCCCGCCCGGATTTGAACCGGGGACCTCCACCGTGTGAGGGTGGCGTCCTAACCAGCTGGACGACGGGCCCCTCCTTAGTTTATAGGAGGAGTTTCTTAGTGTTTAAAGCTTTTTACCTTGTCAGCTCTCTTCTCTTCCATCTTAGGTTTCTGCTTTTACATCTTCGACATTTTTCTGCTGAAGCTGGGTTTCTTGCTCCGCATTTTCTGCAGACTTTTACGAAGAGTAGGTGTTTTTGTGCTATTTGGAGTTTTTCTGGGTCGTGGATTGGCATGCTTGCTCAGCTCCAGTGTATGGTTTTTCTTCAAGATTCTAGCGCACTGTTATAAAGTTTGCTTTAAGTTTAACCAAAATGTATTTATTAAGGCCTAATGTTTTTAATGGTGAAATTTCGTTTGGAGGGGGGCTTTGTCTGTCAGAGGAGGTTTCGATATTTATCGGTAAGAAGCCTAGGATGAGCTATGTACTGGCGTGCCTCACGGCGTTTCATGAGGGGGCTAAGGAGGTTAAGGTGAAGGCTAGGGGCAGTGCTATTAGTAGGGCTGTCGACGTGGTTATGCTAGTTAAGAACAGGTTTATGCCCGATGTCAACATAAAGGGTATTACTATTGGTACTGATGAGATAACCGTGAAGGAGGGGGGTTCTAGGAGGGTTAGCTCGATAGAGATTTGTCTGGAGAAAGGCGTGGGGTGAGTTTTTCCTCGTGGTGAGGACTCCTGTTTGCTACTTTTGCGCTAAGACTGGGGTTTTATGCGCTACTTGTCAGGATAGGTTAGATCGTGGAGAAATTTCGGATATTGACATCGAGGTTTCAAAGTGGTTTATTGAGCTTGAAAACAGTATACCTCAGCTTAAGGATTGTACTGTTCATAAGGCTGTTTTGGGTGATGGCCTTTTAGTCATATTGGTTAGCTGTAGTAGAGGTGGTAGTAGTAAGGTTTTGTGGAATAGGGTTAGCAAGGTTTTGAGTGAGAGGAAGAAGGGCGTCAATGTTAGAGTTGTTGAGAAGACTTCTAGCATTAAGAAGTTGGTTGAGCAGATTGTTGCCCCTGTTAGGGTCATAGGAGCTAATACTATATGGCTTCCTGATGGTAGCTGGGAGAGTACTTTGAAGATTCCTAGGTCTGAAGTTAAGAGGCTGCCTGCTGAGCCTAGGGTTATTGAGCAGATTGTTAAGGAGATTTCTGGTGAAGTTGTTAAGCTTGTAGCTGTTTAGTTTGTTTAGTTATTCGCTTTTAAGCTAAGCTATTAATAGGCTTTTAGCTTAGCTTATCTTGCTCTCATGAAGAGAGGGGCGGTTGGTCTTGGAAGATATGGGTAGCTGGCGTAGGACGCATTTTTCAGCTGAGATTGTCCCTGAAATGGATGGTCAGGAGGTCGTTGTCTTTGGCTGGGTTCAGGATTTGCGCGATTTAGGTGGCATTAAGTTTCTCGTGCTTAGAGATAAGGAGGGCACGCTTCAAGTAACTTTGCCTAAGAAGAAGGTTAGCGAGGATGTGGTTAAGAAGTTTGAGATGTTGAGGCGTGAAAGCGTTGTAGCTGTAAAGGGCGTTGTTAAGGCTATGCCTCAAGCTCCTAGAGGTGTTGAAGTTATCCCAAATGAGATGAGGATACTTTCCTTAGCTGAAACGCCTTTACCTCTTGATACCACTGGTAGAGTTAAAGCTGAGCTTGATACTAGGCTTGACGCTCGCGTACTTGATTTGAGAACTCCTGAGAGCCAAGCTATTTTTAGGATGCAGCATGTGGTTTTAAGAGCTATTCGAGAGTTCTTTTATGATAGGGGTTTTGTCGAGGTTATTACTCCTAAGATCTTGGCGACGGCTACGGAAGGCGGTGCTCAGCTTTTCCCTGTCGCATATTTTGAGAAGACGGCGTTTTTAGCGCAGAGTCCTCAGCTTTACAAAGAGGTCTTAACTTCAGCTTTTGAAAAGGTGTTTGAGATCGGGTCTTTCTTTAGAGCTGAGGAGTCTAACACGACCTATCACCTAAGCGAGTTTGTCTCAGTTGACGTGGAAGTTGCTTTTGCTACAGCTGAAGATGTTATGAAGCTGCTTGAGGACTTGTTGGTGGAGGTTGTTAGCTCAGTTAAGAAGCTTTGTAAGAAGGAGCTTGAGGTCTTAAACTACGATTTACCTGACTTATCTAAGCCGTTTAGGCGCTTTACGTATACTGAGGTTTTGGAGATTTTGAAGGAACATGGCATTTTCATAAAGTGGGGGGAGGATTTGCCGACTATAGCTAATAGGAAGCTTGGTGAGCTTTATCCTGAGCCTTACTTCATAACTGAGTGGCCTACTGAGCTTAAGCCGTTCTACATAATGCCCATGGAGGACGATCCTAAGAAATGCTATGCTTTTGACTTGAACTGGGGTTGGCTTGAGCTGGCAAGTGGCGGCACTAGAATTCACAAGAAGGACTTGTTGATCGAGAGGATTAAAGCGCAAGGCTTGAGCGTTGAAGGGTTTAAAGAGCATTTAATGACTTTTGATTACGGCATGCCTCCACATGCTGGATGGGGGCTGGGGCTTAACAGGCTTATGCTGGTTTTAACTGGTAGGAAGAATATCAGGGAGGTTGTGCTGTTTCCAAGGGATCGTTATAGGCTTAAGCCTTAACTTATAAGTTGCACTCGCATGGGTTTTGAGGCTTAATGAGCTCTCTTAAGAGCATTGTGGCGTAGAAACCCTTTGGTAAGTAGAATTTTATCGTGTAGCTTAACCCGGTGGTGCTCATGTAGTCTTCAGATACCTTAAAGTAAGCTATGTGTGGATATGCTAGACATTGCCTAAAGCCTCCTTTAACCTTCAGCTTTTTAAAGTCATTGAGTTTAACGCCTTCCTTCTCCATTACCTCTCGCAGATACTCGCTTGTCTTCAGCTTTGATCCTGGTATTGGCATAACTAGCGAAGCTTTATGTTCGCTAACTAGCTTTGACATCTTATCCTTGTTTGCTTCGGTGACCCTGATAAATTGAGTTGCCTCCCCCCATGAGCTTAGCATTCCCACTACGTCGCCTGGCTTTACTTCACTTAGCGAACCTCTTTCCTCAATTAGCTTTGATAGCGCTTTGTTGAAGAGGTATGCCTGATAGCCGTGGATGAAGAGCTGTTTTAGCTTTTTCGGAATGCATTTTAGTGCTTGATGCTGATTCCCTTGCTCTAACATGGCGTTTAAGATTGCTCGCTCATAGCTGCTTGAGAAGAAGAGTTCTGACGCTTGTCTTAAAGCTCCCTTTTCTACTAATTGCCTTATTATTTTGGACTCTAGGCATTCATAATCGTAGGATGTCTTGAGTATTAAATCTACAGCCTGCTCTTCCTCTCCTCTTATGATGTGCTTGCCGACCAAGTGTGTTATTGGACGCGTTGTTCCAAAGCGTTGATAGCCGTAGTAGCCTATTAGCCCATTTAAGCTAATTGCTGTTAGAGCTTGGGAAAGCCAATGTTCTAAGCTTTTCAAATCTTTGTGTTTTACGTCTCTTACGACTATTGTGAACTGATTGCCTCTAAGCATACCTCTTCTTAATTGATAGCGTGAAAAACCTATGAAGCGGAGCGTGAAGCCTAGATTTATGTCTAGTAACTTTTCCTTCGCTGTTGAAGGTATTGTTATGAACTGTGAAGTTAAGGCTCGCTTGTCCTTTATCCCGGAGAAGCCTACTTCTTCCTTTGCTATCTTCTTTAACAAGCTTATCGTAGATAGCGTCTCTTTATAGCATTTCTCTAAGATGAAAACCGCATATTCGCGTCCACCCCAATAGACCTCTACAACTTTTTCATCACTTAAGGAAGTATAGGCTATGGAACCATCTAGCGCCACTTCCTCCACTATAAAATCATGTGGCAGGGTTCTGGCTTTGCCGAAGACGCCGTTAAAGTCGGTGGAGTAGTATTCTAAGCCTAGGTTTAGGTCTATTTGAGATTTTGTCTTAAGCATTGGTTACACCTTAGTGTTTAAATTAAAGTAGCCTTAGTTTTCCGGTTACTTTGTCTATCAAGTGTGTCGGTGCCGGACCTATTCCTACACAAGTTATTGTTCCTGGAGGGAGCTCTGTTAAACCGCTATCAGCTATTAGTGCTGTTGGCAGATCCAATGACTCTGCGTGGTCTTTGACTGCTAGCAGCTCATCTAAGCTACTTACCTTGACAACCACCTTTTTCTGACCAGAGCTTACCCACGTGTCAAACCATTCCTTGTGCTTAGCTTCAGCTACTTGAGCCGCTGAGACTGCCGCGTGTGCTACTTGGACTGCTAACTTGCCCTTGCTTAGCTTTAAATCTGATCTCACTGCTATTACCTGCTTGACCTCAGCTTCCATGGCTTAGACGCTCAATAGTAATATTTTCTGAACTTGTGTTAAAAGTAGCTGTCTGAGACTATGGTCTCTGACTTAGTGGTTATAGGAGCTGGCCCAAGTGGCTTGCTAACAGCTTTAGAGGCTGTTAGTGGAGGAGGGGAGGTCATTGTATTAGAGGAGCATGAGGAAGTTGGCGTTCCGGATCACTGCGCAGGATTGGTTAGCTTAAGAGGCCTTAAAGCGCTTGATATACCTGGTAACTACGTTAAAAATTACGTTAAGGGAGCTAACATCTATTCTCCAAGTGGGGTTAAGTTACGTGTTTTCAAAGATGAGTATCAAGCCGCCGTTATCGATAGAGTGCTCTTTGATAAGGCTTTAGCTAAGCTTGCTGAAAAGAAAGGGGTTAGGATTTTAACAGGCTTTAAAGCTGATGAGCTACGCATATGCGAAGACCACGTTGAAGTATTGTGTTCTAACAAAGTTTTTAAAGCAAGGTATGCTGCAGTAGCCGATGGCGCCTTAGCACGCTTTTGTGTAAAGCTTGGATTGAATAGAAGTAAGGTATTGCCTGCTATACAGCTTGAAGTCGAAGCTTCGCTTAATGAGGAGGTTGTTGAGCTTTACTTTGGGAGTAAGTGGGCTCCAGGTTTCTTTGCATGGTGTATTCCGTTGAGCACGGGTAGAGCGAGGATAGGGCTAGCTTGTGAAAATGTGAACCCTAAAGCGCTTCTTCACAAGCTTTTTGAAAAACACCCTGTTGTATCTAAGATGAAGGTGGGTAAGAAGCTTAGACAGGTAGCTGGCTTTATTGTTGTTGGAGGACCTATTGAAAGGCATGTTGTTAGAGATCGAATTGTAGTTGTCGGAGATGCTGGTGGCTTTGCTAAACCTACGACAGGAGGAGGGGTTATCTTAGGAGGGGTTGTTTCTAAGCTAGCTGGTTCAGTTGTTTCAAGGTGTTTATCTGGTGAAGTTAATTTAGGTTTCTTTGAGAAAATGTGGAAAAAGCGTTTTCAGAAACAGTTTTTCTTAATGAAAGCACTGGCTAATAGTATTCGAAGCTTAGGTGATTATGAGCTTGACAAGGTCTTTTCCTTGCTTAAAAAAGCAGGTATCGAAGAGGATTTAGCGCTTTTTGGGGAAATGGATCTTCAGGGAGAGACTATAACGAAGATAGCGATGAACGCGAAGTACCTTATGGCTACGTTAAATGTCGCTAAAGGAGCCTTTAGAGCTCTATTGCCTGCAAAACTTTAAGAAGTTGTGATA
>QMQV01000087.1 GCA_003649085.1 Thermoproteota archaeon
GCTAATATAGGTTTTAAGCCTATATCTGATGTGAACTCAATTAAATCTAAGATGTCGCTTCTCGTCAAAGGCTCTCCGCCTGTAAAAACTATCGATTTTACCCCAAGATCAGACGCCTCCAAGATGAATTTCTTAGCTTCACTTGTAGACAGCACATCAGCTTTCGCGTCTTCCCCAGCATTAGCATAACAGTAAACACATTTTAGGTTGCACTTAGGTGTTGTTTGCCAAGCGATATGTATTGGAGCTTTTTCCATAAGCTATACCTTTAACTATTCGCGTCTTGCCTTCGTCCTTAACTTAACATAATTAAGTATATCTCTATTTCGATAAAGTTAAGGTGATTCTGAGGCTTACTAACCTATGTGCTTCTATCCCTCTAACAACTTTTACTTCAGCTTTAAAGCCCTTAATTTGATCCGGCAGCTCATCTCTATACTTCTCATGCTCAATGTATACGATTATCTTATCCTTTGTGCTACATATTCCAGAGTATGTGAAATTGGGAGGACATTTAAACATGGATAACATAGGTTCAGAGGGCAGCTTAGTACTTATTGCGAAATAGTTAAGAAATGCTAGCGCTTACGAAAGCAATGCATCAGCTTTTACATATATTCACAGTGATACTGTGATTCATACTACGACAAGACAACGATTGTTATCCATGAAAGGCAAATCTGCCCTGTCATTTGTTTGAAAAGCTATTCCTCTTGGATAAATTTTACCCCTTCCAAGTTTTCTGGATTTAGTTTACCGTTAACGGTAAACTTATTAGTATACTTTTCAGGTATTAGATACTAGGCGACTCCGTTGAGTGAAGTTGTCAGCTTCAAGGTTAAGAAAGATGTGAAGAGAAAAATGGAAGAGTATGCCGATAAGGTTAGTTGGGGTGAGGAACTTAGGAAATTTGTTGAAGAGAAGATCAGAGAAGTTGAGGCGGCAGAGAACTTTAAAAGAGTTTTAGATCGGTTGTCTAGGGCTAAATGGAGTGTGCCAAAGGGTTTTTCAGCGCTTTCAGTGAGGGAAGATCGTGATAGTAATTGACGCATCAGCTTTAACGGCTTTTATTTTACGTGAAGAAAAGTGGAGTGAGTTATCCAGCTACATGTATCGAGCTGTGTCCGTGGACAATGTTGTTAAAGAAGTGTCAAATGCTATCTGGAAAGCTTTTTACATAAGAAAATACCTTAGCGCCGAAGACGCGTTTAGCGCCCTTGAAGTACTTAAAATGTTAGTGGGCAAGAACCTCATTTTATATCAAAGCTTCAATTACCTAGCTAAAGCATTTGATATTTCAATTGAACATGGGATAACACTATATGACTCAGTGTACATAGCTTTAGCTTTAAGCGAAGGAGCACAGCTTCTCACACTCGATGAAAAGCAAGCTAATGTAGCCAAAAGCTTAGGTATAAGGGTATTGCCATAGAATTCTCAAGCAGCAGAAAGTCCTGGTTAAGGCGTTACTAAACTTTTATAGATGCTTCAATTGAAGAATTCGTTGGTAACTCCTCGAAATTACTTCATTCCATCGGCTTAGTAAATATTTAATGTGTTAAACATAGTTTTAATTCTAAACATAATCACGTGTCATTATACTACTTAAACTGATAGATCTGAAATCATGAAGATGACTTCTATCAACGGCGATCTAACTGCTCAAGCTGCATTTCTTCAGAGCGCTTACAAATAGAATGTTTTGAACTTTTCAAGCGTATCTCGTTCTGAAGCATTAATTTGCATGGTAATGTTAGAGCTCTTAGACATCTTACAAAACCATACATTTTGACAATACGGCACAATAACATACCTAGGGGATCCTGAGTGAAGGGGTTTTGGTAAGGTTAGAAAACAATCTGCCGATTGTTCTCAGGACTTTTGCCCGTGAGCTCGTATCCTTGAATTATACATCTAATGTTCTTAGGGATTGGCGGTTATTCAAGGATCCTTTCTATAAGTTCTTCGTCAGCTTGATGAGGCATCGGTATTCCCGTAACTTCTGAAGCCCTCTCAGTTAAGGCTACTAAGTCGTTTCGGTTGATTAGCTCTAATTTGAACTTCCTTGAGCCTGCTAAGAGCTGCTGAAGGCTGGTCTTGATCCTATCATAGATGTAGCTATATAAGCCGACAGCACCCCACGGGATGTCCTTAAACCTTTCCCCATACCTGGCTTTAAGCTCGGCTACGCATCGGAAGAATTTTTCAGGTGTGTCGCCATATTCGTCAACAAAGGGCTTTGGAAGCTTGCCTTTCTGAGCCAATTCAGCGAAGTATTTAGCTTTCATTACCGCTGTTAGCGGGGCTCTGCCCATGACCACGCCCTTAACTATTGGGCCGTCTCCGAAGTTGCTTAAGGCTATAGCTTTGTAGATTTGAGTTTCCTCAATAAAGCCTCCAGCCATTAATATGTCCGGAACGTGCTTGCCCTTCTTCTTGAGTATTTGAGCGCATTTTAACACGATGACCTCAAGGTAAAGAGTCGGGATCCCCATTTCATCCATCATCGGGACTGGGCTCATACCAGTTCCCCCGCCAGCTCCATCGAAGGTTACGTAGTCTACCTTAGCTTCTGAGGCAACCTTCATGGTGAAGGCGACGGCCGCCGGCCGGTATGCTCCCGTCTTAATCGATACGTGCTTTGCACCTTGACTTCTAAGCTGTTCAATGTTCTCAACGACATCTTCTCCTTGTAACATCGCCACTCGGCTATGCCGTTCGAAGGAGGTAAAGAGTTTTTGCCTAAAGGCTTCTTGGACTAGCGGATCCTCTGGGTCTGGAAGTATCAGGTACCCGCGTCTCTTAAGTTCAATAGCGCTGTTTAGGTCCTTTACGCGGATCTCCCCTCCTATCGTCTTCGCCCGTTGACCCGACTTTCGTTCTATGCAGTGCACATTATGCTTTGATATCACGTAGGTGTCAACTCCGAGCTTTTGATCCTCCACGTTTGTCTGAACTACTAAGTCGCCGTACTTGCCATCCCAGAATTCTCTGAACAGCTTGACTCGTCTCTCCATCTCTGGAGAACGCGCCACCTTTCCGTTAACTAGTTGAAGATCTGGATCTACTCCGCAAACGTTCTCGCCTACGATTAAGCCTATGCCCGAGATCGCGGCGCCAATTGCGAGCCCGTCCCAGTTTAGCTTAGCTACGTCAGTTGAGCCATAAGCGCCTATAAATATTGGAACTTTAACGGGTATTCCGCCTATGACCGTTTCAGTTGAGGCATTTGTGAATAGGGCTTTATCCGGATCTGGCTCTATCCCCTCAGCACCTAGTAAAGCGGCTTGAATATTTAGGTGAGACCAATCTAGCCCATAGTCTTTAAGCGCTCCAGCTGTGCTATAGCCGAAGTATTTTGGCATGGGGTAAATGGCTTCCCTGCCCCGGAGGGCTGACAGACCTACCTGACATAAAACTGGGCATTCGTAAACGCAAATTGGGCACATGCCACTAATGCTGCTCACGTCTTTAACTCTGGTTAAAGTTCCAGTGGTTGATTTAGCGTTTAAATAGGATGAGTTTGGATGAACTCTTTCAGACATTCATTATTCACTCCAAGGCTAAAGGCTTCTTTTATTGAGAGACTTTCTTAAAAATGTTACGTTAAAGATAGTGTCTTCACTTATAACATTCCGCAATTGATAGCTTCTGCCGTTTTTCCTTACGTTCAGGCTAATTTCAGCTAATGCGATAAACTTGTGCCAAAAGGCTACGTTGAAGGTCTAGAGTATAAATGTCTTAGCAGCTTAGAGGTCTTAAGCCGAGGTAGAAACTTTAGTAGCTTAAAGCTCTCGATCTTTTCAACTACCTTCCAATTTTTTAATAGTAGCTGACGAAATGAGGAGCTATCTCCTAAAGCGAGGATTTTTGATGCGAGTAGATTAGTTCAGAAGGGCTTTATTGCCCTTAAAGCTATGTAATCGCCCTTAGTATAGCCTTCGGAGGGCTCTTCTACTAAGTCGTTAGAGTACTTGGGGTGGGTCGTTAGTGTCTGGACGAACTCAATGTTCGTGAACCCCGCAGATTTGACGAGCTCGCCGACTTCCTCGGCTGTAGGCCACCTCTTAGCCTCTCTTATGAATTCTATCGGATAGGGGTCCTTCGGGGCAATCTTCTTTAGTGGCTCCCAGTTGCCTAAAATTCCTGCGAGTTGATAAAGGATTCCATAGGAGCTTTCACCAGCTACCCATGCAATTATTACCTGGCCTCCGCGCCTCAAGACTCTATACGATTCTTCAATAGCTTTTATTGGGTCATCTACATAATGTATTGTCCCATTTTGAATCACGGTATCGAAAAACTCATCGGGGTAAGGAAGGTTCTCGGCATACCCTCTATCAACTTTAAAACCTCTCTTCTCAGCTATCTTAGCCATCCCCTCGGCAGGCTCAAGACAGTAATCCACTTTAATGTCAAACTCATCTCTAAGTATCATTTCAAAGAGCGCTGAACCGCAGCCCACGCTCAAAGCCTTACCAACTCCATACTTTTCAAGGAAGTACTTCACCAGAAGCACCTCTGAATAGAGGACATTTCTGTTCTTGAGAAACCACTCATCATACTTCGGAGCTTCCTGCTCAAATGCCAAGGGAGTCGCCCTAGGACACTTTTTAATAACTTAGTTATAAGTCTTCAAATAACTTAGTTATGGAGAAAAGAAGGTGAGAGAACATATTCGATGATATGATCGCTAGATAATGAAAATTTGTTTTTCGTAAGTAAATTCTCAGGGAAATGTGGAGAAGGCTAATGTATCCATTTATACTTCCCTATTATCCGTGGCTTATCTACATGTGGTTTCGACCATTATGATTCTACAGCGTGTTTTGCTATACTATGTGATTAGTTTAGAAGCTGTTTGCTGAGGTAAAAGCTTTAATCTAAAACTTGAGGCTTTCTGTTAAAAGGTGCTTAATCCTTGAACGTATTAGTGACTGGAGGCGCTGGCTTCATAGGCTCACACGTGGTAGACCTTTTGCTCTCCAATGGCTTCTCAGTTAAAGTCTTAGACAATTTATACAGTGGCTCGCTTGAAAACCTAAGCCAAGCTTCTTCAAAACCCGGCTTTAGCTTCTTTAAAGGCGATGTCAGAGACTTAAGCCTATTACGTGAGCTAGCCAGAAGCTGTGACTATATCATACATCTAGCGGCGCTGGTCAGCGTTGAAGAGGCAAACAAAAACCCTGTCTTAGCGTATGAAGTCAATATTTTAGGCACCTTAAATGTCCTAGAGGCTTGTAGGAAATGCGACGTCAATACCTTGATATACTCCTCCAGCTGCGCCGTATATGGCGAAGCTGTTAGACTTCCAATAGACGAAGAACACCCGTTAAGACCCAAAAACGTGTACGGCGTGACAAAGCTAGCGAGCGAAGCATTAATCAACTCTTATGTTGAAAGCTACGGCCTTAAAGCCTACGTTTTACGCTTCTTTAACGTCTACGGGCCTAGAATGAAGGGAGGCCCATATGCTGGCGTAGTACATTGTTTCATAAGTAGGGCGTTAAGTAAACAAAGCTTCACAATCTATGGAGATGGTGAGCAAACAAGGGATTTTGTATACGTAGCTGACGTTGCGGAGAGCTGCCTAATGGCGTTAAAGTCAGGTAAACCTGGAATTTACAACATAGGCACAGGAAAAGCTACGTCCATAAACTACTTAGCTACGCTAATTAAGGAGCTGACGAGCTCTAACGTCTCGATAATCCACGAGCCTCCTAGGCTAGGGGATATTAAGAGCAGTCAAGCTGATGTAGAGAAAGCCCGTAGGCTGCTTGGTTGGAAGGCAAGGTATGACTTAAGGCAAGGCTTGCTTGAAACCATTAACTGGTATAAAAGTTCACGGCATTAAAATGTCCATCGAATAGAATCAGATATCGTAAAAAGATAGAACTTAGATGCCTCGCTCTTGAATTTAAACGTTTATTAACTTGAAGAGCTTGAGCATCTTCGTGCACAAAAGCCTATTCTTAGCAATCATAGCGTTATTGTTGGCGACAAGCACCTGCACATCATTTAATTCGTTAGCTTTAAGCATCGAGGACGTTAAGAAGGAAGTATTAAAAACCTACGAGATTTTACGAGAAGCTGAGGGAGCTGAAGGCAATATTTCGTCTTTAGTATTAAAACCCAATAACGTGCTCGATAAAATCAAAGAAATTGAAGATAAC
>QMQV01000088.1 GCA_003649085.1 Thermoproteota archaeon
TGAGATTCTAGGCTGATTTGTTTTCAATTATTTTATTTTAGATTGTGGTTTTTATGGTTTTTCTTAGCTTATCAAGCGCAGACAATTTGGATAAGTTAGCCGAGCACATTGGAGCTGCGCTTGATGGGATGGTGAGCTGTTTACTGTTTGTTTTTAAGCTTTTTCTTGTATGATGGGGGGTTGTCTTGGAGAGCTGCGCATGTACCTGATGGCTTGTAGTGTACGTTTTTGTGCATTGGAGGGTTGTGGTATTAGGGGCTTTTCTTTAGAGGTTGTTTTGTTGTTTGAGCTGGTTTAAGCTCCTGAGCCTTAGTCATGTTGACGCCAGCGTTGAATCTCATAAAGAGAATTGAAAGAACGTATGGGGCTTCCTAATAATACGAGAAAAAGAGCGCGAGAATCTCATAAAGAGAATTGAAAGTTTCGCCGTACCTCCTCTTCATGTATGTTCGGACTCTCCCAGGAATCTCATAAAGAGAATTGAAAGCCTTTTTAGGCTCCTTGGGGTGTTTTGACTGTTATCCAGCCGTATCCTGCTGTTCGGTTGCCTCCTACGTTGCTGTATTCCGCTAGTTTTAGTAGCTGATGTGTGATGCATGCCATGTCTTCTTGGTAGGTGTCTTGTGCTAGTGTGTAGTAGGTTTTGCCTGTGAAGCCTATTGTGAATACTCCTTTTTCTGGGTGTTCGTAGTGGCGGTGTGTGTTGATGTTTTGTGCTCTTGCTATTAATATTGGCTGCTGTTGTAGCCACGTGAGGTATTCTTCGTCTATTTGCTCGTCCATGTAGGTGTTCCATATTCTGTATAGGTTTGATAGCATGTGGTTTGGCTCTGGCAGTGGCAGTATTCTTGTTGTTTGCCAAGTGTAGTGTGGGCTGCTTATCCTGAAGTATGTTGGTGTGTGGAAGTGTATGTTGAACTTGTCTATTGGCTTTGTCTTTAACAGCTCATCTTCTTCTACTTGCCTCACGTCGACTGACGTGATTAGGGCTTTGCCGTCTTTACCTAGCTGTACTTCGTTGCCTATGTTTAGCATTGCCTGTGCTAGAGCATCTGATAGCGCTGTGTCTAGAGAGGTTATTTCTATTGAGAAAAGCGCTCCTTGGGGTATCTTATATGGGAGTATTTTTAGCTTGCCTTCTCGTATTGTATGTGGAGGCTTTATTGAAAATGGCGCTGGCGCTGTTTTCTTGGCGTGCGTCTCTTCTGCTAGCTTTGGGTTTATTTGGCGTAATATCGTGTAGAATAATCCTCTTGCTAGAAAGCCTGTAAAGCTTTTTTCTTGAGCCTTTACCTCGTTGATAGCCACTAGGTTTAGCCTAAAGACTGTTATCAACTTAGCATACCTCTAGAGTCGCTGGGCCACCTATTCTATGGTTAGGTAGCTTGTAAAAGTAGTGGCTTAAGCTTTATCAATTGAGTGCAGTTTTTGGCTGTGGGCTGCATAAGCTGTTGTACCTTTGGAGAGCTGGAAGTTGAGTAGCTTTGTTAGAGTATTTCAGCTAATGTTAAGATTTTGAATTTTGGGTTCATGGTTTTGAGAAGCTCTTGAAATTCTCTTCTTTCTTCTAGGCTTTGGATGTCTCTATCTTCGGTTACTATGGCGTCGCTTTGGTTGATCGCTGAGGAGAGTATTAGACAGTTTATGAAGTCGTTCAGTAGATTTCTTAGCTTTAAGGCGGTTAATAAGACGGAGCTATCGTGTAGCGGTATTTTTGCTATCCTATCGTCATATACTATAGCCTTTACACCTTTCAATACCCTTTCAGCTGCAAGCTTACCTGTTTATAACGTGTTTAGCGCCTTTGGCAGCTAACTCGAAGATTGTGACCTCGTTTATGTAAATTTCATGTCCTTTTTCCAATAGCTTAATCACCGCGTTTTCTGGAAGTTCTTTAACAAGTATTCCTATAGCTGGGAGAAGGTATGTGGTATCTAGGAGCAGCTTCAAGACTCTACCTTCCTAGACAACTCCTTTCTAAACTCATGGAAGTCCTCTAAGGAGATTTCAACAGGCTTAGGTTCTTTTAAAACGTCTTCGAGCTTTAAGACAGGCTCGATCAGCAGTCTTCCGTCTTCGACTTTGTAGATGATCTTCGTATGAGGTTTAAGCCCGAGTCTCTCTCTAATCTCCTTTGGGAGGAAGATTTCCCCTTTCGAGCCAACTCGACCTTCAATCATTTGTTCGAGTTCACCGAGTGAGTAAGAGCTTTTTCGAATAATATAAGGGTTGTTGCGGGGTTTCTTAAACATGTAGCTGTGCTCAGCTTTCCGTTTTAGATTGTTTCCGAGCAAAGCTTTCTATACCAACATGTCCTGCACTTCCTTGACGGCTGTGTTGGTGGGGGTTCCTCGTTTTCTATCATTTTCCTCACCTTCATTAAGATGTCTTTGACTCTCTTACGCTTGTCTTCAGTTATCTTTACCTTGAAGTACCTGTTCTTGTAAACTAAATACGATTCTTCAGCTACTCCATACTGCTCTTCCGCCATCATGGTGTAGGCTACGAGCTGGTATTCGTGGTGTTTTTGAAGCCTCTTGGACTTGATGGCTTTAAACTCGACTACCGACGGCCCCCTCGGCGACATTATTATGGCATCTGCCACACCCCTCATCTTATATTTCTCCGATTTTAATGGGACGTTGTATAGGACTTTGGAGTTCTTTGGCTGTATCTTGTTTATCATCTCCTTCTTCTCCTCTTCTGCTAGCGCCTTGCCTATGGACATGCTGTCGGTAACTGGCTCAACTTTTCCTAGCACTAGCATCATGTACGGTATTTGAGGGCAGAAAGCGTATTGCCTGACTATGTGCGGTGAAAGCCAAGTCTCAGACAACTACGATCTCGCTCCTCAACAAGCTTTCCTCAACCGTCGGCACACCTACTTCTTCTCTCTGTGAGTAGCAGTAGCGGCATAGCGGGTAGAATTGGACGTTTGCCTTATGTCCCTGTATTTGCCTTTGAATCCACCTTTTGAGGTCTTTGCGCGCTGAGCTGTCGAGGTAGCCTATGAAAGCGCTTTTCTGTATTCTCGTTAACCCCATTGACTTCAGCTTCTTGGCTACGTGCTCCCTGAGGTCGTTTTCAGTTATATCGTAGATGACTAAAACCTTCAAAAGCTACCACCTCTCAACGTACCCTGAGCATTCGCGTTCAAAGCCTCTAAGCAAGCGCGCTATGCTCCTAATCCTCCTCTTAATCGCTACTTCAAGCTCAACTCTATGCTCGCCTACTCTCACCTTGTCCTTTAATCTACTTAGCACAGCTTTAGCGACTTCGTTTCTCGCATCTACCGTGAGCTTACCTTCGTCAACTACGTGTTCAGGGTTTAGCTTAGATGTTAACGCGATGAGGGGTTTATCCACAACAGTAGGCCTGAACTCCTCCATTAGGTCCAAAACGAGGGATGGCCTGCCGCTCTTATCTACGTGTAGGTAGCCTGCATGTGGGTCAAGCCCCGCTAAAATAACCAATCTCCATATAGTTGCCCTCAATATCCCGTAGCCGTAGTTCAACATTAAGTTAAATTGGTCGCAGGAATCTTGATCTCTACCCACGAAGTTGTAGGTAGGGGGTATTAGCTGAACTACGTGGCTCCAATATATCTTAGCTGCTTGCGCCTCATACTTGATTAGGTCTTCCCGTATCAAGTCTACAGCTGTGGCGTTTACTTGTTTCACCTGCTCAGCTATATCTACCATAGCGTCAGCTGCTTTTCTAAGCTCCCATATTCCACGGCTCTTAGCATAGTATTTCAACAGGTTAGCCTGGTTAGTTATCTTGGCATACGCAACCGACTTTGCTATCTGAGCCCCGCGCCAATCTCTGTAAGCTTCATATTGTCCTCTCCTCGTCAAAGTCGTGGCGCTCAAGCATGGAGAATCTACCCTAGCGATGACATCCCCTTTGCCGTCTAAAACTATGATGTCTACGCCGCGCTTAACAGCTTCCCTTATTAACCTTGATGAGATTGAAATGCCGCTCGTCGTTAAGATTATTTGATCAAAGTTGCTGATCGGGAGCTCCCTATTGGCAGGGCCTCTTATGGTTACCATGCCCTTGCTATAGCCTAGCTTTACCCCGTAGCCTCCAACCACTAAAACTTTCAAGCTACCTCACCTCGGCAGAACCTGTAGAATGGGCAGGTGCTTGGGCAGCTGTTTGCAAGCCCTGGGTCTCTTTCAGAATGTATCATATCCACTACCTCATCTCTAAGCTCTAAGAAGTCTTGCCTAAGCTCATTTGATATGTAAACGGGAACTATGGATAAGCGCGGCGTCTTCGGTGCTGGGTCTACATAAACTAGGAGAGCGTAGTCGACAGGTATTTCCCTATCACATTCCATGGCGAGAGCGTAGCCAGCTAAGGCGAGTCTATGCTTCTCATTTTTAGCTCCTGTCTTAACTTCAAAGAGCACGTTACCTGAAAGCGCGTCAACTCTTAAATGCGAGCTTAAGCCTATTGGAGACCCATCAACCTCTACTTCAACTAGCTGCGGCAGCATGCTTAACGCTGCGTCTACGCCCTGTATGTTGGCTTTTGAAAGCCCCCTATCAACTTCAGCTGCAAGCTGTAGGACAGCAAACCTATACAACTTAGCTGCGTTTTCGACGTTGAAGTTAAGCTTCTTCCTTAAAAGCACGTCAATTATCCTACTTCCATCAACCCCCTTAATCACGAGAGAGCGTACATCTCTTATTGCCGACATTAAGGCTTCGTGATAAGCCTTGCCATTAACCATGAGCTGGTTAGGCTCTGCCCTGACCTTCTCGACATACTTTAAGTATAAATCCCTGTTAGATGGACAAAACCTGTTAGCTAAGTCGCTTACCGCCAAACCGAGATAAGCCTTAGGCTTAACAGGCGGACTTCCATAATTCCATCCTCTAAACTCATCTTCAATAGGGTCATTTAACGACCTAATCCTAAGCCTCCTTAAAGCTTTCAGCAAGTCAAGTCCATTTAACATATCCTTACACCTCTGTGTATTATACATGCAAAAATGCGATATAAACTTCACCATAATGCACATTAAATACAGTTAATGCACGTACAATACATTTTAATGAGGTACAAAAGCAGTTAAGGCATCTTTACCGCACGTTGTATTTACAGTGCATAAAAAGCATTGATCATGCATTAAGAGAAGGTTTAAATACATTTACTGCAAGGTTTATTTCGGTGAGTGTATGGTAAAGGCACTTATATGCACACTAGGCTTCGACACAGACCCTGTGGTTAGGAGAATTGTAGGCTCAAGGCTGGAAGAGGGAGGCATATTACTTCTCCTAACAGCTGAGCCGCTAAGACCTGAGACAGAAAGCGCTATCAACGATATCAAGGGGTTAGTCGATAAGGCTTACTTAGGCTCCGTTAAGGTTGAAGTTAAGGCAATCAACCCGCGCAATTTTCACGAAGCTGTCTCAACGATAAGAAAAGAGCTTGAACGCTTTAAACACGATGAAGTAGTGCTAAACTTAAGTGGGGGTATGAGAGCTCTCGTCTTATCAGCTTACACAGCGTATTTAATAGCAGGGCTCAAGAAAGCCAAGCTGATCGTAGACTTAGAAGCAAGACAAGGAACAGTCGAGCTGCCGCCCATAGCCTCGTTGTTAACGACACCGCCACAGCTTACAGAAGAAAAGCTAAAAATACTTACACTGCTTCAGCAGCCAAAAACACCACACGAGCTTTCTGAAGCCTTAGACAAAGATCTCACAACAATCTATAGACACCTAAGAGACCTAGAAGACCTAAAGCTAATTGAAAGGGAAGACAGAATCGTAAAGCTCAGCAATCTAGGAAAAATGCTGGTCTAACATCCCTATTTTTGATTTTTCAATGTATAAAAGTGTACATTGTAAGCCATTAGGTACATGCGCAGCTCCCATGAAAAAAGCCTACCTTACAGGAAAAACCTTTAAAAAGCCTCTGTAACCAGCCAATGGTTTACCAAGCGCAGCTCCAATGTGCTCGGCTAACTTATCCAAATTGTCTGCGCTTGATAAGCTAAGAAAAACCATAAAAACCACAATCTAAAATAAAATAATTGAAAACAAATCAGCCTAGAATCTCA
>QMQV01000089.1 GCA_003649085.1 Thermoproteota archaeon
AACCAAACCAGATCTACCAGCTCCCGTAACCAGCACTTTACTTGACTTTGATGCCGCATCAGTTAGTATCGAGACAACTTGTTCGACTTGTTCGTCGCTTATCTTGTCGGTAATGCGTCTGATGTAGTCGGCGATGTCGCACATGACGGATTTGACGCGCATTACCTACACCAGACTCAAATATTTCTCCGTTAAACTCTGAAAATGCGGTAATATTAAACGATTACTCACTTTTGGAAGGTGGTTTTGTGAATATAAAGGAGGTTAAGTCAGCTATCCGAAAGATGGTTTGGGACAGACTTGAAAGAGAAAGGGCATCTTTGCCTCCAAAACCCATTTACGGTAGAATACCCAATTTTAAGGGAGCTGATGTGGCGGCGCAGCGCTTAAGAGAACTTCGAGAATATATTGAAGCATCTTCGATTAAAGTGAGCCCGGATTCCCCACAATATTGGGTTAGGTACTTCGCCCTCTTAGATGGTAAGACGGTTATTATGCCCACGCCTAGGCTTCGAGGAGGATTCGTTGTTTTAGATCCCTCTAAAATACCTAGGAGGCTTTTTGATAGGGCTGCTACGATTAGAGGAGCTTTTGAATATGGGAGGTTGATACCTATCAATGAGCTTAAGCACGTGGATTTAATAGTTACTGGTTCAGTAGCTGTAACTCTTGAGGGTAGGAGGCTTGGTAAAGGAGGAGGATATAGCGAATACGAGTATGGTATTTTAAAGGAGCTTAGGGCTGTAAACGAGAATACTCCCATAGTAACTACTGTTCATGATCTGCAAATAGTTCAAGAAATTCCGCTTGAGAGACATGATTATACATTAGATTATATTTTAACGCCTACTCAAGTCATCAAGGCGAGTGGTGAGAAAATAAGACCACAAGGGATTATATGGGAGCTCATATCTGAAGACGATTTAGCTGAAATGCCAATTTTAAGGGAATTGCTTAGACTAAAGCAGAAGACCTAAGAGGCGCAGCACAATAGCTAGACACGTGAAAAAGAGAGTTAAGGATATGAAGAAGAAGTCATGAGAAGATAGCTTTAGCATGTATAGATAAGTTCTCTGCTTTGATGCTCCAAAAGCTCTAGACTCCATAGCATCTGCTATCATCTCTGCTCTCTTAAAGGAGGATATTATGAGTGGGATGAGGATCGGTATGTAGTTTCTAATGCGCTGTATGAAATTTCCTTTTTCGAGCTCTAAACCTCTTGACTTTTGAGCATCTATAATTAGCTGAGTTTCGCGAGCGAGCATAGGGACAAAGCGCATAGCCATTGTAAACGTCAACGCGTAGTCATATGGAAGCTTTAACTGAATCATGGATTGGGCAAAGTCATCTGGAGAAGTTGTTAGAAAGAAGAGAGCGAAAACCGAAACGAGTGTTAAGAATCTGAGCATCATAGCAGTTGAGAGCGAGAGAGCGTTGCAGAGTACGTTAGGAGGAGCTTGGAGTATATTGGGCAAGTAGTTCCACGTTAATCCTATGAAGTTGAAGAGGAAAATGAAAATCACGAAGATTAAAGCGCCTCTCACGATAGTAAGCCATTTCTTAACTATGCGGCTTAAAGCTACTAGCGGTATTGTTGAAATAAATAATACGAGCATGGGCAATAATGTGTAGAAGACGACTGTCGATAATACTGATAAAGCGATTAAGTAAATCATTTTTGACCTGGGATCAAGCCTATGGAGAAAGGATACGCCACGTTGGTATGCTAGGCCTTCAAAAGCCTTCATTTAATGACACCAACTGCTTTCAAAACACAATCTTTGATTTCTGATATGTCAAGGGAGTTCACAGATATCCCTAAGTTGCGTAAGCTTAACGCAATTTTAGCAGCTTGTGGCTGTAATAGGTTTGATGCTTTGAGAACTTCAAAGTTCGAAAAAATCTCTAGCGTCTTTCCTCTAGCTAAGACTCTTCCTTGTGAAAGCACTACGACATCGTTTATGTAGTCAGCTACAAACTCAACATCGTGTGTAACCACAATGACTGTTTTACCGCGCTTATTAAGCGAGTAAAGCATCTGAGCTAGCTTCTCCTTCTGCTTCTCATCTTGTCCAGTTGTAGGTTCATCTAATACTATAACTTCTGGATCATAGCATAGTATTGAGGCTAAAGCAAGACGCTTTTTCTCACCTCCACTTAACATAAACGGAGGTTTATTCCTATATTGTGCTAAATTGAATTCATTTAAAGCCCATTCAACTCTTCGTTTAATCTCATCTTCTGGGAACCTGAAGTTTTTAAGGGCAAAGGCTATTTCCTTTTCAACAGTTTCTGCAAAAAGCTGATTTTCAGGATTTTGGAAGACTAAACCGACCTTACGTGCAAGTTCTGCAACAGATTTTTCCCTGGTATCCTCACCATCAATTAATACGCAACCTCTTTGAGGTTTAATAAGTCCGTTGAAGTGTCTGATCAATGTGGTTTTCCCAGCGCCATTCTCCCCTAATATTGCTATGAAAGCTCCTCGCTCAATTTTCAGGTTTACACCTCTAAGTGCTTGAACACCATTTGGATACGTGTACCAGAGGTCAATAACCTCTATCGTCTTAAAAACACCTCCAGTTCCCGAGCTAAGTGCTCTGGTGTTAATGGCGGTCTACCCAGACTTAGTCCAGCAGACTTAAGCTCAGTATATAGCTTAACAACCTTGGGTATTCCTACTCCGATTTCTCTGACAATATCTTTAGTAAAAGCTTGCTGTGGAGGAGCATCAACTATTATCTTGCCTTCATGCATGACCATAACTCTGTCTGCGCTTTCAACAACCATATCTAGCCTATGTTCTACCAGCAAAATCGCTATGTTTAACTCCTGGTTGAGCTTTTCAAGAGTTTTTAGTAGGCGGAAAGCACTTAAAGGATCAAGATGTGCTGTAGGCTCATCCAGTACTAAGACTTTAGGCTTCATAGCTAAACAAGCTGCTATAGCGACCTTTTGCTGCTCGCCACCTGAGAGCTCTTCAGGAGATGAGTAGCGTATGTGTTTTATGTCCATTAACTCTAAAGCTTCGTCAATTCGCTTAAGAATCTCATCTCTAGGTAAACCTAAGTTCTCTAGCCCAAAGGCTATTTCCTTTTCAACTGTTGAACAAAAAAGCTGGTTTTCAGGGGTTTGAAAAACTAAACCAACTTTTTGAGCTAAAACGTATACAGGATGTTCTAGAGTATTTAGTCCATCAACTATAACCTTGCCCTTAAACTCCCCTCCATACGAATGTGGTATCAATCCATTTAAGCACCTGCAAAGCGTTGATTTGCCACATCCGCTGGGCCCAGTTAATACGATGAACTCGCCTTCACTAACTTCAAAGGAGATGTCTACTAATGTCGGGCGATCTGCTCCAGGATAAGTGTAAGTTAGCGAATGGACTTCTATCAAAGCCACGATTTTGCGCCCCAAGTTATATGAGTAGTTTTTCAGCTGTGAGTAGAGAAGTTCACGTTATAAGCTTGACTTCCTGCGAAACCCTTTTCCTAAGCCAACTTATTGTCGCATTTTCAAGCTCTTCTAAGCTAAACTTTCCAATAAAACCAGCCGCTAAAGCGTGTCCTCCTCCCTCACCCTTAAGACTTCTTGATAAGTGCAATATTAGATCTTTGATCGCGTCACCTTCTAGTAAGTTATTGAAGCGGTCATTAGCTCTTATGGAAACCCTTGAAACATCATCTTCCTGGTTTAAAACAAGTGCTAAATCAGCTCCTAAGTCAATCAAAGATCTTGCCGCAGATGCTTCATACGACCCCACATGTGAAAAAGCGATTATCCACTCATTTCTCAAACTGTATAGCTTAGCTCTTTGACAAGCTTTCAACCTCGCGATTTTTTCAGAGTAACTCGCCTCAGATTTTAGCAAAGTAAGTACCTTGTTGTAGTCAGCTCCTCTTCGCATCAAGTCCAAGGCTATCTTGATAGTATCATATGATGCTATGGCGAATCTTCGCGAGTCGTAGATTAAGCCTATTAGAAGCGCTTGACAAATTACGCTATCTCTTAATACTTTAGAGCGCCTAAGGATTTTATATACAATCTCTGCAGTTGAAGGTGCGGCTGTGTCTACTAGATATAGCTTAGCTATTTTAGCTAGTTTTTCGTTTTCATGGTGATGATCCACGACTAGCAAGGTCTTTCCTTCCTTTAATATTTGCTCGTCAAGTGGTTTAACTTGATCCAAAGACCCCGTATCAACCAGTATTATAGCATCATATGGACTAACGTCATAAATATGGTCATTAAAGACCACGCCTACTTTCAAACTCTCCAATACTTTTTTAGATAAGGCACTCACGCCATCCACAGCGACATAATGGACATTCTTCTTCAAGAACCTTGATATATAAGTCCCAAGCGCCAATGCGCTACAAACGGCATCTGGATCAGCGTTTTTATGACATAGCATGAGTACGTTTTTAGCATTTTTAAGTACGTTGACTAGCTTTTTCCTCATGTTTCAACACCTTCATGTTATTATCGATGACCTTGAGGGCTACATTAGTGGCTTCGTCTACGAGTTTCTTGATTTCGCCTCTGAAAATGGGATGCACATCCAATTCTATTGATACAGTGAATTGTAGACCCTGTTCTTCAGATTGTTCAGCCAAAACCTCAACTATTAGGTTCCTGATATACCTCTTCTTGACTTTAGAGAATATGAATTTACGCGCAGCTTTCTCAGCTTCTTCACATATCTGCCGAACGGTTTCTTGCCCTAAGCTTATGGTCTAAGAGCCTCCTACAGAGCTAGGTCCTTGAGACATGTAGGCTGCTATAGACTTTCTGAGTTCCTCGAGTTGTTGCTTAAGCCTCGCTTCCTGTTTTTCTAGGGTCTTTATCCTTAAGTCAAGCTCTTCCTTTCTATCAGAAAGCTCTTTTAACACCTTGTCCTTATCGGTCTTAAACAATAGGACGCCTACAGCTTTATAGATGGTTGTGTCAGGGCTTAGGTTATTAGCTTCCTCATAGGCAGCTTCTACCTCTCTAAGTTCAAGTTCAAATTGCTGTTTCCTCAATACTATCATTTTGAGCTGTTCTTGTAGTTCCTGAAAGCGCATAACTTGATTCTGAACTTGTGGCGGCAACTGCTCAGCCATTTTTCCCTTTACACCTCCAACTCGTAGGCTAACTTCAATATCATGTCAGCCCACCTTAGATATGAATTTATCAGGGCTCTAATTCCTGCAGCGCTCTTAGCTTCAAATAAGAAAGTAATATACTTGCCTTTGAGCATTGCGGCTGCTTTCGCGTGAGGCGATGGCTGAGATTCAAGCTCGGGGCGTATGGCATTATAAAGGAGATGTGCTATCTCTGGAGATGGTAGTTCAAGCGTTATGAAAGCTCTCCTCACATGTGTCACCACACATGAAAAGATTTAACCCTTATAAGGGGACCACACGGAACTCTGCTTGAAGCGTCAAGAAAATGTATTGTTAGGAGCTCATTAATTCCTTCTTTAAATGCTATGTTTAAGCCGATGTTTAACTGACCTTCAGTTATGAGCGGGACTCCTATTAGTCTCGCGATAGCCGATGCCGCATTTAAAACCTCTCCTTGCTTTGGAGCGGTTATAAAGACAGGTCTTCTCTTTGTTCTCGTAACTTTAAGTCCCATTTCTCTAGTTAACTTAATACCTTTTAATATCAAGCTAAGCTTTCTTAATAATGAAGAACCAAGAAATTGGTAGAAATCGAGTTTTCCTGGATTGCCTTTTGTTGAGCAAACTAATATTACGCAATCTGCATTGTATAAGCGGGCAAGTGAAGCTAAATCCAAAAATGTCTGTTTACCTCTTGTTGCATATATGAAAAAGTCTGACGATGCTTCGATGTCTGAGCAAAAACTCCTAATTCTTTGAGATGGGCGATGCGACGTCGTTATTAATACTGCCATTTAAGTTCCTTTTCACTTTATCTTTAGCTCTTCAGGAGCAAACGTCTTGCCCACAACGGTTTGTGGAACATAT
>QMQV01000090.1 GCA_003649085.1 Thermoproteota archaeon
CATCCTAGCGCTACTGCTGGGCAGGTGTTACCGCTCACTAGGCGTCGGATCGTTCCTAATTACTGTAGCTTTAACGTCTCTAGTAGCCGTGTTGTACATGGCGCCGAAAGGTGATTGAGAATGGGCGAGTTCTTGTGGTGTTGCCCCAAGTGCGGGTACTTCATGGTTTGGTGCGGCGCTGAAATTGATAAGGAAGGTAATGTATGTCATAAGTACCGCTGCCCCAAGTGTGGATACGTTGCATTCCTTCGATGCGAGGGCAAAAAACACTTAAGGTACGGCAGGCCGCTAACAACAGATAGCGGAGTGGTCGAGTGATGGCTGAAGAGAGTGAGAGGGAATATGTGGTTCCGCCAAGCACGCTAGCTGGCGGTGCATTAGGCAGCGGTGTGGGCGCAGTGATAGGATTCCTGATAGCTGGGCCCGTAGGTGCAGCCATTCTGGGCGGTCTGGGAGCTTCCGTATGCGGAATCATCGGTGCAATAATGAGGGAGGACAGCAATGGAGGGGAGGTGGAGGAGTGATGGCTAAATGCATTACCATAGTATTCGACAGGTTCTTCGAGGCTGAAGGTAAGGATGTTGAAGAGGCAAAAGCTAAACTAAAGAAGGAGGTGGAGGAGTGGCTGAAGGAGGAAGGCATAGGAGGGCGATACATAATAGACGTGCTGTGCTCAAAGTGGTGACTGAGCTATGGTTAGATATGTTATTACCGTCGATGTATGTGAAGACGAAATCAACGTAGATGTAGGTAAGGACGGTAAATACGTCGATGAAGCCAGCTTCCACATTAGTGAGGTCGAGGAATTCGGTGAGTATATGGAATGGGTTACGACAGCAATCATGAGGGAAATAATGGGTGAGCACGTACTTAAACAAAGAGGTAAATAAATTATGAAATATTGTTACTCTGGCGAAGACTGACGGATGTTTGTAACTCAAAACAATTAAATTTTTAACTCCCAGATACGTTTATTGTTTGGTGAGCACATGTCCGCCCAACATAATAACAAGGATGATTTTAGGTATTACTACTTAAAGTGTATATTAAAGGACAGCGATGACAACTACTACATATATGACGTTGAAGTCTATAAGGATGAGATTAGCGTGATGATTGAGGGCATGGACTACACGTACATAATTATAAACATAAGCAGTGAAGACCCAGAAACAGATAATGCGTATGTGAACTCACCGTTGCCAGAGTGGGTACGGATAGACGTTAACAAGGCATTAGATACGGTGTCTAGCTGGCTTAAGGAACTAGATGTCGTGGTCTGTAGGGAGGTGATCGACCGATGAGCGGTAAGTCAGTAATACCTAGTGAGGGTGTATATGAGCTTGGCATACATGAAATCAAGACAATATACTTACCGTCATGTAGCAAGGTATTTGTAGAGATGTTTAAGGACGATGTAATTAAGCATGGCAGAAAGATAGTGTGTAAGGATGCTGAAGGGAAGATAGTGACAATAACTAAGGAAAACATAGACAAGTACATTAGGGGTTGAGTGATGGTTATATATTACTGTGATGAGGTTGGGTGTAAAGAGATTCACTCAGTCCTTGACTCACCTAACGTGTCAATAACCATTAGTGAGTCATCAGTAGCTGAGAGGTTGTTATTCACGGAAATAGAGCCACCATACAGTAGTGCTGACGCCACACCATTCCTACCAAGACCAGATGAAAAATGGTCATTGCTATTGGGTCAGATTAAAGACAAAATAGGCAAGGATGAAGAGGTGATTTAGTGATGAAGTACTATTATTATCTGCTGTGGAACCCGAGGCTTAGAAAAATGATTGAGTATGAAGTACTTGAAGATAATGTAGTTATAGATCTAGGCGAGTACTCAATAATGTACATGTCGAAGACTGACAGGCTGGTGATAAGGCTTAAGGGGCTTCCAGTATCGGTATACGACGTATCAGCGCTGGATGTTGAGGCGGTGCCAGCAACGTACCTATTCGACGCCGTAGAGCTACTACTCAAAGATTCAATAGTACTCTATGAGGAGGTGAACGAGTGATGTCAAAACTTTCAAAACTCCCACCAAAGGGTTTGGTTGATGTAGAGGTGTTTACCCCGAACGACTACGTGCTGACAATCAGGAGACCTGACGGCAAGGAGCTATCGGTACACTTAACCAGGGATGAGTTAACGAACTTGGTAGAGTACATACGGGAATTACTTAAAATTAATGTATGAGTTGTGCGAGGTGGTGAGATGAAGCTGTACGAGCTTACGTGCCCGTTCATCAAGGAATGTAGGTATGCCAACAACAAGTGCTACGGGTTCAGGGTTGTTGAGTGCCCGCACTTCGAGGAGCACGAAAAGAAGGTTAAGGAGTTTATGAAGAAGCTGTTCGAGTTCGCTAGGAAGTACATAGTGCCGAAGAAGGTTGAGCTGGAGCCTGGCAAGTGCGCAGACCTTAACGGACTGAGGATATGTAAGGAGAGCGACGGGTCGTGGAAGGTGTTTGTTGAGGGCGAGGTTAAGATAAGGTTTGTCGGAAAGCTGAACGAATAGGATAGTTCGCTTGAGGTGAATCAAATAATGATAGATGAATTATGCGTCGGCAGGTTCTGCGCAAGGGTGTATAAGGGAATTCCAGTAAGCGGTTCAAACCTGCTGGTGCTGACGTGGATATGGGACTCGACTGACGAGAAGGGGCTGTGGATTTACTTCGAGGAACCAGAAGACCTTATGGAGAAGATAAACAACTTAAAGGAATTTATAGATAAATTAGTGGAGGAGGTGAAGAAGAGGTATGGGTCGAGACGGCAGAAAAGATGACTTTACTGAGATAATTAAAAGGATATTTGACGTATACACGGTCATTAGCAGCATGGTCATAACCGATATGGTTAAGTCGATGGTGAAAGCCGAACCAAAAAGGATCATTAGACCTGAAGGCGTCGGGGTTGCTGAAGTTGAGGAGGAAAGTGAGAATGAGGTCGAGAACGAGTGCTTCGAGGAGTGCATGAACGAATGTATGGAGGAGAGGAACAACATGGTGTTATGCGGTAAGCTGTGTGGTGAGAGGTGCAATGAGAAGGATAGGTGAAGTTATAGATTACTGCACAAAAATGAGGGCTCTGCCCAAGGAGTTTAGGCACAGGGTTATCTATGAGTTCGGGCTGTTCCTGGTAAGCATGGTCAACTATCTGGTATTCAACGTGCAGAGCAACTACGAGGACATAAGGGAGTTCCAGCTCAAGATAAACAGGAACGACTACGACCCAGAAGATATAAACACATACATAGAGCTCTTCAGGAAGTACTGCGAGGAGGTGAATGAATGAGGGACATTATAATAGTTGTAGTGTTCACTATGATAATGTTCGTACTGCTTTGGTCGTTAATCATTATTGGATTCCACATTGAAAACGTAGCCATTTCTGGGATTTCAGCTCTGTTCGGGCTGGTTGCCCTGCTGGCATACGAGATAGATAAGATAAAGAAGAAGGTGAATAAATGATGGTAATTGTCTGGTTCAACGATGAGTGCCCAGTTAGGGAGGAGAACCTTGGGAAGCTTCAGGAGTGCCTAACCGAGTGTAAGGCGTTCCCTATCGGCTCTGATGAACGTGATGAGTGTGAGTTCAGGTGTTATATGAAGTACTGCGAGGTGATTGAATGATAATTGACGTTAACGCTCTTATTAAGGATGTTGAAAAGTTGAAATGCGTAGCTCTATGTATCATCATCTGTAGGGTAGTCAGCAGTTTCTAGAGTAAAGGTTTTTATAGGTCTGTGTAGGTTTTCCTATTCTGGAGGAGGAAGATGGAACGTCATTATACCACTAGAGAGGTCTGTGAGATTCTAGGTATTACTAATCGTACTCTCCGTAGATGGATTAAGGAAGGTAAAATAAGAGCAGTTAATATTGGTGGTAGGTGGAGGATACCAGAAAGTGAGATTAAGCGTATTCTCGGACAACCAGTAGAGGAGATAAGGACTCCTAGAGCAGCTCGTGTTGTAATATATGCTCGTGTAAGTGGTGCTAACCAGAAGAAGGAACTAGAGAATCAAGTAGAAGCACTGAAGAAGTATATAGAGCAAAATAACTGGGAGCTAGTAGCAGTTGTTAAAGATATTGCTAGTGGTCTTAAAGAGGATAGGAGAGGATTATGGAAGCTTATAGAAATGGCTAAGAAACACGAGTTCGATGTACTGCTAGTAGCTTACAGAGATAGATTAACAAGATTTGGATTCAAATACCTTGAAGAACTATTCAAGGCTTATGGAATAAAAGTTGTAGTAGCTTTCCAAGAACCACCGAAAGATTTCTATCAGGAACTAGTTGAAGACCTTATAAAGATATTTACATCGTTTGTCTCTAGAATCTATGGTAAGCGTAGTCATAAGTACAAGAAGGTGGTGGAAGCAGTTGAACAAACAATTAAAGACCCTTGAACGAACAGTAGTGCTAGTATCATTACCATTGACTAAGACTAAGACTAACATACTTAAACATATCTATGAAGTCTATGGCAGAATCCTCGCTGAAGCATTAGAGTACATGTGGAACAACAATATCAGTTCTTGGACAAAAGCCAAGAAAATGTTATACAAAAAGTTTAGAGAGAAACATCCTAATATACCTTCACACTATATTCATGAGGCCATACGTGATGCTTCTCAGAGAATCAAGAGCTTTAGGAAGCTTAAGAAAAAGGAATTAGCTAAGACCGAGAAACCAGTTATTAGGAGATGGAGTATTGGTTGTGATAACCAGTTATGGAAGCTAACACTAGAGGGGGTAAGGATAGCTACTCATAAAGGATGGGTGAACATACCATTACAGTTCCACAAACAATTCTGGAGATACTATAATGGTGGATGGGCTCTTAGAAGCTCAGCTAGATGGAAACTTATAGAGAATAAGCTGTACCTCTTCATAGTCTTCGTAAAGAATGTTGAAACAAAAGGAATTAACACAACTAAAATCTACGGTATTGACATTAATGAGAATAACGTAACAATATATGAATATCCAACAAATAAAGCTGTAACAATAGTTACTAACTTTTCAAAGGTTGTACTTGGATATGCATATAGAAGAGCTAGGATTCAACAAAAATGGAGTAAAGTCTATGGCGTTAAAGGTAATAGAAGGCTCAAGAAGGTATTAAGGAAGCTTAGAGAAAGGAACGTGAAGAGAGATATTAAGTTTAAATTAGTTAAGGAAATCATTAATGTAGTTAAGGATGGTATGGTTGTTCTTGAAAAGCTTCCTAAGAGGTTTCAGGATAGGGTTATAGAGAGAAAGAGAAATAGTAGACTAAATGGACTGGATATTCATAGATTGAAGCAGGCAAGTATACGTGGAGTACATAAGCTAATAACTGAGAAGCTTATGGAATATGGTATTCCTTACGTATTAGTTAGTCCTTCATATACATCCTCTACGTGTCCAATCTGTGACTCTAATCTCATTCCTATGATGGGCTATGCCCAGAGGAATGGTTGGAAACCAAGACCAATAAAGTGTACTAGATGTGGATTCATACATGACCGAGACGTTATAGGAGCGATGAATCTCGTAAAGAAGTACCTCCTAGATGTGGGGCTTATGCCGTTAGCCCCGAAGGGTGTCCATGACCCCCATGTAGAGTGGCTTGTAGCCACGATGAAACATGGGGATGGAGGCACAACCCGTCCTAGCGAAACCTACAATGACCTAGGACGGGAAACGGATCAACCAGAGCGTAGAGCCAGATACGGCTTCCCAGACGACTTCAACAAGTGTGTAGGTATGTGTAAGCAGAGGCTATGTGTAGGTGATTGAGTGATGGTTTGGTTGCACTTAAGGATTAGGAAGCCGTTCTGGGATGTTATGAAGTCTGAGTACGTACCAGACACTGTTTACCTCATATTCAAGCTACCATACGATGTAGAGCTAGAAATAGAGCTTAACATCAAAGAAGCAAAGAAACTAAAGAAA
>QMQV01000091.1 GCA_003649085.1 Thermoproteota archaeon
TTAAGAAGCTTAAGCGTCCCACCTGCTGGCGCTGTATCCCAGACGATGTAGTCGTAAGCCCCCTCTCTCTGAAGCTTCATGACATAGGCTAGGCAAAACTCATCAGCTATTCCCGGAGCTCCAGCTACGTAGTCTATGATGGATTTGTCTACTGGTAGAAAAGCAGATATGACTTGGTAGACCTCATCTCCATATTCTCGCTTCCACATCTCAATTACCTTGTCCTCGCTTAGCTCAAGGACATGTAGAGGTAAGTCTTGCAGTGTGTTTGAGGAGCTTAGCTCTAAGATATCTGACAGCGATGGCATCGGATCGCTGCTGACTAAGAGCGTCTTAAGACCATTTGAAGCTAACTTAACCGCTGTCGAAGCTGCGCACGTGGTTTTCCCTACCCCACCTTTACCCCAAAATGAGATTATCGAAGTCAAGTAGATGCCCCACGAGCTCAATGGCTTAAGTAGCTATTGGAAAATTAAGTTTATCTTAGCGGACACTTAATATAGAGCGAGGATGATGAAGAAGAGCTGATGTGAAAGCTTTCTCGATGTGCAAAGATCGCGGGGCTGACTTCTAACAAGCTTTTTACTCTATAGTGGGGCTTGGAAATGTTTAAGAGGTAAAGTGGCATGGCGAGAGCGTGGGGAAACGTCTTAGGTCTATTTTCGTAAGGTGTTTAACTTGATAATAGCTGTTGCAGGCGGGAAAGGAGGGTGCGGCAAGACAACTGTCGCTGTCAACTTAGCTTTATCGCTCGCTTCGGAGAAAAAGGTGTTGATAGCTGACTGCGATGTCGAGGAGCCTAATGTCCATCTCTTGATACGACATAAGCTGCTTCGTGAGAAAGTCGTGAGCGTTTTCACCCCTAAGTTCGATATGGAAAAGTGTACGCTATGTGGAATTTGCGCAGATTTTTGTCAATATCACGCTATAGTCAAGGTCTTAGATAAGCTGCTATTTTTCCAAGAGCTTTGTCATGGGTGTGAAGGGTGTAGGTATGTTTGCCCGAAAAACGCTATTGTAAAAGGTGAGAGAGTTATAGGGGTTGTCCGCGAGTGTGTTTCAGAAGACGACGCGTTAAGGCTGGTTTACGGCGTGTTAAATGTCGGTGAGCCCAGAGCTTCTCCGTTGATCGAAGCTGTGAGGAGGAGCTGTAGCGGAGATGTCGATGTCGTGGTTATCGACGCTCCTCCTGGAACAGCTTGTCCTGTTATCGCATCTATTAAGGACGTAGATCACGTATTGTTGGTTACTGAGCCTACGCCTATGGGCTTTTACGACTTAAAGCTTATTGTAGATGTAGCTAGGAGGCTTGGCTTAAGCTTCAGCGTCGTAGTTAACAAGGCGGGCTTAGGCGATGTGAAGGTTTACGAGTACTGCGAGAAGGAGAGGATACCGATTGTGCTGGAGATACCATATGATAGGGGGATTTCAGAGCTTTACTCTCGTGGGATACCGATAGTTAAGGCAATTCCAAATTGGCGCGAGAGATTTGTTAAGTGCTATGAGTGTATTTGCGAGATGATGTGAAATGGTTAAGGAGCTCGTAGTAATAAGCGGAAAAGGAGGTACTGGTAAGACCTCCATCGCCGCTTCAATAATTTCCATAGCTTCAAATAGCATAAAGCTCGTAGCCGCTGACTGCGATGTAGATGCCTCAACTCTACACGTGCTCTTAAACCCTAGAATTAAACATGAGGAGAAATTTTCTGGTTCTAAGGTAGCGGAGATCAATCGCAGCGAGTGCATTAGATGCGGGTGCTGTCAAGCCGTCTGCGAGTTCAATGCCATAGAGGATTTTCGCGTCGACGTATTCTCATGTGAAGGCTGTGGAGTATGTCGCCTGTTTTGCCCTGTTAACGCCATATCGCTTAAAGATAGGGAATCTGGCTTCTTGTTTATATCTGAGACAAAGTATGGCCCTATGTGCCATGCTCGGCTCTTGCCAGGAGAAGCTAACTCCGGTAAGCTAGTTAGCTTGGTTAAGCAGCGCGCGAAGATGGTAGCTGAAGAGGAAAAGCGGGACTTAATAGTCGTAGATGGCCCCCCAGGCATAGGCTGTCCAGTCATATCCTCTATTGCCGGAGCAAACCTATTGTTGGCTGTAGCTGAACCAACGCTGTCTGGCCTCCATGACTTAATGCGCGTTATAGGCTTAGCACGATTTTTTAAGATGACGAAAGTATTCGTAGCTATTAACATGTGGGATATCAATGCTGAGGTCTCAGCAAAGATAGTGGAAGCTTGTAGAAATGAGGGTGTTGAGGTTTTAGCGAAAATACCTTTTGATAGAAGGGTTATCGAGGCTGTTGTAAATAGAGCTCCAGCTGTAGAATATGATCCTAAAAGCGCGTTTAGCGTAGAGGTTAAGCATCTCTGGGATAGCTTAGCTTCGACGCTTGCACTTACATCTTAGCCTAGCGACAAATACTAGTAATAGTATGGATAGTAGAAGTGTCGGCGCATGCCAAAGCCCATGCCCCACTGATGAGCAGAATATTGCATGGGCTGAAGCTTTCCACTGCGATAGGCTTCAACAGCTTCCCTAACTGACCTGAAATTACCTGTATAAATTGGTATTCTAGCGGCACTAAGTACTTGAAAGGCATTTGGACCCACATTACCGGTTATGACAGCTTCTACACCTTTGCTAACTACTAGCTGAGCTGACTGAATTCCAGCCCCACCTGGAGCTGTAACCGCTGGGTTTTGAATAGCTTCCAAGAGACGTAGTTCGTCAACGTCTATGATTAAGAAATAGGCACAGCGTCCAAATCTTGGGTCCACAGGAGCATCTAAGCTTGGTCCCGTTGCAGTCACGCAGATCTTTCTAGTCATGTTGCTCACTAAGAACATCTTAAAGCATTTTTATAAACGTTCTCATACCGACAAGGTTCAAGTTTAAAAGAAGAGAATTTTGCAACCTCGATGTGAAAAACCGTAATGCGTATTTGAGCTGTTTAAAATTTATGTAGGAGAGCGATCTTGCGAAGCTTAGCTTTTAAAATGATGTCTGAGGAGAGGTGTGTTAGCTTATTAGCTTAAAGTCTACTACTTCTTCTTAGGTGAGAATTTTGGGAACGAGGCTTCAAGACCTTTACGTTAAGTTTAATGAGCTTTTGAAACTCAATACCTTTCCAGTGGCTGTTAAACTGTTTAAAGACGAGGCTAAGCTTGATGAAATAGCTAAGGCACGCCCAACAACAAAACACACCATCTGTCAACTACTAGCACAAGCTCGCTATATGGGCAAGGTTCTTGGCGCTCACATCGAGGATGCTGATGCATGTGCTTTCGGCGCACGTAACATGGGCTTTGTCGAATTACCTGAAGATGTTTTAGCGGGCAAGCGTACCCTCAACATCTATCATGCCTCTGAGGAAATCGCTAAGAAAGCTATTGATTCGATACCTAAGCTTGACTTAGGAAACAAAGGCGTTTTAGTAGCTCCTATGAACCAATGCCCGATAGACGATCCCGATGTGGTCGTTTTCTACGGCAATAGCGCGCAAATGCTTAGGCTAATAAACAGCTACGTGTGGAAGACTGGCGAGAGGCTGACGTTTGGGACTGTTGGACAATGTACATGTGCTGACGCTGTAGTCACCGCTATAAAGACAGGCAAGCCCGCACTTACCTTGCCGTGTATGGGAGCCAGGCTCTTAAGCATTGTCCAAGAATGGGAAATGATGATGGGAGTGCCAGGGCATCTGCTTGAAGCGCTGGTCGAAGGTCTTGAAAACACGCATAAAGGAGGCGTAAAGTATCCAATAGCCTACCAGATGATCTATTTAACACCACAACCTCCAGTTAGCAGGCTTATTGGCAGGGAAGTCGTAGCAAAGTAGCTCCTCATCCGCTTATCACACGCTTCTCCTTATTTTTTGAGGAGGATCATTAACGTGTCTTCAAAGTCCCTTACTAAAACTTAATAAATACTTATACCAAGCTCATCTATTGTTATGTCGGTTATCAATGGCCAACTAAGTCTCTCTGTATAACTAAGTCGGCTATAGTCTTTGATAAGAGCTCATCTCCGTCTAAAAGCTCTAACTCCATGGCTTTTTCAGCAAGCTTCAGTTATGATCGAAGCTTCTTCAACTGGACATGTCTTAAGCCTATCAAGCTCTATGCAGAGTTTTTTGCTAGCTCTTGATCGATTACTAAGCATGGTCTAGGGCTTTCAGCTCCACCATTAGCTAATACCGCAGCTTCTACAAAGTTGCCTGAACCAAGCACTTTGATCCTAAGCATTACCCTTACTACCAATGGTTTCACCGATCTCCTTTCTTAAAACCCACCTTCCGAGCCTAATTTTACACCCTTTAACGATGTCTTCACCGCTAAGAAACTCTTCGTCAATAAACACTTTCCTAGGCATCTTTTACCACTAAATAAGCTAGATGAAGCCTCTATTAAACTCGATTACAGCTATGGTCAGATGTTCCGGCGCTCCTCATAGATCAGCAAGGAGGACCGCCGAAGCCACATCATCCCACTTATAAGTGGAAAAAGCGTGTTAAAAGCCTTTACCACCTGCTCCTTATTTATAAGTTCTATAGGTAAAATAGGTAAAAAAGAGGGAAAGTCTGTTAACTACTTGTAAACTTTGAGCGGGGCACGACTTATCTTGAGCGAGTACGCGAATAAAGCGAGCGACGGTATTCCTAAGACGACATCAGGTCTTAAGAGGTCTGGCAAAGCTTCGTACTCTGCAGCCTCACCTGCTAACGCTAAAACACCTACATCGGCATAACCGGCAACAACTACTAGAAGCTGTATGATTAGCAACCCCAGCCCTATAGCTGAGCCGACCAGCAAACAGGACAAAGCCTTTACGTCAGATCTCCTCGCACGGTAAATTACGTGCCCTAGGAGCAGCATGCCTACAGTGACTAAGGCTATCATGCACCCAGGGTCGCTTGGCACGAACACCAACAACCAGTCGATAGCGCTTACGTTGGGGAGGAAAGTGTATATGAGCCAATTGGAGAGCGTAAGCAAACCATAAGCCATATATAGGATGCCAGCTATGAAAGCTAGAGCTGTTGCAGCTGATGAGATCTTAACGGTGGACATTTTCACATCACCTTAACCCAATTAAGTGCCCCACTTGAATAATGCCTAATGCTACGAGGTAGGCTAATATGAGCTCGTAGACGAGGGCTACGAACATCCACTTCCAGCCAAATTCGCCTTTCAAGGCCGCCAGCGTTACGAGGCATGGCACATATATCAGTACAAAGGCCATGTAAGCGTAGGCAGTTAATGGAGTGAACGATGAAACTATCGCTTCACTAAGCGCTTCTTCTTCCACACCATATAATATTGCCATAGCGCTGACGACGACCTCCTTGGCTACAAAGCCAAAGAATAGCGCAGCTGAAGCTCTCCAATCCCAGCCCATTGGCGCAAAAATCTTCTCAAGCGAGTGCCCTAAAATGCCAACCCAGCTAGTCTCCAGCAACGTCGCGTCTTCCATGGCCTCAGGCCCTATATAGCCTGCAGGACCAGTGACACACAATAGCCATACGATGATAGTTAGAGCCAATATTAGCGTGCCAGCCTTGATGGCAAACCACCTAGTCCTCATCCAAGTTTTCATTGCAACGTTTCTGCCCACTGGCATCATGTAGGGAGGAAGCTCCATGACGAAGCCTGTTGAAGGGCCTCTTATTATGAACCTCCTGATAATGTTGGCCATCAGTATTGCCAAAATAATCCCCATAACGTACATGCTTAATACAGCTGAACCAACGTATGCCGCGAAGAAAGTTCCGGCTATTATCAGATAGACAGGCAGCCTAGCCGCACATGACATGAGCGGGTTCACCAA
>QMQV01000092.1 GCA_003649085.1 Thermoproteota archaeon
AAGTTAGGTTTGTCACGCCGCCCACCCCACCTGTCACGGAATCTCTAAAAGAGAATTGAAAGTGCTGTAGTGTAGGTCTCGATTCTGCCTGGCGAGAGGTTGTAGAATCTCTAAAAGAGAATTGAAAGTTACCAACAAACCCCACACCAAAACAGCAGCTCTTTTATGAATCTCTAAAAGAGAATTGAAAGTACGCCTTTAGGGCTTCGTAATCCCCTTCGCTGTATAGGTCGTGAATCTCTAAAAGAGAATTGAAAGAACATTAACTCACATTTTAAACAAGTGTATTTTTGCAGTTGAGAATCTCTAAAAGAGAATTGAAAGCGTTTTAACTCCTTCGCGATGTGCTTTTTCTAGTGCACTTAGGAATCTCTAAAAGAGAATTGAAAGTACCCACGCACAACCGTACGCGATGCTTAGCGATGCGTCGCCGAAAATCTCGAATCTCTAAAAGAGAATTGAAAGGCAAGCGCGCACCACCTCACACGAGCTCAGCGACGACCTTGGAATCTCTAAAAGAGAATTGAAAGAAGCCGAGATATTCAAGCGCTTTGGCGTGGCTGATGATGCTTTCGAATCTCTAAAAGAGAATTGAAAGGAAGTTAGGTTTGTCACGCCGCCCACCCCACCTGTCACGGAATCTCTAAAAGAGAATTGAAAGTTTAAAAGCCCACCCGCTTAGATCTGCTCTGGCGATAGGAATCTCTAAAAGAGAATTGAAAGCGCTAACAGGCGTAACGATATTTGACTATGCGAGCGAAATAAGAATCTCTAAAAGAGAATTGAAAGAGGCTTACAGCAACGTTCAACTAAAGATACCCTACACCCTGAATCTCTAAAAGAGAATTGAAAGGCGTGGACTGCGTTTACTTCGATTGCGTTTTCGACATTGCCTTTGAATCTCTAAAAGAGAATTGAAAGTGTTTTACTTCTTGACCTAAATTGCCTTTAGAAGATGTGCGAGGAAGTATTGAGCGGGGTTTTAAGAGGTATTGCCTAAGTTTCGGTTTAGGGTGAATGGGCATATTGGGTCGGCTGCTAGGGGGTCTCCTGTTAATAGGTATGCTCTTGATCTGCAGCCTCCGCAGTTTTCTCTGTATTTACATGTTTTGCAGGGTTCTTGTAGGTTGTTTCTGTCTCTAAGCTTGTTTAATAGTTCGTTTTCGCTCCATATTTTGGCTGCTTTCTCCTTTAGTATGTTTCCGATGCTTAGCTGTAGGAAGGCGCAGGGCCAGACGTCGCCGTACCATTTGACGTAGAACATTCCTCTGCCAGCTATGCAGCCTCTGAACATCTTGTTTAGCGGTGGGGTTTTAGTTGATAGGTATGCGAAATATTCTGGGAGCCCTATGGGGATGACGAGTGTTTTGAGCTCTTTCTGGAGCTCTGCCGTCTCTTCTATTACCTTAAGAAACTCTTGTGGTGTTAAAGCTAGTTCTTTCTTTGAGGAGCCTCTTCCGTAGGGTTGGAACTGATATAGGAGCACGACGCAGGATCCGAGATCGTCAGCTAACCTTAAGAGCTGTGGGAGCTCGTGAAGGTTTAGCTTTGACAAAGCTATGTTTATCTGTAGGTATAGCCCTTCCTCTACGGCGTTTTTCGCTCCCTCCATTGCTTTCTCCCATGTTCCGGGCATTCCGCGGAACTTGTCGTGGAGTTCGGGCTCTATGAAGTCTAGGCTTATAGCGACGCCTGTGATGTCGAGTGAGGAGAGCTTCTTGGCGAGCTCCTTGGATATTAGGGTCCCGTTCGTCGCTATTGTCACTTCAAAGCCCGCGTCTTTAGCGTATTTAATTATCTCGCAAATGTCTTGCCTGATCAGCGGCTCTCCACCTGTCAAAACTAACATCTTGAACTCCGGCACGGTCGCGATTGAATCAATCATCTTGTAGACGCGCGTTAAAGGCGGGTCTTCCTCGACTTCTCCGCCTTTGACCTCGCAGTGAGGGCATTTTAGGTTGCAGCGACCAGTCACCTCCAATACTGGGTGGGGCTCGTAGCCGAAACATCCTGCTGCTTTCGCGCCTGCGGCAACTTTCAACATCTTGCCTAGGGACTTGAGCCATCTATCTTCGAACTTCCAACCGGTAGCGGTTTTAAAAGCTAATGCGGTAGCAGCTTGCCTCATGATAAGCTCGGGTGAAAACTTCTTTCTTGAAAAGTTTAGAGTTTTGGCTTCGACCACCGCCATTTCATCTCTGTTAACTACTTACTGTGAATTATTTCATTCGTTCAATCACCGGCTCTTTAAAAACTTAAAATTTAGCATTTAAGGGCGTTTTGAGCTGGCTGTAATAGTTTTTAAGTTATAAGGTTCTGGGGGAAGCGAATATGGCTAAACTTAAGGTTTGGATTAGGGTTGTGAGACCGAAGTTTTGGCTAGCGGGCATACCATCAATTATTCTTGGAGCAGCTATTGCATGGTACTGCGCCAAGACCTTTAACCTGACCTACTTTCTCTTGACGCTTTTCGGCATTATATTTGCTATGGTTGGCTGCTACACTTTTAACGAGTACTTTGATTTCAGAAGCAGGGTTGACCTGGTTGTCAAGAGCGAGGACGTGACTCCGTTTAGCGCTGGGAGTCGTGTGCTTCCAGAGGGTTTGGTTAAACCTTCTCACGTGCTTAAAGTTGGAGTTGTTTGCTGGGGTTTTGCCTTCATAATAGGGGTTTATCTAGCATATGTGAGGGGGATATTGATATTGGCTTTAGCTTTGGCAGGCTTTCTTGCAGGCGCGTTCTATACAGCCCCGCCGCTTAAATGGGCTTATAGGGGGTTAGGTGAGGTCTTCATCGGTTTAACTTATGGACCGCTTATAACACTTGGAAGCTGTTATGTGCAGCTTCCAAGCTTGCCGCTAAGGCTTACGCTTCTATCTTCGCTTATACCTGGTATACTCATAGCTGCTGTGATATGGATAAACCAGTTTCCAGATTATTATGCTGATAAGGAGGTGGGGAAGAGAAACCTCGTCGTGAGGATTGGAAGGGAAAAGTCTGCTAAAATTTATGGTTTGCTTCTCGCTGCGCCTTATCTGTTGGTAGTTTTAGGGGTCTTGTTTAGGTTTTTCCCAGTTACAGCTCTGCTCGTGCTTGGAACGGTGCCTCTGGCCTACAAAAACATAGCTTTGACTAGAAAATATTATGATAAGCCTAGAAAGCTCATTCCTGCACTAAAGGGAACGGTTTTGCTTTTTGTTTTGACAACGCTTCTCCTATCAGCGGGTTTTTATTTTAAAGGATATGTAGCTGCCTTAACTTCAATTAAAGAATGGTGAACATTTTCTTTAGCTAAGATACATCCCACCAATTTTGGCGATTATGTTATTTTTGTTTTGAGAGGATATCATTAACCGATGTGGGGTTGAGTAGCTTAATGGGTCTGGCTTTTCCTGTGGAAGGAGGAGATCTAGGCTACGGCTTTAGGGTTTGTAGGGATAGCACGTCGTTTGGGCTCCTTGGATGAGAGTATCAGGCTTTTAGAGGCCTTGTGTTGCTCTATGTCGTGAGTGAAAGCCGCTACCTTGCTTTGTCATCCATTTGTGTAAGCTGAGCTTCTTGGCAGCTTTGAAGAGTTTAAGTGCTGGTTTCCTTGCTTTTGAAGTGTGCTGGAGCTGTGTCTGCAGCTTAGCTTCTTTAGCTTGTTTTTCTTGTAGAAGGAAATGTTATAATAGGTTTGGCTTAGCTCTTAAAGTTGGTAGGTGTTGTGAGGTTGGATGTTGAGGATGCTATTATAGCTTATAACTACTGTGAGAGGATTAAGTCTGAGCTCTTGATCTTGCTTAACCTCGTTGAGGAGGCTTTCAATATCGAGGGGGCGGCTGCTGAGGGCGCTAAGAGGATTGTGTTGTCGTTTTTAAACGCTTTGATGGGGGAGGTTAGGATTGCTGTGGCTGCCGTGGGAGGTGAAAGGTTTTCTGAGGTTGAGGCTTACTTGATGAAGTGTTTGGAGAGCTTTAAGCTTGGTAGGGGTGAGGATGTGAGGGAGCATATTGGTGAGAGCGTGTCTGTTGTCGCTACTGTATGCCAGCAGGCGACTGATTTGTTGAAGAGCGCTGGCCTTTTAAAGGGGTGTTAGGTGGAGGGTTGGTTTTGATTAGCTTTCTTAGGGGTTGTGGGGGTTAGCGGTGTTGTTCTTCGGGGAGAGGCTCGGCTTTATACCACGTGTGCCCGCAGCTGAAGCATGAAAACTTCCAGTTGTCGTCAGCTTTTTCGCATATAACGCACGTTGAGTAACAGCGTGGGCATACGAAGCTCATATTAGGTCCCACTATATTTTTCGGCTTTTCCCCCTTTTTAGCCTGTTTGGGGGGCGCTGGTTGGCTATCGGCAATGTAAAAGGGTGTGAGTTGGTAGGCGCGTTCACGTTGTTTTTGCATTGAGCGTTTTGATTGAGCTAGCTGCTGGTTGAAAGCTGAAGTTGTTTGTTGATTGGCGAGCTTGATTGTTGGGGGAAGGCCTTTGAGGCTTTGTTGACCCTTTGATCGCATGGCTTCGAGGCTGCGCTGACGTTGTTACCAGTGTTCTGGGTTTGTGCTTGTTCTCGTGATGTGCTGTGGATCTGTTGTGTGTCTCCATAGCCCTTTTTTGAAGCTTATTACTGTTATTCCTAGTTCGTCGGTTACGTAGTCGCTTAGTAGGACTTCGTCGATGTGTGGGTTCATGACTAGGTTGCAGTTTATCTCGGCTTTTGTCTCTGAGTTTGCTAGTAGCTGTAGCTTGGCTTTGCCTATAGCGTAGACTGTTGCTTGTCCTCCTGCTGTGTTGGTTTCTATTGGCTCGACTTTTTCGCTTGGCCATAACTTCAGTTGTCGTGCTAGCTCTATTGGTATGCATATGTCTGGGGTCTCGCTTTCAAATCCGGAGTTTATTAGCGCTGATGTGACTATGCTTTTGTCGTCGACTGTTATCTTGACTTTTACTCTTACCCCCACTATTCTACCCTCACGTAGACGTGTTTTTGCCCTGTTTTCTTCATGTACCCGATGAACTTTATTCTTCTTTTTTCTCTTATGAGCTGTTTTCCTTTTCTGATGATCTCGAGCTTTTCCTCGTAGCTGACCATTTCATGTCTCTCCTAGTGTTTACTGCCTTGTTTTGTTTGATTAAGTTTTTGATGTTTAAAAATACTTTGATATCAATGGCAGTTAATCGCGGCGAAAAATGGGGGGTTGTGCTGTATAGATGGGCTAGCTCCGCCCCAATCTCATCCCCCAAGGTTGTTCCTAGTGGTCGAGGGCTTCATCCGATGTAACCTGTATGCGCTGGGGTATAAAGCTGTTGCGAGCTTCGTAGGTGGTTTAGTTTTGTTCGTAAGGTTCTTTTATTGGTTTATTGTTAAGGGGTTTTTTGAGGGGGCTTGGGAGGTTGGTTGATGTCCCTGAGGAGGTTGTTGAATCTTGGCGTAGAGAGGATGTGGAGGCTAGGGAGGTTAGGAGGAGGATGGCGGATTGGGATTTTATTAATAGCCAGCCTGCTAGGATTAGGTTTGCGTTGGTTTATTTGGTTGAGAAGGGGGATAGGTA
>QMQV01000093.1 GCA_003649085.1 Thermoproteota archaeon
AACTAAAACGTAAGCCTTCACATCAACACCCCCCTTACCTAAACTTCTATTGCAACTAGGCTTTCGCTATGAGCTACTCCAGGCGTCTTAGCTATGCGTAAAGCTACTTTACCAAAAGCCCTTAAGTTACCAGCCTCGACCTCGACTACCAAGTCCCACTCGCCTGTCACCGTGGTGACAGACTTCACGCCTCTTATCGCAGCGATTTTGTCTCTAGCTTTTTCAAAAGCTCCTTCACCACCGCATCTAACTAAGACGTATCCATAAACTGCCAAAGAATTCACCTCAGCTCTCTAAATAATTAACCATAGCTTGCTTTAATAAAGCGTTTTAGCTAGCAATTGAAGAAGAGGTTTATGCGCGTGAAGAGGCTTGACGAGGCTTTTAAAGGAGTTAAGGAGGTTATTGAATGGTTAAACGAGAACATCGACTTAGTCGTTGTGGAAGGCCCGCACGACTCTAAAGCTTTAAAGCTTCTCGGGCTATCTAAGCCCATAGTTGAGCTTTCAAGGGCTAAGAAGCCTTTATTCGAAGTCATCGACTGGATCGTTGAAAGGTTTCGAAGGAAACGTGTAGCGCTTTTACTTGACTTTGACGAAGAAGGTGAGAAGCTTTCAGCGCGCTTAATTAACGAACTTTCTCAACAAGGTGTAGTTGTAAGCATGGATGTTAGGAAGCGCTTAAGGGATATTTTAAGCTCTGTTGGCATTAAGTCTATTGAAGGCATATCAGTGATTAAGAGAGAAGTTCTCGAGGGAAGAGGATGAGGCAGCCGCTTTTAGCTGTAGACGCCGTGATATTAGTCAACGAGCATTCGATAGTGCTTGTTAAGCGGAAGAAACCACCGTTTGAAGGTTTTTGGGCTTTGCCTGGAGGTTTCGTCGAATACGGTGAAACTGTTGAAGCAGCTGTTAAAAGAGAGGTTTTTGAAGAAACTGGCTTAAAGGTGGAGGTCTTAGATCTCATAGGTGTTTTCTCAAAGCCTGATAGGGATCCTAGGGGGCACGTGATTTCAATAGCATTTTTAACTAAGGCTATAGGTGGGACGCTTAAAGAAGGTGAGGAGGTTGGAGAAGTTAGGGCGTTTAAGGTTGATAGCTTACCTGAAAATCTGGCATTTGACCATGGAGAGATGATAAGGGAGGCTTTGAAAAAGCTTCGTTAGGCATCTTCTACTCCTTGATTAAGGCGAGTTGAGCTAATGGGTAGAGCGAACTTAAAACATGACCTTGTATGTGGGGGAAAATGGATGTAAAGAAGGGAATTAAGGATTAATTGAGGTTTCCACTTTTTCGACCAAAGACTTGATAGTTAGGAGGGTAGGCTACGTAAAGTCCTTGCGCGTTCACGGTGTCTCAGGAGAGGTTATGGAAAGCCCCTTTGTTTTGTAATGAGTTATCTCTCGCGCTTGCCTTCAATAAACTCCTTAACCCATTCCTTTGCAACTGCTGCTGGAGCATGTATTGGTGGGTGCTTAAAAGCCCATGCTGAGATGCTCGTTAATGGACCTCCTACGCCTCTATCTTTTGCTATCTTGACAGCTCTAATGACATCTATTACTGAGCCTGCTGAGTTTGGAGCGTCCCACACTGATAGCTTGACATCTATTGTTAACGGCGTATCGCCAAAGTATTTGCCCTTTATCCAGATGTAGCATATCTTCTGGTTTTGTAGGAAGGGTATGTAGTCGCTTGGACCTATCTTAACCGGGAATTGATAGCCAGCCATCTCAACGACAGCTGATGTCTTGCTTATTTCCTTGGATTTTAGCCTCTCTCTTTCCAGCATGTTTAGGAAGTCCGTATCTCCTCCGACGTTCAATTGATAGGACTCTTCGATTTTCACGCCTCTGTCTACGAGAAGCTTTGTTATCGTCTTATGCAAGACTGTCGCTCCGAGCTGGCTTTGTACGTCATCCCCCGCCACCGGCACTTTGCGCTCTTCAAACTTCTTAGCCCAAGTTGGGTCTGATGCTATGAACACTGGCATGCAGTTTACAAAAGCTACGCCAGCATCTAGGGCTTGCTGAGCATACCATCTAACAGCTTCTTCAGAACCAACTGGCAAGTAGTTTACCAGCATGTCCGCCTTGACGTCCTTTAACACCTGTGCTACATCGACAGGCTCCTTTGGCGAGATGGGTATGACGTCTTTAAGGTATTTGCCTACGCCATCCATTACCGGGCCTTTCATGACCTCGACTCCAAGCTTGGGCACTTTGGCGAAGACCCTTGTATTGTTTGGAGGCGAGAATATGGCTTCTGATAGGTCTTTACCTACTTTCCTATCGTCAACGTCGAAGGCGGCTACGAACTCTATATCGCTTACTCTGTAGCCGCCAAAGTTTGGATATAGGAGTCCAGGTATTTGCTCATCGTCCTTAGCATTTTGGTAGTAGAAAACTCCTTGAATTAAAGCTGATGCGCAGTTACCAACACCAGCGATTGCTACTCTAATACGTCCCACTCATAACCCCCTCCATTAAAGAAGTATTGAAGAAGCTTAGCTACTCCTATTGAAAATGTTTAGGCGTTATATAACGTTTTACACCTTGAAATCATGGGGTTCTTTCAGATAGTCATGTTAAACAAGCCCTCTGAGCATTAACTTGTATAATGCGGCACAAGCTAGCTCAACTTCGCGCATGTTTATAGATTCGTCGACTTCGTGTATTTTGCTTGGGTCGCCTGGACCGAAGATTACAGCTTCATCTGCAAGCCCCATGTCCAAGAAGGCCTTAGCTGGGGTTGCGACGTTAGATGTCGTGATTTCAGATGGTAAGCCTAGGTCTCGTAAGTGGCTTAAGAGAGTTAAAGCGAGCTTACCTGGCTTATCCTGAGCTAAGGGTGATAGCTCCTCAGAGAAGCTGCAACTATATTCTAGCCCCGCATCTCTAAGTAGCTGGATCATATCAGCATACAGCTTTTCCGCTTCCTCTCTCGACTTAGCTGCTATGTGGAGGATTAATGACACCGTATCGGGGGTTGTTGTCTCCCAATAAGGTGTTCCTACGCTCACTATTGATACCTTCTCGCTAAGTAGGCTTCCTAAAGAGTTGATGAATGCAGCAGTAGCGTATATGGGATTTTGTCTCGACGGTATGCCTACGTGCGAAAGCTTGCCTCTTATACTGCACATCACCCTATAAGACCCTATGCATGAGATAGCTACTTTAAGCGAAGTAGGCTCTAATATTATGAGCTTAGATGACGGCGGCAGCCCTGCGCCGCCTATCATCCTCAAGCTCGACTTATACAACCTCTCGCCGTCAGGTAGGATTAAGATGTAAATGTCTTGTTTTAACGGCTCTTTAGCTTCTAATGCCAATTTAAGAGCTACTAGCAAAGCAGCTATACCAGCTTTAGCATCTACTGACCCTCGTCCCTTGAGGGTCTCTTCCTCTACTTCGCCTGAAAATGGGTTAAAGCTCCACTTCTCAATACTGCCTATCGGTGCTACATCAATGTGAGCTGTGAAGATAAGTGGTGTGGAGGGTACTGGGCTATTGATTAAGCTTATGAGCATTGGCTCGTCTCGCTCAACGTATAGCTTACGGCACTTAGCATTGAGCTTGCTAAGATAGCTTTCAATTAGATATGAACATGGTTCAACCGATCTAGTAGCAACTAGGCTTTGTAGTAAGTCTTTAAGCTCTAAGACTGCTTGTTGAGGTATTTTCGACAAGGCTTATCAAAAATACTCTATGTGGGAAAAGCTATATCAGCTGATCGAAGCCTTTCTCGATGTGAAGCTAAGCTAAGTTATCTCAATTTCCTGTCACTAACTTAGAGTGAAAGTTTGGGTTTACGAGCTTAACCATTTGATAGAAGCATTCTATATGTGGCCGTTTTCCCAGCGCTTTTAAGCTTTCAACAGCTTTCCATAGATATTCCTCCACCTTAGATAGGCAGTATTTATCTATTCCATAGGCTCTGACAGCTTTGGTCAGCTCCTTTAAGCTGTCCTTAGACGTGTCGTTTGAGAGAGCATCTCTAACTTTTCGTCTCAGTCGATCGTCTCCTCTGTTGTATAAAGCAATTAGTGGGAGTGGTGGCATGCCTCTTTTGCTTATAGAGGATTTTTCAACTAAGTCTTCTAAATCGTCTTTTATTTGATAAGCAACTCCATAGTACTCTGCAAAGGAACCTAAAGCGTGTACCAAAGGCTGTGGAGCTTTTACAGCTAAAGCTCCTATTTCCGCAGCTAGCTTAAATAGCGAGGCTGACTTACGCTTAACCATGTCTATATAAAGCTCTTCAGACACATCCTTAATTCCAGCTGAAATGTCGATGAGCTCGCCTTCGCATAGCATTAAGGCTGTTTCAGCAGTCTTCCTTAAGATCTCCTCACCATAACTTGAAGCAAGCTTTATTGAGAGAGCTATTAATGCATCTCCAGTTAATATCGCAATTTCAGAAGACCAAAGCTTATGCACAGTAGGCAGACCTCTTCTGACCTCATCTTCATCGATGATGTCGTCGTGGACTAATGTAGCTGTATGAATTAGCTCAACTGATAAAGCTAGCTGAAGGACTTGTTCTACACTACCCCCTGCGCATTCAGCTGATAGGAGAACTAGTATTGGTCTAAGTCGTTTACCAGGAGATAATAAGGCATGTCTAAGCTGGGGATAAAGCTTGGAACTATCTAAGCTCATGATAAACTCTGCTAAAGCTTTATCGATCAGCTCCTTGTAGACGCTTAGCCTATCAGCTAAGGAGATGTCGCGCATCTTGCTTAGAGCACCGTGCTTATCACACGCCATAGAACACACAACTACTTCCTCATAGACAAAAGAGCAGGTGATATAAAAGGATAGTCGATAGTCAGAGACGAAACGGAGATGAATGGAAATGTTAAGACCACTTAAAAACCTTTCTTTTAACGATAGACAAGTAGCTATAGTAGGCTATCCACGCGGTTGAAATTGGCAAGATCACGCACAGCCACAAGAAGGGCGGCGCTTTAAAAGCACAGTAAACGTTAGCCACAACATAAGCAGCTAAGTTCAAAATATACGCTCTTTTCTGCCAACCAAACTTCTTAATAGCTTCCACAGCCTGTAAAGCGGCAAAACCTTCTCTCGTTAAGGTATACTTACCGTCTTCATTAACAACGATTAACTTCTCCATCTTCTTTAAGTGAAAGTCAAGCTTGCCACTGCTATTGATACCAAGCTCCCTTTTAAGTTCAGAAAAGCCCATGGGCTTAGCAGCCAATAACCTTAGGATCTTAACCCTCAAGGGATGGGAAATAGCTTCAAGCACATC
>QMQV01000094.1 GCA_003649085.1 Thermoproteota archaeon
AACATACTCTCTGGATTAGCTGTAGGTATGGAATCAACAGCCTTACCAATAATCGCAATTGTGGTAGCATTGGTTGTTTCATTTTATGTTGGCAAAATCTGGGGAACTTTGAATCAGATTAACGAATTCATAGGCGGAATTTATGGAACAACTCTAGCAACAATGGGTATGCTTTCTGTATGTGGAATGGTATTAACAATGGACGGATTAGGTCCTATAGTCGATAACGCTAGCGGAATAGCAGAAATGAGTGGTGCAGAGAAAGAGCTGAGAGAAAGACTAGATCCGCTGGATGCTCTTGGTAATACTACAAAGGCTTTGACTAAGGGATATGCTATGGCTTCTGCTGCTCTCGCAGCGTTATTGCTATTTCAAGCTTTCATATTAGAAGTTGTAAGATATCAAGCTGGAGTTTGGGACATAATAAATCCAAGTGAAAGTGTCCTCAATCAATTAGTCAATAGCCTACTCTCTCTCTTCGAACCATTAGCCCTTAACAAAGTAGGTGTGATAATTGGAGCATTCATTGGCGCAATGCTACCGTTTCTCTTCTCAGGAACTGCCATTAGAGCAGTAAGCGATGCAGCATACAGAATGGTGGAGGAGGTCAGAAGGCAGTTTAGAGAGATACCTGGATTAAGAGAAGGTAAAGCTAAGCCAGACTATTCAAGATGTGTGGATATAAGCACTAGATATGCTCTTAAGAGAATGATAGTACCAGGAATGGTCGCAATTGTCTCCCCGATACTCGTTGGCTTCCTCTTCGGATGGATAGCAGTTGGAGCGTTAGTTGTTGGTGCTACAATATCTGGAGTTCCGTTGGCGATAACAATGATGTGGGGAGGATGTGTATGGGACAATGCAAAGAAATATATAGAGGCGGGTAATTACGGTGGAAAAGGATCTGCAGCACACGCAGCAGCTGTTGTTGGTGATACTGTAGGTGACCCACTTAAGGATACTGCCGGACCGAGTTTACACATTTTGATAAAGTTACTTAACACAGTCTCTCTGGTTTTCATACCTCTGTTCCTAATCGCTCTCTTTCTCCTATAACCTCCCTAAATATTTTTGTGAGATCCTCTTTTCTATTTTTTGAGAATCTTGAGACTAAAGAGATTATATCTGAAGAATTTTGCCACATACAAAGAAGCAGAACTGAGATATGACAATTTAAAATACCCATTATTTGTCAGTGGGGAAACTGGTGCAGGAAAAACATCTATTCTAGTTGATGGACTATGTGCAGCTCTATTTGGAAGAGCATATGGGGAAAGGAGAGAGGGTTCCTTTAAGTATGCTGCTAGAGGAGATATTGCTGAGGTAACACTCGAGTTCGAAATAGCAGGGACTACATATATCGTGAATAGAAAGATAGGTAAACTAACAGGACATAAAGTCACTCTAATGAAAATTGCTGAGGATGGTTCAAGAATCGCATTGGCATCAACTGTAAGAGAAGTCGAAAAAGCGATTAAAGATATAATAGGCCTGGACATGGAGGATTTCCTACATACTGTTGTTGTTAGACAAGGGGAAGTAGCTTCACTAATTTCTGAGGAGCTCGATCCCAAAGAAAGAACCTCCTTATTCCAAAAGATTTTCAAAATAGAGTTTAGCAAGTATCTCGAGAGAGCAAAGGAGCTAAGAAAGGAAGCTGAAAGAAAAATGGATCAATTATACAAGGAAATAGAAATACTAGAAAGAGAAGTAAAAAGAGAAGAAGAAATTCAGAGAAAAATATCTGAAAGGGAAGAAGAGCTAAAAGATCTTAAAAGGGAAGAACTCTCATTAGTTAACGAAAAGAACAATTTAGAACTACAAAAGAACTTCTTAGGAAAAGAATTAGAAATATTACAGCAGGCATTATCTCTTGCTAAACTGAAAGATGAAATCAAAGAAGTAGAGAGAAATCTAGAATCTACGAAAAGCGAATTAACAAAAACTGTTAGCAAAGCTAAAGGTTTGCTAACCGCATTGAAATATCTCATATCTAGAATTTCCCAAATGGTCAAGGAAAAAGAAATAGTAGAGAAGGAATTGAAAAGTATACAGAGAGATCTAGATTCTATCAGAAAAGAAATATTTGAAACTGAAACAAATCTCAATTCGCTAAAAAAGTTTGTAAATCGACCTAACGAAATTAAAGATTACTTAGAAAGAGGCATCAAACATCATATTCTCGAATTACTTGATATGGAAAAAGAATGGACAGAATTTTCCTATTTTCTCGAATTTATGACAGAAGATAGGAAAAGAGTTCAAGATGTAATAATCCAACTAGAAACAGATATTCAATCTCACATCTCAGCAATCGATCAACTAAAATCAGGTATTGCGAAGTGTCCGGTATGTTTAAGACCATTGGAAGATGTAGAGAAGCATATAAGAGCGCATCAGAAAGAAATAGAGATTATAAATGAAAGATTAGCAGAATTAAAGAGAAAGGAAGCAGAATTAGATAAAGAATTCGACAAAAAGATCGAAGTTTTTATGAATTTAATAGAAGAACGATGCAAAAAGGAAATAAACTATCTAGAGGATAATCTTAAACAACTTACTAATAGAGAACGATTACTTCTTGAGAAGGATGCCGCATTAAACAAAAGAAAGACAGAAATCACTTCTCAAGAAAGCAAGTTGCCCCATTTAACAAGGACCTTGAAAATCGCAGAGGAGCAATTGAAGATCTTTGAGGGCGTTAAAGAAGAAATAGTCAAAGACATCGGAGAAGAGGACATAGGAACAAAGATCATGGAAATTTTAACAGCAATTTCATCGTTGAGGGAGAGAATAGAAGTATTAAAACAGGAGATCGATAGAAAAACGAGTGAAGCAAAAATTATTGAGCATAATCTACTATTAAACGGAAGAAGCGATCTAATAAATCTTCAATCAGAAGAAATCAAGAAAATTTTTGAGCTTAAGAAAAACGAATATAACCAAATAGATCAAAAATTAACAACGATTAACAACCAGTTAATGGAAGTAACCGCAAAAGTGGCAAGAGTTGAATCTGAAGTAAATATGTACTTGAACCAACTACGAGAAATAGCCGATAAAAAGAAGATCCTTAGTGAGAAAAGAAAGGAATTCAAAGAGATGGAAGAAGAAAAAAAGGCACTAGAAATCATCGAGAAAAGAGTTTTTGACGCTAAAGGTTTGCCCATATTTCTACTAAGTGAGTATTTAGAGAAAATAAACGAATACGCAAACGAATACCTAGGCAGGTTTATGAATAATCTCTCTCTAAAGATAAACATCGATAGTAAGACAAACAATGTTGTAATAGAGGTATTCGACGATTACACAAATACAAAGAGGGAGCTATTTACATATAGCGGCGGAGAAAGAACTTTAATAGGTTTTGCGATTAGACTGGCAATATCTAAAGTTCTTGCCGAAGAAATGGTCGAACGACCAAAGTTTCTCATAATTGACGAAGGTTTCGGAAGTGTAAGTGAAGAGTTAAGAGAAGCAATTGTTCATCTTATATCCGAACTTAGCGACGACTATGAGCAGGTTATAGTGACCTCACATATCCAGGATATAAGGGAAAGTGGTGTGTTTCAACAGGAACTAAGAGTAGTAAAAGAGAATGGGATAAGTAAGATTATCCAAGAAACTTAAGATGTATATTAGCTACATATTGGATGAGTAAAAAGTTTCTTCATATGAGGTAGAGGACTATTGATTGGATTTCAAGAGTTACTGATCATTTTTCTAGTTTTTCTGATCGTTATTTGGAGCTATGTTGTCAAAAAGAGGTCAATCGTTATTACAGGGATAGTTTTCATATTTACACTTCTAGTCTTGCTATTCTTTCTTAGACTCGTTATCGTGATAGTTGCTTTACTTATCTCTATCCTCTTGATATCCTTTCTCTACACAATCTACACTTCTAAGCGAAGTAGAATTTAGTTAAAGAGATCACATAACATCGTAAGGTCTATTGTTTACCTTACTTTGCTTTCTCTTGAACTTTCTCAAGAAACTTCATTAGTATTTTCACATTCTCTTCATGTTTTGATTTTCTTCTCTTATCTATCGGAAGTCCTATTTTTCTTGCCTTCTCAAATGTCAGATCAACAGCCTTTAGCTCTTCTAGACTAAAACCTTTTCCTTTCCTTGGTTTTCTATGAGTTGGCGATATCACGATAGGATAAATCTTCTCCTTTATCAGTCCTCATCACCTCTCTTTATCTCTCCTTAGGATAACTGTTCTGAGAAGCTCTTAATAAAGAGCTTAACTTTTATTTAGCAAGCTCTCCTATTTAATTGCGTACTACAGCTAGTGTGAGCCAAAATGCTAAAGGCCATACCGATGGTCAAGGCCTATATTATCGCACCTAGAAACCTCGAAGATCGTGTTCTGGAGGAGATAGGAAAGCTTGGTCTTATGCAATTAGAGAGCGGACTACCTATAAGAGAATTAGAAAGAGCAAAAACTGCTGAAATTTGCGACAGATATATGAAGTTGCTTGACAGAATTGAAAAAATTTTAGAAATTCTCCCCAAGGAAGAAGTTAAAAAGCCTTTCTTTGAAAAACTAAAAGAAGCCTTCTCACCGCCTTCAAGACCAAAAGTAAAACCCATTGAACAGGCTGACTTATTTGCTGTAGAGAAAAGGATAAATGAAATTAGTGAACGAATAGATAAATTACTAGCAGAAAGAGAGAGGATTTTCTCTGAAATAGAGCCCTTAATTTCCCTTAGGAGAAGAATAATGTTTGTTAAACAGATGAGATTATCTCTCGATCAAATAGGAACATTTACGCACATTTTTGTCAAAATCGGATTAATACATACAAAACTGCTTCCAAATCTAAGAAAGTACGTAGTTGGTACCAAGATAACATATACACATAAACCCGTTAAAAAAATGCAAGAACTCCTTTTAGTAGTGGGGCCCCGAGAGGAGAAGGAGTATATAGAAGAAGCCTTAACTCTGTTAAACTTTGAGGAATTTACATTTCCGGAAGATCTTCCATCCAACCCTGATGAAGCATTAAGCATAGTAGACAGCAAAATATCAGAAAAACGAGACCGATTAAACAAAATAGATTCTCAACTCAGAGAACTCTGCTTATCCGTGAGAAATGAAGCACCTAGGATTTTACCGACAGTTTTTAGAGTACTCACTTTTGAAAGAGCCCGATCAAATGTTAATAG
>QMQV01000095.1 GCA_003649085.1 Thermoproteota archaeon
ACCGTGAGCGTGTATAAAGCCTGTTTCAGGTTTTTGATCTAAGATTTTGAAGCCGAGTTTCTTTAAGACCTCTGTAGAGGCTTCGAAAAGGCTTTTTTCATCGCCGTTGAACCTAGAATAAGCGATGGGAGCCATTGAGCCACCTCGTTGATAAAGCCAAGATTTGTAACTTTTAGACTTTGAACTCCGTAATAAAACTTTCACTGAATTCGCAACGCGTGTTTAAGCGTGTACGCTACGACTATTTCTTAGGCTTCACAATTAATATGGGGCCTTCTTTGCCTACAACAACGACTTTTGAACCCGCTTTAACCTCCTCATCGCATTTAGCTTTCCAATATTCCCCCCTAACCCTTACAAAAGCCTCTATGCCAGGCTTAAGGTCTTCTAGGGCTTCTCCCACTTCACCTATAATATCCCCTATGACGGGTTTTCGACGCTTAACTTGAACCACCTTGTATATGGCTACTGCGAAAAAGGCAGCTATCGTCAGCGTCACGCTGTAAACGCCTACTTGAAAGACGTAGAACCATTCTCTACCGATCAGCCACTTTGTAGGGCTGATAGAGCCTAATAGAAGAGCACCTATCGTTAAGGAGAATATTCCTGAGCCTCCTATAAAGCCGAAGCCTGGCGTGCTGAGCTCGTAGAGCAGCAAGATCGCGCCCAAGGCTATTAATAATATGGCAGTTAAATTAACGTCAAAGCCTAAGCCTATTAGCCCGAGGAGTAGCGCTATCGCACCGACTATCTCTCCCCCATGACCAGGCGATGCGAGGCCAAAAATTAGGGCGTAGACGCCTATAACTAAAAGCAGGCTTGCTATTAACGGATCTGAGATAACCCTTAAGATGGATGTCCTTATGCTAGGCTCAACCTCTAAGATTTTAGCTCCTTTTGTATGGAGAGTTAGCTCCCCTGCTGTTGTATTGACTTTAAAGCCATCTAGCTTGTTTATTAAGTCTTGGAGGTTTTCGGCTCTAATGTCTATGACGTTGTATTTGAAGGCTTCTCTATCGTTTAAGTTTAGGTTTTCTAAGATGAAGAGCCTAGCTGCTGTAACGTTTCTACCTCTTGACTCTGCATGTGTTTCAATGACTTCTAGTAGCGCGTTAACGATTTTAGACTCGTTTACTGGCTCAGCTCCTCCAAATGGGCTAAAGGAAACAGGTTGCGCAGACCCTATTACAGTATCTGGCGCCATAGCAGCTATATGTGAAGCTACTAAGATAAAGGTGCCAGCAGACCACGCCCTGGCTCCTTTCGGGTACACGTAAGTTACGATTGGTATTTCGGAGTTGTCTATTAGCTCTATGATCTTTAGCATGGCGTCAACGCTGCCGCCTGGAGTATTCATCTTAATAATGAGTGCCTGCGCATCGACACTCCTGGAGTATGAAAGAGCGTCTTTAAAGGCGTCTAGCGTAGAGGAGCTTATGGTCTCATCTACCGTTAACACCGTCACGGCTGGTTGTTGAGGAGAAGTTGCTAATGGAGAAGTTACTATCAAGAGGGGTAGTAGTGAGAATAGGATAGTGAATAACGAGAAAAAGTGAGTTAATGAATGTTTAAGGTTTTTTGTTTGCACTTTGCGTTTGACACCTCATTCGCGCGTTTTTCTCTTGCTTATGCCTTCAACGAGAGCGGCAGTTGTCGCTACCTCTGAAACTACTGATGGAGCTATGACTATTAAGTTCTTCTCGCGCGCCACTTCAGACAGCATTTGAAACTCTCTCAGCTTTACAGCTATTGGCGTCTCAGCATAGAGTTTTGCTGCCTCAGCCATTTTAGCTGCTGCTTGATACTCTCCATCAGCCATGATAATTCTAGATCTACGCTCCCTCTCCGCCTCAGCTTGTTTTGCTATTGCTCGCTGCATGCTCTCTGGCAATGTGACATCCTTTATCGCTACGGTGACTACCTTTATACCCCATGGATCAGTCGCGGCATCAAGAATCTCCTGAAGCCTTTTGTTAAGCTCCTCTCTTTTAGTTAATAGGTCGTCGAGTTCCACTTGTCCTAATACGTCTCTAAGCGTTGTTTGCGCTAGTAGGTTTGTAGCTAGAATGTAGTTTTCAACTTGTATGACTGCTTTTACTGGGTCAAATACTCTATAGTATACGACCGCGTCTACATCGCATGTGACGTTGTCTTTGGTTACTATGCGCTGTTTCGGCACGTCAAAGCTTAACACTCTTAGATCTACGCGCCTAAAGGTGTCTACAATTGGTATTATGAAGAAGATTCCAGGCCCTTTAGCTCCTAAAAGCCTCCCGAGCCTGAAGATTACAGCTCTCTCATATTCCTTTACTATCTTTATAGCTGATGCGAGTATTGCTAAGATGATTAAGATTACTATTAACGTCGCGAGCATTGAGGCAAACTCTGATATTGGTATCCTTATGAGCTGTATAGCTGTTAAGGTCATTTACACCTACCTAAGTGTAAGGTTATGTGTTCTAAGCTCTTAACGTTTTCTTAAATTAAGTTAGAGAAGTCTCGACCTTAATGATAAAGAAGTTTCTCTAGCTGCTTGGCTTAGCTATATTATTGGTTGCCAGTCTACTTCATTTGAGTAGAAGACCTGGTCTATCTTATCCATCAATTCGCTGTAATCCTCCTTTACCTTAGGCTTTTCGATTAATAGCTTTACGCTCAACCGATTACCCCATTTTCTTTCTGCAGCTGTCGAACTTATAAAAGTTTTTATATGCTTTAAACGTTTGTTTTTTCGTTTTTCGACGAAAGATCGCCCTTATATTGAGCGTTAACGCTTATTAGTGTTTTAAAGCTTATCTTTACTCGCCATGCCGCTATATGAGTTGATTAAGGAGCTTAGCGAGTCATCTGGTGTCGCTGGTTTTGAAGGAGAGGTTTTCGATGTTGTTAAGAGGCATTTAAATGGCTTTGTAGATGAACTTTACAGCGATGGTTTTGGCAACTTAATCGCCGTTAAGGGAAAAGGCAAATACAAGCTTTTGGTTGCCGCTCACGTCGATGAAATAGGCTTAATAGTTAAGCACATCGATGATAACGGCTTTATCAGATTTGCTAAGCTAGGTGGTGTTCCCGACCATGTTTTGCTTGGGCAGAGAGTTAAAGTCCACGGCGTTAAGGGCGTTGTCAGAGGTGTTATCGGCTGTAAGGCTATTCACGTTATGAAAGAGGATGAGAGGAAGCAGCTTGTTACCTACGATAAGATGTTCATAGATGTTGGGGCTAGAAGCAAGAGAGAGGTTGAGGACTTAGGTGTTAAGCTTGGCTCTCCTATAACTATTGAGAAAGAGCTTGTTATGCTGGGCAACGGACTTGTATGTGGCAAGTCTTTGGATGATAGAGCTGGCGTAGCTGTCTTAATTGAGGCGCTTAAGCGCGCTTCTCCTAGACATAAAGTTTACGCTGTGTTTACTGTCCAAGAGGAGGTCGGTTTGCGGGGGGCTACTGTTGTAGCGTACTCTGTTAAACCTGATGTGGGCTTAGCTATTGACACGACTATCGCCGGGGACCATCCTGAAATCGCTGTTCACGAGGCTCCTGTGAAAGTTGGTTTTGGACCTGTTATCTTAGTCGCTGATGGCAGGAGAGATGGTCTTGGAGGGGGGTTAATAGCTCATCCAAAGGTTAGGCAGTGGCTTGTAAACTTAGCTGAAGACATCAACATACCTTATCAGCTTGAAGTTGTTGAGGGAGGTACTACGGATGCGGCTGCTATCCAGCTTTCTCGTCAAGGCGTTCCAGCCGGCGTCGTGTCTTTACCAGCTAGGTATTTGCACAGCTTTAGTGAAGTTGTCTCCTTGGCTGATGCCGAGAACCTAGTTAAGCTTTTGGTTAAAGCCTTTGAGTCTGATTTACCTATTTGAAGGTCTTAAGCTATGGTTTTGCTCCTCTCTAAGGTTTATGACGCGTATAGGAGGGGCATTTTACCTGAAGATGTCTTAAACGATGTCTTAAACAACGTTGTTAGAGCTGAGGAATGTTTAGCTAAGGTTGAGGAGGCTTGCGGCTTTAGCTATCCTCTTACGGTCGTTGAGCCTGTTCTAAAGATTTTGTTCTTTAAGGAAAGCTTATCGACGGCGCCTGTCTATGCTTACACGTCTCCTTATTATTTCGGCGACAGAATTAGGTTAAGCGTAGTGCTGTCAGCCCCTCTACTGCTTTATGCTAGCGACCAGCTTTTAATCGCTTGCTTAGCTCACGAGCTTCTACACTACGTCCACCTAACTATCGCCTTCCATAAGATGAGGGTTGAGCAACTTCAAGGTAGGGACGTGGAGTCTTTGGAGGGCTTTTTATCTTTTGAAGAGAGCAGTAGGGCTGACGCTAAGAAGGTGTTTAGAAACGCTGATTGGCTTGTGTCGCTGGTAAAGGATCTGTTTAGCCCCGTTTTAGATGACCCTAAGTTGAACGAGAAGACCATGAAGTACTGGGTTGAAAGGGGTTTGCCTACTGTTAAGGTCTCTCCTTCTGAACACGTCGCTAGGATACCGTTAGCTGATTTGAATAAGCTGATTTTGGACTATAAAGTGGTTAAGATGTTTAGCTAGCTTGTGCCCAGCTCCCATCCTCTAAGATACTTTACTTGCTCAGGAGTTAGCTCATCTATTTCTACGCCAAGCGTTTGTAGTTTTAACTTAGCTACTTGATCGTCAACTTCTTTTGGCACATCGTATACCCCTGGCTTTAACTTGCCCTTGTTTTCGACGAGATATTTTACGCATAGTGCTTGGTTTGCGAAGCTCATGTCCATGACCTCGCTTGGATGGCCTTCAGCAGCAGCTAAGTTCACGAGCCTGCCTTCGGCGAGCAGGTATAGTTTTCTGCCGTCTCTTAATGTGTATTCTTCAACGTTTTCGCGTATCTTCCTTTTACCTGCGGACATGGCTTCTAGATCCGGTATTGAGATTTCTACGTTGAAGTGTCCCGCGTTTGCCAATATCGCTCCACTCTTCATTACTTCAAAATGTTCTTTTCTAATCACGTCTTTGTTACCTGTCGCTGTTACAAATACATCTCCTATTTGCGCGGCTTTTTTCATTGGCATGACTTCGAAGCCATCTAAAACTGCTCTTAACGCTTTGACTGGATCTACTTCCGTTACTATGA
>QMQV01000096.1 GCA_003649085.1 Thermoproteota archaeon
TATCTAGACCTCCAACTAAATAAGCTGATGAAAAACCATTGTCTATACTCCAGTCAGCTAAAGATTTTGAAAACTCATATCTGTCTCTTGGGTGAGGAGGCATCTCCGTCAATACGAAGACAAGCTTACCATATCTAAAAATCTCAAAGGGGAGCGTTAACTTTTCGTCGTCCATGGTCACAAAAGGAGGGGTATTTGGAGTTTCTATGTAGCCTATCAACTCAGCCTTTAGTGAGGTGACCATATGTTTTACAGAAATGTAGCCGGTAGCTCCAAGCCCATGAAAGCCTGTAATTAGCACTGAACCTTTTAAGCTCTCTATGCCATTTCTTATGTGAAAAGTTACGGTCATAGTAGTACAGCTCATAGAAACGTGAAGAAGATTCCGCTTAATAAATTACTATGGAGGTGGAGGCTAGTATATAGCAAGGTTAAATAGCTAGCAAGGTCTTGAGAAGAAAGGTGCTCATTCATGCCATTACAGATAAAGGTTTTAGGCGGAGGAAGAGAAGTAGGCAGGTCCGCTATCTTAGTTAGGGATGAGGAAAGTACTCTATTGTTGGACTATGGAGTTATGGTTACTGAGAGAAAACCAGAGTTTCCTCAACACGTATCACCTAAAGAAATTACTGCAGTTTTCGTAACACATGCGCATTTAGATCATTCTGGAGCAGTACCAGTATTTTTCACATCGTCGAAGCCTCCAGTGTACATGTCTAGAATAACGGCAGAGTTTACTGACATCTTAATACGTGATCTAATTAACTTATCACACTATTACCTACCATATGAGACATTGGAGTTAAGTACGATGCTAGAAAACGTGCGAGTAGCTAAGCATAACACAACCAAAAAAGTGCGCTCGTTTGAAGTGACATTTCTTAATGCGGGGCATATACCAGGAAGTTTATCACTTCTGGTGAAGGGACAAGGTAAGTGTGTATGGTATTCAGGTGACATAAACACCATAGATACCATGTTACTCAAAGGAGCTGAGATAGAGCTACCAGAGCTTGATTTAGCTATTATTGAGGGGACCTATGCACTAGTTGATCATCCAGATAGAAAGCAATGTGAGCGTAAGTTAGTTGAAGTTTTAACAGAAGTTGTCGAGAACAAAGGCTTAGCTTTGGTGCCAGCATTTTCAGTTGGTAGAGCACAGGAAGTTTTATGCATATTGTACAAATATGGATTTGATTACCCAGTATACTTAGACGGTATGGCGAGAGCAGCTGCCAAAATCATGTTGAAGTATCCAAATGAGTTTAGGGAGTTCAAGCTACTTAAAAAAGCGCTTAAGAAAGCTCATTGGGTTAAGGGAGCAAAGGAAAGAAAGCGCATTAGAGAGGAAGCCTGTGTTGTGGTAACGCCAGCTGGAATGTTATCTGGTGGAGCAGCATTATACTACATGGATAAGGTAGTTAAAAGCGAATATGATGCTGTTGTCTTAGTTAGCTATCAAGTAAAGGGTACTCCAGGTAGGAGGCTTTTAGATGAAGGAGTTTATGAAGTTGATGGAAAGCTTAAGAAAGTCAAGTGTAGAGTAGAATGGATAGACTTATCTTCACACTGCGGTAAGAAAGAGCTTCAAGAGATAATAAGGAAGTTACCAGGAAATCCAAAGGTTTTAGTAGTACATGGAGAGGAGGAAGCCTGCCTAAGTTTAGCAGCTTGGGTTAAAGAAGAAGTTGGTTTTGAGGCTATTGCACCAGCTAATGGAGAGATGGTTACTTTACGTTGAGGGATTAAAACTCCTTGATCGGACACTTAACCATTTTAAGCAACTCCTCAGCTTCAGAAGGCTTAGCTTTGTATGTATAAAGATATTTCTTGGTGCGAAGCTTAATTTTCACACAATCTCTTAAACGCTTAACTCTACACTCAATAGCTTTATCGATTAAGCTGACGAATTCATCCTTCGAATATACTTCCTTTGGCAAGATCAGGCACCTTAAAATTGGGATGATGAGGCGTTTAATATTTCTTACCATCTTTACTACACTTGAAAATGGTTGGTGGACCGGGCGGGATTTGAACCCGCGATCTCCCGGGCTTTTGGGCTAATGCCTTGCAAACCGGGAATTTTGCCAGGCTAAACTACCGGCCCACCTATTTCAAGTCGTTTTTTAAAGTTGAAGAGGTTTAAGCTTTACTGCCTATGAGGGCCCGGGGCGGGACTTGAACCCGCGATCCGCGGCTTTCAGCCAATAGGTCCACAGGCCGCTGGGTTAACCAGTCTACCCTTCGGTAACCTCCCCTTTAAGGGAGGTTACACCCGGGCCGCCCCGAGGCCCACGATATGTTATAAGCCAGAGCTTAAAGGCTTTTTGTAATCTTGCTATGCCACGTGATTTTCTCTTCAATAACTTCAGGCTTTAGATACCCTTGATCAGCAAGCTCTATAATTATCGACTTAACTGTTTGGCTCGAAAGCACTACGTTAGAGGGTGTTGGATCTACATGTAAAAGTTTTAGGAGCTTAATTGTGAGTTCCTCTACGCTTAATGGTTTTTCACTAAGACTTTTGTAGACCAAATCTTTTAACATGCTAAGTCTTGACAAATTGAGCTCAACTATCTTATGTATCCTCTGCTTATCCCATAGTATTGGCCCATGGGAAACGATTACTATGTCTTCTATGAGATTCTGTTCGATAAACTCAATGCTCTCAATAGCTTTACTATAATCTAAATAAAAGGGTATTCCAACTTTTTCTATTAACTGGTCTCCGAAAAGCGCATCTGCAACATAAGCTACTCGATCTGGAGTTTCAACACCACACTGATTTACAGAATGCCCTATTAGTGGAAACGTCTTGAACGGTCCAATGCATTCCCCAGGTTTAAAGGCTTTATCGACTTTTATGTCAGGAGCATCAAAAAGTCCTATGTGATGTGACTTTGGCTGATAATAGCCGTATGTTATTAAATGTCGCAAAATTCTAGATTTAATTAGACAAGCTTCGACTTCCGGCGCATATGAGAAAGCACGTATGCTAGACAGCGCTCCTATATGGTCTGCATGACTATGAGTAAGTATAACCCCTTTTAAAGCTAGTCCCTTGCTCTTTAATAAGTTACATAAAGCTAGCCCTCTGCTATCTTCAAGACCAGGATCAACAACCCATGCGTTAGAACCATTAATATACACTAGGGTTGTTGGACTACCAGGGATTATGTACGTATTCCCTCTAATGTGGCGAAGCTCCATATGAGGGCACGCTAACGAAGAGGAAAAATATGAGGTCATCTAATTGGTATGAAGTACTCCTTTGTTCCTTGAGCGGTTATCGTTAGTACGTCTATACCATCCCCAGATACAGCGTCTCTTTCTATAGCTGCTCTCACAGCTTTAATGGCAAGTTCCTTACCTGCTTCAACGTCCATGTCCTCTTTATAATTTGACTCGACAATTCCTATAGCAACTTGTGCTCCTGTGCCAAGAGCAGCATACTTATCCTCTATGAGAGAGCCTACTGCATCTAATACGTATAGCCTTGGTCCTTTATCGTCTACTCCACCAATTATCGTTTCGGTTAGCAGTGGATAATACCTTGAGGAGAATAAGATGTTTGCCAATAGCTTTGAAGCTGCGTTTACTGGCATTTTTCTGCCGTGGTCAAGCTCATAAAGTTTGGCTTCTGCTGCTAACGTCCTCACAATAGCCAACATATCTGACACTAAACCTGCGAAAGCAACGCCTAAGTAGTCTGTTATTGGATAAACTTTCTTCCCAGCTTTACTCAATACCGTAAAGCCATAGGAAACGCGTTTCTCAGATGCCAACACTACGCCGTCCTTGCAAACTATGCCTACAGTAGTAGCGCCTGTTATGATAAATTCCCTAGACAATTTTATGCCTCCAGCTTACACTTGGAGAAGATAGGGAAGTCTCTTAAATACTTGATTACCTGGCATATAGCTGTGGTAAACAGGATGAAAATTCGAGATGTATTAAATAAGTTGAGGTGGAAACCTGGTGAGGGCTTAGACAAGTATGAAATCGTGATTGTACATCGAGGGGCTTTAGGAGATGTAAAGCATATCGATGGGGCTTCTATAAAGGATGTGGCTAAGGGAGCTTTCACATACGTTGAAGATGGTGAAGAGAAGATTATACCGTTTCATAGGGTTATTGAGATACGCTTGAAAGCTACAGGAGAGGTTATTTGGAAGAGATGACATCAAACGAACAGCCGTTTGCTGAGATCGTGGAGATACCTAATGTGGAGGAGTTAATAGATTTAGCCTTTAGGAGGGCTTCGAAAGCTGAAGTAACATTTCCTAAGAAGTCAGCTCCTATTGATAAGGCTAGAATTCGAGAAAAAGCTAGGGTATCAATAGTATATCAGGTAATCTCGAGTAGGCTAGGTAAACTGCTAAGAAGTTTCCCTAGCCTTGAGAAAATACACCCATTTTATAGGGAACTTGTCGAAATAGCTACAGGTGTAGATAAAGTTAAAAAATCTTTAAAGAACATTGCTAAGACCCAGCGATTAATTAAGGAAATTTATGTACAAATACGAGAGGAAATCTCGAAAGCCAACACTCCCGATACGTGCACTAAACTACGAAGATCTTTTTACGGTAGAGTCGCTTCGCTCTTACGAGATATTAACGATGACCTTAAGCTAATTAAAGCAGTTAGAGATGAGCTTAAGGACTTGCCTACCATAAACTTTAATGAAGTTAAAGTTGTCGTGGCTGGTTACCCCGGTGTTGGAAAGTCCACATTAGTCAGCTTGATTTCAAGTGCTAAACCTTTAATTGGGAAATATCCCTTTACCACGAAGGAGGTCGTAGTCGGTCATATAAAGTTAGATGATGAGAGGATACAAGTTATAGATACTCCTGGACTTCTTGAAAAGCCTGTAGAGAAAATGAAGAAGGAGGAGTTAAAGGCGCTTAACGCCTTGAAGTTTTTAGCAGATATAATCGTCTTTATCGTTGATGTAGCTGAAAGCTGCGGGTTTACAATTGAACAACAATATTCGCTTTTCAAGAGCTTAGCAAAGTATATTGAA
>QMQV01000097.1 GCA_003649085.1 Thermoproteota archaeon
ATCCTTCAAATACTGGAAAAGCCAGAAGAGTTAATAACTTTCGTTGAAGACCGGCCTGGGCATGACATCAGATACAGCCTTGACTCCTCAAAAATCCGAACGGAACTCGGCTGGAAACCAAGGTTCTCCTTCAAAGAAGCACTAGAAGCAACAGTCAACTGGTACAAAAACAACGAATGGTGGTGGAAACCCCTATCAACCGAGGAAGTACTGCATCCAGCACCATGGAGGCTTGGGTGTAGTAGATGAGGATATTGATTACTGGTGCAAGCGGTTTATTGGGCACAAAACTATGCGAAATAGCCCTAAGCAGGAACTACGAAGTCTATTCAGCCTACAATACACATGAACCCCTCTACGGAAGACCCATTCGACTCGACGTTTCAAACGATGATGCCGTTGAAAAAGCGTTCAGAAAAATAAGGCCTGAAGCAGTGGTGCATGCGGCGGCCCTAACCCACGTTGATAAATGCGAACTAGAAAAAGAGCTTGCCTGGAAAATAAATGTGGAAGGAACTGGAAACATAGCGAGATTATGCAGAAGACACGGCGCCTTTCTCGTTTACGTTTCAACGGACTACGTCTTCGACGGGGAAACCGGAATGTATAAAGAAACGGATAAACCATCCCCAATCAACTACTACGGGCTAACCAAACTTAAAGGCGAAGAAAAAGTGAAAGCAGTAGCAGACAAATTCTGCATTGCAAGGGCTAGCGTCATCTACGGATCAGTGCCAGCGGCCGGAAAAGTAAATTTCGCCCTATGGCTGCTGGAGAAACTTGGAAACAAGGAAAGAGTAAAGATAGTGACCGACCAATGGAACTCCCCCACCCTAAACACAAACCTAGCCCAAATGATCCTAGAGGTTGTTGAGAGGAAAATAACCGGAACCTACCACCTTGCAGGAGCCACACGAATAAGCAGATATGACTTCGCTAAGCTAATCGCCAAAAGCTTCAATCTAGACGAACGGCTAATAATCCCTGCCTCATCCGACCAATTCAAATGGGCTGCAAAAAGACCAAAAGACTCCTCGCTAAACACTCAAAAAGCACAGCATACGCTGAAAAACAAACCCCTAGAAGTAGAACAGGCAGTAGTGATTATGAAAGATGAATTATTAAAGAAGCGTGATGCTTTGCCCAAACTTTGCGGAAGCTTTTCTGATAATCTCAGCTTTTAGATTGATTTTCAAGCGTCTGGAACTTAATGATATCCTGTACAATTTTGTAGAGGCACGCGAGACAAACAACAGTCTACGGCCAGTTATAGAATGCGATTCGATCTTGCAGTAAACGGAACGGTAAAGGCACTATTCGAAAACGGAAAGCTCAAAATCATGCGAGACGGAACCCAATGGAGACCATTTGTCCACGTCAGAGACACTCAACAGCATTTATCAAAGTTATGGAATCGGAGCCCGAACTCGTCAACGGCCAAACATTCAACGTTGGCAGTAACGACCAGAACATCCAGATATTTAACCTGGCAAAAACCGTAGCAGAAGCATGTGGTCAAGAATTCAAATACGAATGGTACGGGGATCCTGACAAAAGAAGCTACAGGGTAAGCTTTGACAAAATAAGGGAAGTTCTCGGTTACGAGATAAAACACAGCATAGCTGAAGGAGCAAAAGAAATCTGGCAAAAACTATCCGAAGGAACACTAAACCCAAAAGACCCAAGAACCATAACAGTAAAGTGGTACAAACACCTAATAGAAATGCACAAACTCATAAAAGATATGGGATAAACAACAAAGTATATGATTCATAACTATTTTTAATCGAACTGCAAGCAACTTCGCCTGCTGGAGCATACCATTCGTCTCTCGACTTTTCCTCCACTTCAATTTTTCTATATCCCCTCCTATTCCTCAATAACATCATCTAAAGAATCCTTCACCTTTTTCACAACCTTACGCGTTTCAACCAAATCATACAGCCTTCCAGCACTTTTCTTTTCACTCATGTAACCTCCATCTCCTTGACGGCTCTAATCCTGTAACCTCGACTGCGCCAAAAATCCTCTATGGGATCATTTATGAATCCTCCAAGACCCCTTGGCACCCAAGCTCAGATCTAGCATAGTCGTATCGGAGGAACGCCTTAGGGGTTAGGCATAACCTATCTTATGATTGGGATGGCTTGGGCCAGTAGCTCTCTTTCAAACCTTGCCCTTAGGGCTTCCTTGGACCCCCCTTCCCTCTTACCTTCTATAGTTATTACAGATCGTAACCCAGTAGAGGGGGTTAGGGATTCCCTAAGGCCTCCCTCCAAGGATTTGCCTTGGTTAGGGTTTCGCCTAAGGGGTTGCTCCGAAGCCTCATCGGCTGGTCTCCCTTAGGGATGTAGGGTTAAACCCCCTTGAGCCCCCTTAGGGGCGGCTTGGGAAGGGGTTAGGGACCCCTCCTTTCAACCTAATCTGGTTGTGGTTGGGCTTGGCTTCCCCTAGGGAACCCCTTAGGGGTCTTATGGGTTAGGGTCTCCCCTAGGGGTCTAGCCCTTCCTCTAGAGCCTTGGAACTGTTCGGTCGAAATGTTCAGCGACTCAAGCATTTTATGAAGTCTTAGGGAGACTGCTTCACGAAGCGTTGCGGCGTGTGCGTTACAGACTTGCACAAGCGAATCGGACGCTAGCAAAGTTTATTGATGAGAAGTTTAGGAAATGATCGAGTGTTGGGAGGGGGTGAAAACTTGAGGAGTCACGTTCCGATTTGGGCTCTGCTTCCAGCCCTCAAGAACAGGGAGATTGCCAAACGCTACTTAAAGAACGCGGAGAAAATCCTAGGCAGAGCACTAACCGAGCGAGAACGAGCCTACCTCATCGACGTGATCGAGCAAGGAAACCGCGTTGAGGAATGGCTGAGGCAGCTAGGCTACTTTGATGATAGCCCTCGAGGCCAGCTACTCAGAAGGTACGGCATCTCAGTTGACACAAATAGAGAAGCCGAGGAAACGCTGAAAAGCATGGAAGAAGGTGTAAAAACCTAGCTAGCGTCTGCCTATTATAAAGGCTCCTATCATCAAGCAGCATGTTTCCAGCAAAGCTCTTCACACGCGAATTTCAAGACACCTAAATATTAAACTGTTATACAAATTACCGCAAGAAAACTCCCCATCTTTAGTGGGGAGATGAATTGCGGTAAACTTAAATGCTCAGTCTCCAAATTGGGGTTTGGGATGTTCCCGTGCAGAAGGATGTTCAGGTGACGGTTGTAGCAAAGGTTTTCAAGCCTAATAGGCGAAAGGTTTTAGCCCTAAATAGGTGTCTTCAAGAATACTTTAGGCTTGTGAAGTGGTATCTCGGCTTTAACTCTAAGTCCAAGAGTTTTCTACACGAAAACTGCTACGAAAAGGCTAAACAGCTATTTAACCTGAACACAGCTTTAATCCAGACTGCAAGGGATAAAGCTGTTGAAATCTTAAAGAGCTTCGAGAAGCATGGAAAGACAATAGCGCTCTAAGGGTTAAGAGGATATCCATACGCTTCGATAAGAGGTGCTGCAGCTTCTCCAAGACGACAAACGTTCTAACACCATACTGGCTGACGCTAAGCCTGAACAGAAAAGGAAGGATTAGCCTGCCAATAGTTTTCGGAGAAAAACAAAAAGAGAGGATTGAGGATGCCTTTAAGGGAGAATGGCGTTTTTCAACAGTTGAAATGGTTAAGCGTGACGGTGAGTGGTACGCCCATTTCATACTGAACAAAACTGTGGAGCTGATCGACGAGCCTGAAACCGTAATAGCCATAGATAGAGGCGAGCGTAATTTAGCAGTCGCAGTAGCAATATCAAAAAGCAATCCTGGCAAGTCCATGAAGGGGCAGTTCTGGAGAGGAGAAGAAATCAAGCGAATAAGAGGACTATACGGCCATATCCGAAGAAAGCTTCAGGAAAAGAAGCTTCTCAAAAAGGTTAAAGAGCTTAAAGGTAGGGAGAGGTATAAGGTCAACCAGCAACTCCACATCATTGCGAATCAGATAATAGCCTATGCCAAGCAGTTTCCAAAACCAGTAATAGCAATGGAAAACCTAAACGGAATACGCAGAAGCTTCAACAAGTCTAAAAGGCTTAACAGGAGATTTCACAGCCTACCCTTCAGAAAGCTCCAAACACTCATAGAATACAAGGCAAACCTACAAGGCATAGGAGTAGAATACCTAATAAAAAAGGAAACCAAAAACACCTCTAAAACATGCCATAAATGCGGGCATGTTGCCCAAACCAAAGGAAGAATCTTCAAATGTCCAAGATGCGGTCTAACCTACAACCGAGACTTAAATGCCGCAATAAACATAGCCCATGCGTTAACGAGACGCATGGGACGGGGGAGCCGTGAACCCCCCAAACCAGCAGATGAGGGAGATGGCGTAAAGCCACTCCTAAACGCTGGAAGCTCCCTACTTCAGTAGGGAGTAGCTCACAAAGCCAAACGAGGGAAAGCTAAATTCGAAGGCGTCTCTGTGGCGTCATTATTTGTAAACAGCGTGTTTCCTTGGGGATGAAAAATTTAAATCCTCTATGAGAAGCTTGATCCATTTGGGTTTTAGCGGTGCCTGATGTTGCGGTGCTACTTAAGGAGATAGAGAAGAGCTTAGGGAAATAAACTGTTGTATAAGGGGCCGGTTGAGAGGCTTATACCCGTCGAGGAGCCCCTAGAAAACGAAAAGAAAGCCATTGAAAGCAGCGATGAGGTTGTAAGCGAAAAAGAAATAATGGAAGCGTTGGGCTGAAATGTTTAAGGTGGAAACAAGAAAAGGACGTTAAAGATCCTTAAAAGGTAAACTGGAACGACACATCTTAACCCTTGCATTTAATAATTATACCTATCCATAATCCTTTTCAACTTATAAAGGGAATTTTCGGAGAAAAATAACAGCGCGCGCGAAACCCAAATACAACAGCCAACAAGCAATAAGAAAGACAATAAGAG
>QMQV01000098.1 GCA_003649085.1 Thermoproteota archaeon
AGCTTACAACTATGCACACTAAGAACACGATCCAATAGGATATTGGGTAGTCTAAGGACATGAAAATTACATATGGGACCAAAGCTACGATAAACCACCTAGCTGCTAGTAGAAAAGCTGAGAAAGCTATTACGCGGTCATCAGCCACCATAATTGCTGTGCTAAAGTTTTCAAAAGCTTCTCTAAGCTTAGCTTTAGCCGTATCTACATCGTGCCCTTTATTAAACCTCTTATAAAGACTTTCAATCTTCAACAATAGAACCTCAACGGGTCTGTGGAACTTCCACACGTTAAAAAGCCCATAAAGCCCAAGTACGCTTAAAGCTAGGACAACGATACCAACAAAGATAAAAGCTTCTAAAACAGCTAACGTTAAAGCCTTAGTAATTAACACAGCAATAATGCCAATTCCCAACGCTAAGCTAAAGGTTAGCCCGTGAAGAAGCCTATGAAGCAAAACCGTAGCTGAAACTTCGCTTGCAGGCAAATTACCTCTCTTAGATGTTAAGCCAATTCTCAAGACTTCGCCTGAAAAAGAGGCTGTTGGGACAACTAAATCACCAAAAATACTAGCTAATATTATCTCGAAGCCCTCCTTAAAGCTAAGCTTTCTCTTACCGCTATTGACCAATAACACCCACGCTTCAGCAAACAATATTATGCAAAACGTGTCAATAGCTAAGGCTACCAACATGTAAAGGGGGTTTGCCGTGAGAATAACCTTTAGCACATCCCAGAAGCCTGAGAAATAGAGGTAAATAGCGAAGATCACTATGCCGACTGGCAACATTACCAGCAAAACCTTAGGTAGCCGCGCTAAAGGCAAAGCTCTGCAGCCTCAAAGCCTCGTTCTCTACTTCAATGAAACTCCTCAGCTTAACATTTAAAGCAGAAATGTGTAACTACTGTCTTAAAAAATTATGGTGGATGAAAAGGCCTTGCAAAAATATGAGGCTCACTTAACTGGTTCAAGAATAGTGGTATGGGATGAAAAACAAGCTAGGCAGTTATATAAAGAGGGATTTTATGGAAAGCCCATTAACGTCAAAAAGCCCAAGTCAGCCGAAGACGTGACTTCCCCTTTAGAGCTATCTTTAACCGAGGCTCTATACCTTCTTGAAAAAGGCGTTCTCAAAGTATTAAGGGAAGATGGTAGGGAAATGCCCGTTGAAGAGCTCAAGAAGCTAGCTGAAGAAAGTTACAGGCTCTTCAACGACCTATACCTAGTTTACAAGGATTTAAGGGATAGAGGCTATGTCGTAAAGCCAGGTATGAAGTTTGGAGCAGACTTTGCAGTTTACCAATATGGTCCTGGAATTGATCACGCTCCCTTCATCGTACACGTAGTGCCAAGCAGTGCTAAGCTAGACCCCATAGAGATCGTGAGAGCTGGCAGGCTCTCGCATACTGTTAAGAAGAAGTTCGTCATAGCTACCATAAGCGGAGACAAGGTAAACTACTTCGTCTTCTCGTGGAGGAGAATGTAGTTGAGCGAGATTGAAAACGAACTAGATAAGCTCCTAAACGACGTTCTAATTAGCTTGAGGAAGACGCTATCTTCGCTTAGAGAGGCTAGCAATGAAATAAGCGGAGAGACTCTCGCCACATCTGAGCTTGCTTCTTCAATATCAAAAGCTAGCATTGAGCTACAGCAGATATGCGATAAGCTTGAAGAACTTCTCAAAAACTACGAAAAAGACATGTATAGAGATGGAGGCAAGGCGAAGTAAACTTAAATACCTTGAAGTCAATAGATTACACTTGTTATCTTTTTAAAACAGCAGGTGTTAGTGTTTGCCAACATCAAAAAACATCGAGCGTGAAGATAAGAAGCTCGTCTTAATACCTTCATCAATTGTCAGGAAGCTATATTCTCTCGCGGCTAAAAGCAATGAATCTCCATCGATTTACATAGCTAAAATCCTCGACGAATCCCTTCGAGTTCTGGAGTCAGGCGGCTCCATGAAGGATCTGGTGGATTTCTACTTTCTAGCCAATACGCTTAGGAAGTCAGGTGCTGTAATACTCCCTGGGGAGTTGTTTCAATACCTGCTAAGCAAGGTGTATCCAGATAACAGCGAAGACTTGAAAAAAGTCGCTTTCGAGGCAGGTCAATGGGTTGGAAAATACCTAGCTGCTAAAAGCCTAGAGTGTAGCGCTGAAGAGACCTTAAAGTCCGTATTGCCCATGTACATGTGGGACGTATCAGAGCTTTACATAAACTGCGATGGGCCATCTATCAAGATAAGGTGCATCTCGCCGACGCACTCCATTGAGCGAAGCGAGCTCTTAGCCTCCTTCTTAGAAGGCATGGTGAGCGCTCTAGGCTATGCCCTGAATGGAAGGGAAGTTTACCGAGGGGTGATATCGCTTGACTTCACAAAGAAGCAATAGCGCAAAGCCTAGGAGAAAATACCTTGCTGTACAAGCATCGGTAGCCGATGAAGTCGCGGAAATAGCTAAAAACAAGGGCATGACCTTATTCAGCTATGTAAGCGAAATACTCAAACAAGCAGTTGAAGGAGAAAAATCAGGTTTCTCGCTTAAAGAAGCTGTTGAAGCATATCGCACAGTTAAAATGCTCAAAGAGCTCAACTTTACGCCAGCTCCAAGCCACATACTAGCCCTAGCCCTATCTTCAATGGGAGAAGACAACGTTGAAAGCGAGTTTAAATCGCTCGGGATGCTCTGCGGAAAATACCTATCAATAAAACACCCAGGTAAAACGCCAGAAGAGCTCCTCAAAAATGCCATTCAATCCATACTATGGAACATAACAGACCTGTCAATAACAACACATTCAGAAAACCTATCAATAACCCTCGTAACCTCAATAAGAGATGAAAAGAACATCAAGGCAATATCAAGCTTCATAGAAGGACTAAGCAAATCACTAGGGCTTTCAATAACATCCAAGGAGCTCGTAGCAGGATTAGCAACCATAAACTTAAAGAAGTAGAAAACATTTGTTGTCTTTTGTTTTCAAAAAACAACAGCAGCGTTATATAAGCATTAGAAACCACAACCTAAAACAGTCTAGCTCTGGGTAGGTTACAGGAGGGTATCTATGAATAAAAAACTAATCCCAACAATATTGATAGCAATATTCGCAATAAGCATCCTAGCAACAGCATTTCCAACACAACCCACACTAGCGACAACAAGGCCGGGAGAACTAAGAGTCTCAACAACACAATTCTACGGTTTCTCAGTAATCAAGATAGCAGTATATGACCCAGACGGGGTAAGCACAGATACCTGGGAGCTTTGGAAAGATGGCACAAGAATCATAGCAAACCTAACTAAATATGCAACATATACAACAGCAGGGGAATATGTAATATATATTGCTGCTAACGCAACAGCTGGCAGAACAATGATCTATCCATTGCAATACAAGGTTGCTAAAGCTATTGAGGATGCGGAATCTGAGCTAAACGATGCCTACAAGTATGCTGTAAAGGCAATAGCTGCTGCTAAAGCTAACTGGACTACGACTGAGCTGGGTGTTTTGCAAGATATAGACAACGATGGCATTTTAGACTACGTAGTTAACCTCACTACACCAACTGGCTTAACTGCAATATACGTAGACTTGTATGCTGATTACGCGACATCTGTTAACTTCGACAATGCGACAATTGCAAACCATCCAGAGAAGGTGGATATGCTAGTTTACAATGCTACGTGGGGCGGCAACCTAGAATTCTGCATAGATATTGATCCAGATTCGACGCCAAGCTACTCTGAATGCGACTACAACTTCACAGCTGTCTCACCATCTGTTCCACCTGGTTACGCTGCTTATACCTACGATCTTAACATGACCTATAAGTATGATTCGCCAAAAGCTAAGCTATTAAACTGGACATATCCATTAGATTCACCACACAAAGCAATACTCCTGTACGGTTATGACGACGACGCTGACTTTGACCTACTCATTAACGCCACATGGGTAGCTGGAGTAGGCTTGCAAGCATATGCCTTTCACAACAGCACTAACTCAGAATTTGCAGGTGACTTCAATGTTTCCGCTCCGATAGACTATGGCAACTTGACGTACGTATTCGAAGCAAATACAACCAAAACAGGGCTTACCGCGCCTTATGTAGCTGTTCTGCTTTACAACGCCTCAACTCCCACGGGATTTACAGTGCTCGTGAACTACACGCTTGTAAGCACAGATAAAGTATGGTTCGTTGACGAGTCTCCTCTAATAATTACAGCACATCCAAGTAACGAAACTGTTGTGACGATACCTGAAGGCTATAAGGTAATTAACGGCTCAGGTTTAATGCCAATCAAATATGACATTAATGCTTCAAGAGCATTTGTAGGGGCTGCTGACTACTTCATGTGGCCAAGCATCTTACTATTACCACTGTCAGAAGGAGACAAGCTAGTCGTTAAGTACACTGACGCGGAAGATGCGTACTCAACATCAGCTACGATACTATATGATGATATGGCCACGAGCATCAGCTATGATCGTACAGAATATCCACCAAAAGGTAGGGTATACATCACGTTAACAGATTCAGACTACAACTTTGACCCAACAGTTAATGACTACGTATTTGTCAATGACTACACACCAATCACCGTAACAGTCAACCCGGGTACTGCCATTGAAACTGCAGTCGCACTCAACTCAACAGGCTTAGACTTCTTCAAGGAGTCGTCCTCCAACGAGTTTGAAGCTAAGTTAAGCCTTGAGGGCATGAACACGACTGTTGTAAGCGGTGATACCGTCAGAGTGAAGTTCGGCGACTACAAGAAGTCGTTCACGATAAAGACAGAGTCAGGTAC
>QMQV01000099.1 GCA_003649085.1 Thermoproteota archaeon
GTGTGATCGAGGGGCAAGTTCCCTCGGTGAAGCGGGAAGCCCAATCCGTAAAGGTGGTAGTCCCCTCGCAAAACTTAAATTTTGAATAAACAAACAAATGTTCTGCGATGGATAAAAGAATTGTCGAGGCATTAAGAAAGGTAGGAATAGAGAAGTTGAGTGAATTTCAAGTAGAGACATTTAAAAGGATAATTGAGGGTAGAAATCTGTTAATAATAGCACCTACCGGTAGTGGTAAGACCGAGGCCGCGATACTTCCAATTTTTCAAAAAATATTAAAAGAAAAAGATAAAAAAGGTATTAAACTTTTGTACATTACTCCATTGAGGGCACTAAATAGAGATATGTTAAGGAGACTAAAGAAACTAGCAGAACTCTTGGAAATTTCAATAGACGTAAGGCATGGTGACACGACAGAAAGCGAAAGAGTCAAGCAATCTAAAAAACCACCAGAGGTGCTTATAACAACTCCAGAAACTTTTCAGATCCTCTTTTTAGGAAAAAGACTTAGAAAAGCTTTGGAAAACGTCAAATATGTTGTTGTTGATGAGGTTCATGAAATCGCAGACAGCGAAAGGGGAATTCAGCTAAGCGTAGCACTTGAAAGGCTTAAGGAAATTACGGATTTTCAAATAGTCGCTCTTTCTGCAACACTTCATAATCCGGAAAAAATTGCAGCGTTGTTTGGCAAGATGGAAATTTTTGAGGCAAAACTTCCAAAAGATTACGAATTTACGGTTATAAAACCCAAAAAAGTCGAAGAAAAATTTTTTGACTCACCACTAACTGAAGACTTTATTGCTGAATTATATGAAATGAAGAAAATAATTGATTCTCACAATTCTGCCCTAATTTTTGTAAACACACGTCAGACAGCAGAAGCCTTGGGAGTACATCTTAAAAGGATAACAAATGTGGAAGTTCATCACGGAAGTCTTTCTAGAGAGGCGAGAGTTGATGCTGAAGAAAAGTTTGCAAAAGGCAAACTGAAGGCCATAATATGTACATCATCAATGGAACTTGGAATAGATATAGGTCATGTCGATGTAGTTCTTCAGTACAACAGTCCTAGACAGGTTTTAAGGTTAATTCAGAGGGTTGGAAGAAGCGGTCACAAATTTGGTAGAATCTCGAAGGGGTACATAATTGCCAGCACATTTGACGAGATACTTGAATCGTGGGCTATAGTTAAGAGGGCTGAGGAAGGAAAACTTGAGGAGATTAAAGCCCACATCGGAAGTCTTGACGTTCTTGCAAATCAAATTGCAGCGATAGCAATGGAGTATGGTAGAATTGACGTACGTAGAGCATATACAATAATTAAAAGATCATATCCATACAGAAATCTATCTTTTGATGAGTTTGATGAGATATGCAAATTCCTTGCTGAAATTGGCTTAATTTTCTATGATGATGAAGAGATAGCAATAAGGAGGAAAACGAGGAGATATTTTTACGACAACATTTCAATGATACCAGATGAGAAACATCATAGGGTTATAGATATAACGACCGGAAGAACGATCGGAAATCTGGATGAGAGCTTCCTATCGACATTTAGCGGTGAAGTATTTGCAATGAAAGGAGAGTTGTGGAAAGTTGTGAGTGTTGATGAAGTTGTTAGAGTTGAACCTTATCAAGCAGAAGGCGTAATCCCCTCATGGGTTGGCGAAGAAATCCCAGTACCTTTCGAAGTTTCCCAAGACGTTGGAAAGATAAGAATGTGGATAGCTGGATTGATAAGAAGTGGGGGAAATCCCGTAAAAATTCTTATGAGTGAATTTAAAACTAATGAAGAAGCATGCAAAGAAGTTGTAAGAGTGATAAATGATCAGATCGTAAGGGGTTTTGCTGTTCCTACAGATAACCACCTTACATTCGAATCTTCTGAAGGCATGACCATTGTGAATGCTTGCTTTGGGCATAGAGTCAATGAAACTATAGGAAGAATAATTGCGCTGCTACTTTCTGCGAAAAAAGGGAGGAATGTATCAATAGAAGTAGATCCTTATAGAATTAAACTTTATCCGGCTAAAGCAAACGATGTGGTAGAGGTATTTGAATCCGTTGAACCAGAGTATGTTGAACACCTTGCCGAGAGATCTTTGATCGAGACAAAATTGATGCAGTGGAAGATAATCAATTCTGCAAGGAAGTTTGGATTGATAAGCAAGGATGAAGATCTAAGTAGAATGAACTTAAAAAACCTTGTAATCAGACTAAGAGACACGCCAATATATAAGGAAGCGTTAAGGGAGATCTTCTTGGAAAAGATGGACGTTGAAAGAGCTAAGGAGATTTTCGAAGGTTTTGGAGATGGACTAACGTATTCAGTGTATAATGAATTCAGTCCGGTTTCTATCGTTTCACGACAACGAAGTTTCGATATTTTAATGTCAAGACCAACTGAAGCTATTTTAGAAGCTTTTAGGAGGAGACTAGAGAAAGAGATTTGCAGAATATATTGCCTTAACTGTGGTGCCAGTTACACCTCAACGGTTGAGCAACTTGGTAGGTTAGAGTGTATAAAGTGTAAATCAAGAATGGTTGCAGTGTTTAATAATAGAAGGAGAATCACTGACTTTAAGAAGGAAGAGCTCTTCAGAATAGCAAACTTGGTTGCAAGCTACGGAAAAAAAGCTGTTTACGCTTTAAACGCATACGGTGTTGGTGCTGAAGTGGCAGCAAGGATTCTTTCAAGGCATTATTTGAATGACAAAGACTTCTTTAAGGCATTACTTGAGGCGGAGAAAAATTATGTAAGAACGAGAAAGTTTTGGGATTGAACCACTTACGGACGGAGCTTCTTGACTATCAATAGCACTTAACTCAGCTTTCAACCTTCTATGCGGAGGTACCCATGGGCGTAACCTCGAACCCTAGACTACCTTACAGTAGCAGCGGAGTACAGGGCAATCTTATGTAGGATTTACTGCTAAACTTCCTCAGCCTGCTTTATCTCGCTTTTCGTAAGGGGCTTAGTAACAACGAAGTTAAACTTAAATATTAATATCGATATGTAATGCTAAACATATCGAAAAAAGGAACGGTTAAATATGCTGGTAGATACGCTTATCAAAATATTTCTGGTGAGAATATGATAGAAGTTGAAATAGTGAGCGGGAGAACTCTTGATCAAGGAGCAACTGTTGAAGAGAAATTAACTGAAGAGTACTTTAAAGCTGTAAGTTACATAGAACTCAGTGAAGATGACTATAAGGCTCTTGGATTGCAGGAAGGGGACAAAGTTAAAGTAAAGACGGAATTTGGAGAAGTTGTCGTGTTCGCCAAAAAGGGAGACTTGCCTAAAGGTATAGCGTTCATCCCTATGGGGCCTTATGCAAATCAGGTCATAGATCCATCAACTGATGGAACGGGAATGCCACAGTTTAAGGGTGTCAAAGCAGTTATTGAAAAGACGGAGGAGGATGTTAAAAGTGTTAAAGAACTTTTGGAGGCGATATAATGGGGGAGGAAATTAAGCCAGCAGTATGTACATTCTGCGGTAATCTTTGCGATGATGTGCAATTTGATGTAACCAAATTTAAGGGTAAGAAATTCTGCAAACTTGGAAGCAGCAAATTCTCAAAGAAAGAGAGAATAAAAGCTCCGATGATTGATGGAAAGGAAGTAAGTTATGAGGAGGCAATTGAAAAAGCCGCAGAAATTCTTGTAAACGCTAGAAAACCGCTCCTATATGGATGGGCTTCAACTGTTAACGAAGCGATAAGACTTGGTGTAATCTTGACGGAAAAGGTTAGGGGTGTGTACGATCAATGCGCTAGCGTATGTCACGCTCCTGGTACGTTGGCCGTTATAGAAGAGGGATTGCCTGGTGGAACTTTGGGTGCTATAAAGAACAGAGCTGACGTGGTTGTGTTTTGGGGGAGCAATCCAATGGAAGCGCATCCAAGGCATGGAGTAAGGTACTCAATCTCAGCAAAAGGTCTACTCATTAAAGATAGAAAGCAAAGGAAAGTGATAGTTGTAGATGTGAGGCCAACAAAAACTGCTAGGCTAGCTGACATTTTTGTGCAAGTAAAGCCGGGTTACGACTACTCAATCTTATCAGCATTGAGAGCTATAATTAAGGGAGAAGCAGACGTTGTACCGGAGGAAGTTGGCGGTGTTAGCAAGGAGAAATTGATGGAGCTTGCCGAAATAATGGTGAACGCAAAGTACGGAGTAGTATTCTATGGATTGGGGCTAACTCAGTCAAGAGGAAGAGATAGAGGCATTGAAAATGCAGTCAAATTGATACAACTCCTAAATAGAAAGACTAGGTGGGTAATCTGGCCAATGAGGGGACACTACAATGTTGTCGGAGCAGGTGAAGTTCCGACATGGGAGGTAGGATATCAGTACGCGATAGATTTCAGTAGGGGATATCCAAGATTCTTCCCTAACGAGTTTACAGCTGTAGAAGTTCTGAAAAGAAAGGATTGTGATGCTGCTCTAGTCATAGCTTCTGACCCTGTAGCACACTTCCCGAAGGCAGCGGTTAAACATTTGAAGGAGATACCTGTCATTCAAATTGATCCATTTCCGAACATGACAACACTGGTTGCTAATGTAGTTATACCAGCGGCGGTAGCGGGCATCGAGGCAGAAGGAACAGCGTACAGGATGGATTGTATACCACTCCGAGTGAAGAAACTTGTGGACACTCAGTACTGGAGCGATGAGAAGATACTTGAGGAATTGCTAAAAAAAGTTGAGGAGTTGAAGGGGTGATTTTAATGCATCACATGCTCCATATTAAGAATGGTATTGTAATAGA
>QMQV01000100.1 GCA_003649085.1 Thermoproteota archaeon
AGCCAGGGGCATGCCCATGCCCCAAACATGCCCCACAACCATAAACCCACAATTTAAAACTTATAAAAGGGGCATACACCACAGCCCCCGAGCATAGAAAAACCATAACAGAGGCATGTAAAACAAGAAAACCAGCTACTTCTCAAACCATCCCCCACAGCAGCTGACAAGCCATTATAGAGAAGAAACCACCTATCATCCAGCTCAAACCCTTCTTCTCCAAACCAGCGCAGAAGACCACACCACCTACTTCTCCACACAAACCCCTCTCCACAAGCCTCCATCTCCAAAGGAGGCTGGAGAAAGGGGGGTGATAGGAATGAGGTTTAAATCTCATAAAGGCGGAAAAACTCTTTCTGTCTCATCTAATAAAAAACTGATTGAATATCTTGAAAAAGAGAGCTTAATCAGAAAAGTGGACGAAGACACTCTAAGGATAGGATCGTACATAATACTGAAAACTGCACAAGGTTGGCGATTGATTAAGGATAGCAAGGAATTAGGAACATATCCTAAAGCCATCATTAAAGAGGATAGAGTGTTATTGGCTAAAAATATGGGCATGTTATTGGAGGTGACTCCGCAGAGACATAGGGAGATCTTGTCAATCCATAAAGCAAGGCTCATAGCGGGAGTATGTGGCGATGGGTCATTGTCGACGAAGGGGACATTTGAAATGAAGTTCATAAACTCTGACGATAATCTCTTAAAAATGTACATTGAAGCTCTTGAAAAAGTGTATGGAATACGCAAACCCAGCATTTTGTACGACTATAGAAAGGGAAAACCTGTAGCTCACGTGAAGGTAACTAGACAGTCGATAGTCGAAGATGTGTACAAATACTGTAAAAAACGCGGTGCAAAATATTGGGTGGTGCCATTGGAGTATTTAGATCGTGAAGCTGCCATCGAATTTCTAAGCTTTTACTACTCATGTGATGGAAGCTATGATTACAGACCGCGTAAAGGGACGAGGGAAATAATATTCAAATCGTGCTCTCTTAATGCTTTACATGGTATAAAACGACTCTTAGAAACACATCTCGGCGCGGAAAGCCATTTCCGAAAGCCCGAATACGATAAAAGGAGAGGCGAGTTATATTATAGGCTTGTGGTTTCAAGAGTTGATAACTTAAGAAAGCTATTCTTACATGGATTCACATCCTATAGAACTGATCATCAAAGAGTTTTAAACGAAATAAAACGATGGGCTTTAGGTGAAAGTTGATGGTTTATGATCTGGACTATGTATTGGGAGAGGTGAAGAAGGCTTCAACAACTTTACTTAATAGGGGTTTCAAGCCATTATTCATGTTTATAACGTTTAAATTGCGTCTACCTTTACCACCATGTGAAGACTTTTTATATTACGTGACATGCTTCACGATGATAAGTAGTGAGGAAGAGTTAGAAAAGGCTATAATGGTTTATGCTGATATGTTCAGATCAGAGTCTGTAATAGACTTTGGATTAAGAGAAAATTACCAATGGCGATTACCTGATAGGTTGTTGAAAAGTTTAGATGAAGTTTTCCAAGAAGTAAATAAGGCTAGGGAAGAGTTTGAAAATAGGATACGACAAAAACTGCCTAAGGAAGTCAGAGACAAACCAATCATACCATCACATGGTCCTATAACAATAACGTTGGTATTCCAGGAAGATAACCTAACTTTCGGTATAGATCTCATAGAGGATTATTATAGAATAGAAGTCGAGACCATAGAAGCGTTGTTGAAATACCTGAAAACGACGAGCAGAATACTTGGATACATGCTGGAAACTAGCGCACTCGAAGAGGAGCCTGAAGTAAAGGATTACCGTATAGAGGACGGTTTTGTACACGTGGAGCTTAAACATGAATTAGAGGATTAATATTGAATAGTTATCGTTTTGTGGCGAGGAATGAGTACGAATTTCGTAAAAATTAGTATGAATAACGCCCCGGCCGGGATTTGAACCCGGGTCGCAGGCTTTCTGCAGAGGTACGAGTCTCCGACAGGCCTGCATACTGGTCCGGACTATACGACCGGGGCTCGGCAGTGTTTGTTTTGGTTTAGTGTTTTTTAAGTTTTGTTGTCTTTATTGTTTTTGGTGGTTTGTTTGTTGGCTGGGCTGTTTGATGTTGATAAGGCGGTTATTGGTGTTGTTCACGTTAAGCCTTTGATTGGCTCTTTGCTTTATGGTGGGGATTTCGAGAAGGTTGTTGACTTGGCTGTTAGGGATGCTGTGGCTTTGGTGGAGGGTGGTGTTGACGGCGTTATTGTGGAGAACTTCCATGATTACCCGTATTACCCTAGGAGGGTTCCTCGGTGTGTTGTTGCTCAGTTGGCTGTGGTTGTTAGGGAGGTTGTGCGCAGCGTGAATGTGCCTGTTGGTGTTAGTGTTCTTCGTAATGATGGCGTGTCGGCTATGTCTATTGCGTGTGGTGTTGGTGCTAGGTTTATTAGGGTTAATGTGTGGTGTGGGGCTATGGTTACTGATCAAGGCGTTATTGAGGGTGAGGCGTATAGGGTTTTGAGGCTTAGGAGGTTTTTGGGCTGTGATGTGAGGGTTTTCGCGGATGTTTTTGTTAAACACGCGTTTCCTCTTGGTTTGCAGGATTTGAAGCTTGTTGCCCGCGATACTTTTCATAGGGGTAGGGCTGACGCCCTCGTTGTTACTGGCAGGGCTACTGGCTTGGAGGCTGACTTAGGCGATGTTAGGCTGGTTAAGGAGGCTTGTGGCGCCCCTGTCTTTGTTGGCAGTGGTGTTAGCGCTGAGAACGTGAGGGAGTATTTGGGGGTTGCTGATGGGGTGATTGTCGGCAGCTACTTTAGGGGTGGCGATTTGTGGGCTCCTGTCGATGTTGAGAGGGTTAGGAGGCTTGTTAGGGCTGTTAGGGGTTAGCTTTCTTTTTCTCTCGGCATGGTTATCGTGGTCGTCGTCTTCTTCAGCCCTTTTCGCTTGAGCTCTTGTAGCTGTTTTACTAGTTTTTGGTAGGTTTGGCTTGTGTATAGTGGTTTTCCTTCTTCTAGGGCGTTTACTATTGTTGGGTTTGCTTTTTTGAGCATGTCTTGTGCTTCCCTCGGCGTGTATGGGAATGGCTCGATTGGCAGCTTTATTTCCTCCAAGGTCTTCAACACGTCGCCTATCCTGTCTAGGAATGGCTTGTCGAATTCCCCTATGATTAGTAGGTCGTAGTCGCTCCACGGCTTGTGGTCGCCTCTCGCTCTTGAGCCGAAGAGTATTATGGCGTGGATTTTGTAGCTGGATGTCAGGGCTTGTACTGCTTTTTGTAGTTCTTGGCTCATGTCTTCGGCTCCTCGACAGTGTATTTTACTATTTCCTCCGCTGCTTTGATGTGTTTGGTTTATATCGTGGTTTTTGCTGATTTGTTTTTAGCGTTGATGAGTGTGGCCAGGCCTGAGCGGTGATGACGTGTTTTACTCCCGGTCTGAGCTTCTCCTTTTGTTTTTGATTGGCTTTTTGGGAAGGGTTTTAAGCTCTTGTTTTCAGAGTTTTAGGCTTGGTGTTGGGCTGTGTTGTCGAGGGCGTTGTTCGTCGATGTGGGGAGGCGGGAGTTTTGGGTTGAGGAGTTTGATCGCGGGGACTTGTTTGGACCTGTTGATTGGGGTCTTTACTGCCACTTGGAGAGGTTTAGGAGCTTTGAGGTGCCTGTAGACGATGGCCGCAACGCGCTTTGCTTTGGTATGGGCAAGCTTGCTTGGAGCGAGCTTTCAGGCACTAGGAGGATGGTGTTTACCTTTAGGTCTCCTCTCTGGGGCGGGTTTTTCCTATCTACGATGGGCGGGGCTTGCTACGTGTTTAGGCGCGTCGGCGTGGACTTTGTGGCTGTCGTGGGGAAGTCTGATGTGCCCCTCGTCTTGATGTTCAAGGGCAAGGGTGATGGCGGCGTCGAGGTGCGTTTTGAGGAGGTTGCTTTTGATAAGCTTGTCTCGGTGTTTAAGGGGTTTAGGGGGTTTGTGGGCTTCCCTGCTTTTGCCCGCTTTATAGCTGAGGAGTTTTGTGGCTGGTTTGGCAGCTCTCCTTTTAGCATCGCGGCTGTCGGCCCAGCTGCTGTTTTCACCAACTTGGGGGCTATTGCTGTCTACGCCTCGAAGTCTGCTGTGCTCGATGGCGCTCCAATAAGCTTCGCTGCTAGGGGGGCTCCCGGCTCCGCTATGTACAGGGCGCATGGGGTTGTCGGCTTGGTTTTCGGCGGCGACTACGTTAAGGCTCCCCGCTTTCCTAAAGCTGACTTATCTAACGTGAGCGTGATCGACGACGTCTTCAACAGGTTAGCTGGTAAGAGGTTTGCTGACGTGGCTTACCACGCTACTACGAAGTATAGGTTTGACCCTTCAACTAATAGTGGGGGGACTTTTGGCAATAACTACGCTTACTACGATGGCTTAAACCCGTGTTTTAACTGGTGTTCCGCTTCTTGGAGTAGTGAGGAGCGTAAGAGGTTTTTTGAGGAGGTTATTAACAGGCATTTTGTAGCTCCGTTTAACGAGGAGGTTATCGCTAAGAAGAGCTGGAGGCCTTGTCTTGAGCCTTGCCCAGCTGTCTGCAAGAAGATGTATGGAGAGCACAAGGTCGACTACGAGCCTTATGCTGCGAGCGCGGCTAACGTCGGGGTGTTGGACTTTAAAGCTGCCGTCGAGGTCTTAAGCTTGGTCGACGCTATGGGCTTTGACGCCATAGAGTTTGGCAATACGGCTGCTTGGATTTTCGAGCTGCTGTATAGGGGGCTTCTTAAGCCTGAGGAGTTGG
>QMQV01000101.1 GCA_003649085.1 Thermoproteota archaeon
CTTCTAACAAGCGTATTTAAATGTGCTTTTTAGCTACGCAAACGTTTTTAAACGCTTTATCCTTAAAAAACATGTTTCAGAGGCTTGGTGAGCTTTTTGGTTGAAAATAGAGGCGAAGATCATGTAGGAATTTCAATTGAGGATATAGCTCAAAAGCGCTACATAGCTGAGCTTGTTGATAGCACTAAAAACCATGTCTTAGCTAGAGTAGGCAACTACTACGTTTTAGCGATATGGGAGACTGTCGGCAAGCTTTTGCCTGACCTGACCTTGTACATGTTCAGCTTAGATGGGAAGGAAGTGAAGAAGTTTAACTTCACGTACGTAGATGTGAAAAAGCTTTCAAGCCTTCTCAGCAGTTACCTTAGGCACGTGGATGAAGAGATCGAAAAACTTCAGAGAATGGGTGCTAGACCTGAGAGACTTTAATTGATTGGCAAGTTTTAGCGAGTTAAGCTCTAAATCTCAACATTTTTAGCTTAGGTACGAAAAAAGCACCTTTTCCTTCACATTTTTACGTTTTTAGAAAACTTCTTTTCGAAAAATATATTAGCTCTTTCTTTTTTCGAAAAGGAGAAGGTGTTTAACTTGAAGGTGTTAATACTTGATACTACGCTTCGCGAAGGTGAGCAGACGCCAGGTGTTTCGTTTAGCATTGAGGAGAAGCTTGAGATTGCTAGGAAGCTTGATGAGGTTGGGGTTCACATGATCGAAGCTGGGCATCCCAACGTCTCGCCAGACGTTTTTGAAGCTGTCAAGTTGATTGCCAAGGAGGGCTTGAGAGCTGAGGTTTTAGCGCATTGTCGAGCGGTGATAGCAGATGTAGATGCAGCTATTAAATGCGATGTAGATAGAGTTGCTATATTTCTTGGAGCGACTGAAGAGAAGCTTAGATCGATGAAGATGACCAGGGAGAAAGCTATTGAAGTAGCTGTCAAAGCTGTTGAATATGCCAAGGATCACGGATTTAAGGTTAGGTTTACAGCTGAAGACGCCACTAGAGCGGATTTCGACTTTGCCGTTAAGCTATGCCAAGCTGCTATAGATGCTGGAGCCGATAGGATAAGCTTACCTGACACCGTTGGGATCATGACGCCAGACAAGATAAGGGCTTTCTTCTCAAGGTATAGAGAAGCTCTTAAAGGAGCTGAGCTTGATGCCCATTGCCACAATGACTTAGGCTTAGCTGTTGCCAACGCGTTAGCTGCTGTTGAGAGTGGAGCGACTGCAGTACACGTGACGGTAAACGGCTTAGGTGAAAGATCTGGGATAACACCGTTAGAAGTCTTTGCACCTGCTTTGAAAATCCTCTATAACATAGATACTGTTGAGTTAAGCAAGTTGCCTGAGCTTTCAAGACTAGTTGAGAAGTATAGCGGCATTGTAGTGGCTCCAAATCACCCAATTGTAGGTGAAAACGCCTTCTCACATAAGGCAGGCGTGCATACAGCTGCTGTGCTATTTGACCCTAAGACATATGAGGCTTTTCCGCCAGAGCTTGTCGGTAGGCAAAGGGACATCGTCATAAGCAAGTATACTGGCAAAGCGGCCGTAGAAGATAGGCTGAGAAAGCTTGGCATAACGTTGAATGAGGAGCAGTTAATGAAGGTTGTCCAAGCTATCAAGGAGAAGCCTGAAATTAGGAGGTTTAACGACGACGATTTGATCTACCTAGTTGAAAAGGTTGTTGGAGTAAAATACCCTGTTGAAGTACCTAGGAGAGTTGAGGCGCTCGTAGCCATCAAATGCGAGTCAAACGTCTATACGACAGCTATAGCTAGAAGGGTGTTGAACATTAGGGGTGTTGAGCAAGCTTATGAGATAAGCGGCGACTTCGACATAGAGGCTAAGATAAGCGCAGATTCCGTAAAGGAGCTTAATGAGTGTCTTGAAAATATAAGGTCAATTAAGGGAGTTGTCTCAACCAACACCAGGATGATTTTAAGAAAACACTACGTCACATAGCTTTTTCTCGGCTCACGCCTTCCATCGAGGACATCTCTCAGCTCATCGCCAAAACACCACAATCCTCTACCTTCATCTACAGCCCATATGCCAAGTGGCTTAATCGCAGCATCGCTTATCAAAACCTTGGGGAAACTAGACACAATATAAGCGTGAACTTCAACTTCTGGCCCTTCGCGATCCACCTCAACAACTTTAGCTCTTACAGCTTTCCTAACAAACCATCCATATGCTGGCCCTCCAACAGATAACCTCTCAACGCTCTCCCAATTAGGCTGAGGAGGGTAAAGTCCAAGCTTCTCAGCTACCTCCTTGGTTAATAGCAGCTCCGGCTCATCCGGCCCTAACAACGCTGGATAATGACTATTGACACCAGCTATTACTTCAACAAGTGATCCAACTTTAAAGCCTACCAAAGACCTAAGCATCAGCTTTACTGATATGACCATGCTTCACTTCACCCTCTAAGAGAGCTGGGAAAACTTCATACTGTTTACGCTTAAGCACCTTCCCTCCTTCAAGCATGGAAGCTATTGGCTCAGACACCTTATCTCCAACCATCGCAACTAGCCCCTACTATATCGTAGCCTTAGCTAATAGAATTAGCGTTACGCTATCAAGTTTGTGTAAAAGGGATTAGTTTGCGTTCATCCACCTTAAGATAGAGCCTTCGTGTCTAAAGCCTATGTAGTGGTCAATTAAGTTTTTAACATCTTTGCCGCTTAAACGCCCAGTCTTCGATGCTTTCTCAATGGCTTTATCAACTTCGCCTAACGCTTCCTTAACCAAGATCGGTACCTTAAACTGCTTGTCGTAAAAGCTAGGTGGGAAGGTTAAGCCAGCTAACATGGCGTAGAAGTCTTCCATCGAAGATAAGAGCTTTTGAGTGACTTCAGGCGAAGCTCTCTTAAGGAAGCCTGATGCTGAGCTTTTATAGTCTTTTAGCGCATCAAGATACCTTAAATATGCGTCGTCTATCTTCTCAATAGCGTAGTTTGCCATTAGGCATATTCTCTCAAAATCTGTTGAGAAGCCCTTCAAGTAAGGTATCCAAAACTTGCCTCTTCCCACGGCTCTACTGATACTTAAGCTTAAGGGCTTTATTGGCGTAGCTTTTGGCAGCTCATTCCACGGGACTTCACATAACCTCTTTTTAAACTCTTCAACAGCTTCTTCATATGGTGTCGAGAGGTTATACGTGTAGTTTTTAGTGTTTATTGCTACGAGGGCTGAGCTGAACGCGTTTATAAGTGGTCTAACGCAGAAGCTCACATATCCTAAAGGACCTCGCTCTTTCTCAACAATATCTTTAACTTTGAGAAGCTCATCTTTAATTTCCTTAAGTTCTTCAAGCGTAAGCTCCTGCTCAATAACCTTCTCAAGCCTATCAGCAAGTTCAAGTCCATAGCCTGCGTGTACTCGGTAGAGGAGCTCCTGCTCGCTTGGCGTATGGGCATGGTCTTTTGACACCAAAACCTCGTTATCCACTACTTTCACGTATGAGATGAAGCACTTAGCTACCTTAGACGCTAGCCCTAACAACGCCTTCGAATGCTCTTGTACAATCCACGTGAGCACAGCCATCCAGTCATCTACATGTTCAAGTTCCTTAACCTTTAGCGTTTAGCTTCGCCTCCTTGCTCTCATATTCCTATAGCCGCACCTACCGCAGTCGATTGGACACTTGACTTGCGTAACCCCGTCGTCGTATATTATGATCTCCACGTCAACGCCTTCCCAGCTATAGCTGCGGCATTTAACCTTCTTAACTTCAATAATCTTCCTATCTTTACCCTTAAAGAGCTTCTTGAAGATTTTAGAGGCCAAGAGCTTCCTTCCTAGCCTTTATAGTATTTAATAGCGATTGCTCAAACTTCTTTTTAGCTTCAGCCTCGTCTACCTTAAATCCTAGCATGTTGCTGACCTTAGAGGTATCTAATAGCCATCTTCCAGTCATGAAAGCAGGTCCTTTCCACTCTTGTTCGGGCACAAGCTTTATTGTAGACTTGGAGTTAGAGAGCTTTACAACCATCTCTAAGAGCTCCTTCCAAGTTATGTAGAAGCTAGCCAAGTTGAAGACTTGTCCATACGCTTTTTCATTCAGCATAGCCATCTTAAACGCCTTAACTAAATCTCCAGTATACAACACGCTTCCGCCAGCTTCGCTCGGAGCTTCTAGCACTTCTCCTTTAAGCGCTGAGTCTATGAGCTTACGCAACGTGCCCCCTGGAATCCTCTCATCGCTGTAACCCCACCAGAACCTAAAAATCGTGTATGGAAGCTTCTTCTCCTTGTAGTATATCTCGTTGAGCTTGAAGGTAACGACTCTCGTCAAGGCATAAACCGGTGCTCTAGACTCTTCCGGTATTAACGGGTGATCTTCTGGTATCGGTATCTTAACTGGCTTGCCATATGCTACTGTGCTATCTGGGAACAAGAAGTGCTTCACCTTTTGCTCAACACATGCTTCTAAGACGTTTATGTAACCTACAACATCAACCTTAAACGTCTCAGCTGCTTTCTCCGCAAAAGACCAAGCAGAGTGAATAACCACGTCAACGCCTTCAGCAGCTTTTTTAACAAGATCGTAGTCTTCAACACTGCCTATGAGAACCTTAAGCTTAGGGTCTTGAATGCTCTTTAAGCCCCCTTCAACCTTATCTAAAGCTACAACTTCGTGCCCATCAGCTAGCAAGCTTTTAACAAGCTCCATGCCGACAAATCCGGCAGCGCCTGTAATCAAAATCTTCAATTAAACCACCTTTAATTA
>QMQV01000102.1 GCA_003649085.1 Thermoproteota archaeon
AATTTCGTCATTTAAGAGGAAAATAGGGGGAGAAATTAAGAAAATTAGCACAACACGCATAGAGGAGGTAATAAGAGAAATTTCCAGAGAAAAATTGCCGTATGAAGTGAAGAAGATTATAAATAAAATAGACTCGAGAGAGATACCGAGAGAAACGCTTCGGAAATGCCTTGATCTTTATTTAGCCATGAAAAGAATAATTCAGGAAGAAAAAGTAAATGCAGTTGCAATTGATTGCTTTCCAATAATCTTAAATTTACAAATAACTCCGTGTTTAGCTGTTAGTCTACTCAACTCAGAGGGAATTCCGTGCGCTTGTGAAGCAGATTTAAGATCACTTCTACTGCTGATTTTAGCCAGAGAAATAACGGATAAATCTGGCTGGATTGGAAATCCTAGCACGATAATTAACGATAACGAGATGATATTTGCTCATTGTACAGCAGCTCTTGATATTTTAACAGAAAGTAGATTGTTTACTCACTTTGAAACGAAAAAACCCTGTGCAGTGTCTGGAAAAATAAAACCTGGAGTATATACTTTACTTGGACTAAGTTATGATTATAACATTATGACTTCAAAACTTGTAGAAGTTACGGACAGCGGATTACTTAGCGAAAAAAGATGTAGATTACAAATTATGCTTAAGCGTATTGATGGAAAGGTATTTTCAACCGACAATCTAATTGCTAACCATCATGTATTGATTAATGGAGATATTAGGGAGATTGCAAGTTTAGTGTCATGGTTCTATCAAATAAAGTATATAGAGTGGTAACTGGAGTTTTACAGCTTAAAGAAAGAATCATATTATCACTTTATGGAGTATAAGATTAAGAGGATTTGGTGGGGCCGGTGGGATTTGAACCCACGACTTCTGGGGGAGTTATTCCCTCACCAGCGTTCTGAGGGCCGTTGGGGATACCTCCCCAGGCTGGCATCCTACCAAGCTAGACGACGGCCCCGCTACCGATATAATTAAACTAACTAGCAGAATACATAAACATTTCATACTCACAGAGAAGAATCATCCTTTTTAACTGAACACAGTTAGGAAAATGATCTTTAATACTCTTATGGTCTAGAGATTTGATTAATTGTTTCGCTCTCTAAGGGGAGGAGATTCATTTAGGAAATTCGTATCCGCACTTAGGACATCTAATGTAACCGCATTCGCCAAGAACTGAGAAATCGCACCCCTTGCATGCAGTTATCCGTGCATAGCTAATGTCGAAAGTGAAGCCACATCTCGGACAAGTAACGAGGTTCTTACTAGGCATTTTCCAACCTATCTCTTCTCTAAAGGATAACATAAAAAGATTTCTAAACTCGAGATTTTCATCCACCAAGGCTTTAAAACCATGAAATATGGAAGAGAGGGAGGTCAAAGGGGTGCCTCTAGCCCATCTGAGATGAGGCACTCCCAAAAATTTCTCATCCCTCCCTATAATTAGATTTCATTCAAGAATCGTTATTTAAGTAGAGATCTAACGTAAACCTAAAAATTCTAGGATCGATTTAAAAATATCGTCACTTTTCTCTCTCTTATATCGTCTTAAAAGGGAATAAAGAGCATTTAGATCAGTAATTCCAAAGATTTGTCGAAAATGTTCTGAGTAGGGTAGTCTATAGAAGATGTACTGTATGATAGAGGTCAGATTAGCAGTTTTTCTTGTAGTTGATGCAGATTCAAAGTCGATTATGACAGGTCTCATATTTCTCGTAATGATTACATGTTTATCTGCGTAAGAGAGCTCACCATGATCGAGACCTAATCTATCCAAGTTATAGCATTGCGTTAAGAGATCCTTTATGATCCTTTTAATTTCAGGAAATTGATGTTCGTCTAAGAGATCCTTTAACCCCTCTACTATCCCCTTTCCCTCCACATACTCCATTACTAGAACCTTATCTCTGTAACCAATTACTTTTGGTCCTACCCCTACCTTATTAGCAAGCTCTAATCGTTTAGCCTCATCGATTACAGATGGTCTATTAGCATCTTTCCTGAGAACTTTTATAGCAACTGTCTTATCATCTTTAACTCCCTTTAACACGATGCTAGTTGTTCCCTTACCCAATACAGAAATATTATCCACTTTTTTCTTTCCCTCAAATATTATAAAGGTTACTGAGAGCTCTTTCAGTTGTTCTACTATCTCTCTAGCATATGTAAGGTCGTACTCTGGATATGAGATCACTCTAATCAAAGAAGAATTCTCGAGAAGTTTATTCAGATGGATTTTCATTGATACATTCCTCAATCCAGAACTCTTTCGGAGTTATAAAATCGATCAAGAGTTTTCTCAATTTTTCTTGTCTTTTAATTTCATCTATTCCGATTACTTTCGGTTTTTCTATGAGAATCTTCCTTAAGCTTCTGGGAATTATTTCCTCTAATTTTAAGATCTCTTTAAGAGCATCAGTGACCTTGACGAATTTTCTTTTCCGTATAGACTTCCATCTACCGTCCTCGTCAATCCAGAGAAAGTAGTTAAGTTGGAGATTTTTCCTTATGAAGGATAATTCGTGAGTACCAGTTACAAACTGTGGACCCATATGAACGTGTACTGGAGGAATGGTTTCTGATTCTAACTCTATGAAAATCGTGCTCAACTTTTTATAATCGCTAAAAGCAGACCATCTGATAGGAGAGAAGCCATATTCGATAAGTTTGTTAGTTATACTCCTAGCCAATCGCTCGAGTTGAGGATAAAGAATGTCCTCAATTTGAGGCTCGTGTGAGAAGACTATCGCAATTATTGATCCATGTCGTTTTAGATCACGTTCTAAGGAGATCTTTCTTGGTTTAGGATAGAAGAAGTTAATAGAAGGGTGTTTAAGAAAGCATCTACAAGCGGAGATAAAGGTAACTAAAGATCTGTGCGATACTGCAGCAGCAACGTTTCTTAGTTTATCAACGGGATCGATAACAATCATCGCAGAGTGTGGAAATTTTTTGATTATTTCTTTGACATTACCACCATAATGGTTTTCTATATCTAAAACGACTGGAGGATGCCATTTGTTAGCAGCTTGCGTGATCAGATTTGTGAAACTTCCATAAGCAATTATTAGTAGTTCGCAAAGATATCCTGAAAAGCCTTTAATTGTGATCTCAGCCCCGTAAACTCCGATTCCTTTTGTAAATTTCTTTAACAGTCTAACTTCTTGTTTCTTATTCATATCTAGCTTCTTTTTCACATATTCTACATGAAACGGAGTTCTGTCTACTGCACTTAGCCATCGACCAGGAAAAGTTTTATAGGCCGGTACGACACTGATTTTGATGCCAAAACTTCAGCTTCCAGATAAGGATGTTCTGCGAATCTTTTTATGACATCTAATCCACTCAAAGCTTCCTCTGCGATTTTCAAACCAATTTCTTCTAGTTCTCTTCTGCTAATCGATGGTGGCATCAAAATGAAGATATCAACATCAGCTTCTCCACTTAACCACGTATCCTTGGCAACAGATCCTCCTAAAATTACTTCGAAGCTTTCTAGGTATTTTGTCGCAGCTCTTCTAACTTTTTCTCTATATTCTTCGGCTATTTTCTCTATTTTCTCCCTCTCACTATCTTTGGGAACAACTTTGTTAAGAACTACCTCTAAAACTTCGTCTAACATCGTTATCCTCTTCATAAAAGAGGTTTTACATATATATCTGAATATATGGGCCCTTGTGACGTCAATATACTCCTCTTTAATTTTAATTCTCTTATTGCAATCCTCTCGCTGATTTGCTCACCCAATGATGTTAATTCCCTGATTTTAGGAGAGGATGTGAAGGATTTTATTCTAGCGACAGTTATATGTGGGATAAATTCTCTTTTTTCTCTCGCAAATCCGATTTTAGAGAGAGATTCTTCCACAATTTCTGCAAGACGTTTTAACTTATCTGCTCCTCTCTTTACCTCAATAAAAACTACTCTAGGACGACGTTCATTAGGGAAAAAACCTATACCGCTTGCCTCAATCTCAAATGATTCGTATTCCACCTTTTCCAGCTGAGAAATCACTCTTTCAACTAAGACTTCCGGAATTTCTCCTAGAAATTTTAAAGTGATATGAGCGACAGATGGGTCCACTTTAGTGTATCTGATGGGTAGTTTCGATAGGAAATCGTGAATTTGCTTCATATATAATTCCATTTTCGGAGTTGAAGTTTCAACTGCTATAAATGCTCTAACCAAGTAACCACCTCTGGAAGAGCTAGACAACCTATTTTAGCATAGACAAGCAGATTAATATTGAAACCAAATGGGTAAGAGGAAAATCTTAATTTGCTCAACGGGATTACCTGGCTCAGGTAAGGGAGTACTAGCAGAGGCAGCTAATGAGTTAGGGCTTCCCGTTATCTCCATGGGAGATATTGTGAGAAGAGAAACTGCTAAAATGAAGGGAGTTATAGCTACACAGAGCGTAATGGAGGTAATGAAAGAGTATAGAGAAAAATTCGGCATGGATGTGTTTGCTAGATTAACTGCAAAAGAGATTGAAAAAGAAAAATCACAAATTGTGTTCATTGACGGAATAAGATGCCCTGAGGAAATTGAATTCTTTCGTTCTAAGGATTGGAAGATTGTAGTGATAGCTGTATTGGCTTCTCCAAGAGAGAGATTTAGAAGATTGTTGAGAAGAAGACGAGTTGATGATATAGAAAGTTATGATGAGTTTTTAGAAAGGGACAGAAAGGAATTAGAACTGGGCCTATGGAGAGTAATTA
>QMQV01000103.1 GCA_003649085.1 Thermoproteota archaeon
GGGCAACGGAAATCGTCGAAAACGCTTACAACATTCTCTGCGATTTCGGAGAGGTAGCCGAAATCGCGATGGAAAGGGGAATCGAGGGTCTTAAACACGTTAAGATTAAGGTCGGAAGACCCATAAAGGTGATGCTCGCCGAAAAGGCAAAGAATATAGAAGATGCCATGAAAACCCTCGGCGGCAGGGTGGCGATAGAAATAAAATACGACGGAATGAGGGCGCAGATTCACAAGAGCGGTGATAAAATCTGGATATACACGCGCAGGCTCGAGCACGTGACCAAACAGTTTCCGGATTTGGTTGAGTATGCGAGGAAAAATTTAAAGTGTAAGGAATGCGTTGTGGAAGGCGAGGTGTGGGCGGTTTCCAAAAAGGATTTTTCTCCGCTGCCTTTTCAGGTTCTTTCGCAGCGGATACACAGAAAGTATAAGATAGAAAAAATGGTTGAGGAAATTCCCGTACAGATAAATCTCTTCGACATAATGTATTTAGACGGCAAGATGGTGATAGACCTTCCGCTGAAAGAGAGGAGAAAACTCCTTGAGCGAATCGTTAACGAAGTGCCGCACCGTTTCAAACTCGCCACGCAATTAGTAACGAGCGATGTAAAGGAAGCGGAAAAATTCTATCAGCAGGCTTTAGAGCTTAAGCAGGAAGGCGTGATGGTAAAGAATCTCGAATCGAAATATATCTTCGGGAGACGCGTCGGGGGCTGGTTGAAGGTTAAACCCACCGCAGAAACTCTGGATTTGGTAATAGTCGGTGCTACGTGGGGCACGGGTAAGAGAGCGGGCTGGTTGGGCTCCTTCATCCTTGCGTGCCGCGACGAGGCAACGGGCGAGTTTCTGGAGTGCGGCATGCTGGGAACCGGGATAAAGGAAAAGAAGACCTCTCCCGAAGACGTAACGTTCGAGGAACTTACCGAAATGCTCAAGCCCTACATAGAATTTCAGAGGGGTTCAGAGGTTCGCATAAGACCGAAAATAGTGGTTTCCGTCGACTATCAGGAAATTCAGCGCTCGCCCAACTATAAAAGCGGTTTCGCCCTGCGCTTTCCGCGCTTCATAGCGATACGTTTCGATAAAAATCCGGAGGATGCGGATACATTAAGCAGACTGGAATATCTTTACAAGCTGCAGTCGAGGTCGAAGTAGATGCTTCGCGGTTTACTCGTAGCGCTGGGTACCATAGTATTTTCCTTAGGTTTGATAGCGGTGAGCGAAGGCGGATTTATCGCGGAAATGACATCGAAGCAAACGATAGATAAAATGGTGGATGAAATTATCAACGAGCAGTACGCAGAAAACGCGCAGGAAATATCGAGAATGTGCAGGGAGTATCTCAACACCACCTGCGATACCCTCGACGAGAGCATAAACGCGGTGTGTAACTATGCTTCGAGATTGGAAAAGGAAACGCTCGAGCAGATAGAGGCAGCGTGTAAGGCGATAAACGAAGAGTGCGGCTCTATCGATGAGGGTGAAGCGAAGATATGCGCTGCTTACGGCGAAGAAAGCGATGCGTGCAGAATAGTGAGGCAGAGCAAGGAATATCTTCTCGGCGCAAAAAATACGTGCGCGCAGCTTACCGAGGCTAGGAATCGATTGAATAAAGAGAAGGAAAGAATTTACACCGCAGAGATAATTCCGGGTGTGAGCATAAAACGTCTGCACTCGCTTTCCGCGAGTTTCTTCAGCGCGGGTTTGCTCTCTTTAGCAGCGGGGTGTTTGTTAATTTATCTTTCGAAGCGGAATATCGCTTCCTCTTTAAAGGTTGTATTTTACGTCACGCTCGTAACAGGAGTGTTTTATTTTTTCACCGGAGAGTACGGCGGTAAAGCGGTGCTTTCATCCTTATTCCCGCGCGCGGAAGAATTGCCCAACGCCCTGCAGGGTTACGTAAACGAAATGCTAGCGCACCAAACTTCAATAGGCATTAATTTGATTGCGCTCGGTGCCGTTGGTCTGGTTTTCGCGTATGCGCTGGGAAGAATGGGGAGGCGCGATGAGCACTGAAACGGAAAAAATAATCGAAAAGCTTAAGTGCCATGTTAACGCGTGCAGGGCATGGCTTAACTCGTGTAAAAAATGCATGCTCGTTTTTCACGATGATGCCGACGGATTATCGAGCGCCGCGATAACCAAAACCGCGCTTGAGCGCATGGGCATCGAGGTATCGCTCGTGTGTTTGGAAAAGCTCTATCACGAAGCGGTCGAAAACGTCCACAAAAAGAGCGCCGCGGTAGTTTACTGCGATTTGGGCTCGCCGCACATCGATGTGATAAGCAAATTTACTCAGCGTTACACCATTATTTTGGACCATCACGACCCCATAAAACGCGGGGTATCGAATCCCGAACAGGCTATTCGCTACACCGAGCGCGTGTTCGATTTTAATCTGGAGCATCTCGGTTTGAAGGGGGAACGCGACTTCAGCGCGAGTATGTGCTGCTATCTTTTTGCCAGAATCTTAAACGAGCGTAACACAGATCTATCCTACATCTCGCTCATAGGAGCGCAGGAACTGCGAGAAAAAACCTTTCTCTACGAGGAAGTACTGCGGGAATCGATAGCATCCGGAGAGGTAAAAGCGAATAAAGGCATAACGCTGCTCAGGCTTGGTATGTCGGTAAGCAAAGCGTTCTCCCTGTTGCAGACGCTCGGAAGCGTGGGATACTATAAAAACGGTCCCCGATTGGGAGTGGAGGCATGCGTAAGTGGCTTCGACGAACGCGTGCTGCGTCTCGCCCGCGAGCTTGAGGTGAAACGCAGGAAGGCGAATGCCGAGGTGCTCGAAAAAATAAAACGCTCCGGATTCAACGAAACGAAGCACATTCAGTACTTCGACGCTGGCGATACCTTCAGCGGAATGGGAAGCAAGGTTATAGGGACGCTGTGCAGCTATCTTTCCTATCAACGATTTGTCCATCCCTTCAAGTACATCATGGGGATGATGAACCTCAGCAGGGAAATCCCGGGTTTGGGGAAACTGAAAAAGAACTACGTAAAAGTTTCGGTAAGGGTAACGAAGCGCATGAGGGAATACATAGATAAAAATAAAATGCCGCCGTGCGTTGAAATTCTGACGCACGCGTGCAGGGGTATAGGTATCGCCGACGGTCATGCGTATGCTGCGAGCTGCGTGGTGGAAAGGGATAAAAAGGCGCTGTTCCTCGAGCGCTGCGAGCGGTTTATAGAAAGCAGGAACAATTAATGACCCAACCGCAGGACAGCGGCAAAGTTTGTTAACAAAGGTTCTTTCCAACGCCAGCATGATGATTGATAAGTAGAAGGAATTATCGGAGCGGCGAAATGCGATTCTCCTTTAATCGTCGCTCTTCGCATAATCGTTGCGAAGAGAACAGCGGTCGATAAAAGTGAGTTGGTTTCGATACCATCATGCCCGCATCGGAAAGAACCTGTAATAACCAGACGAACGTTATAAAAAAGTTTTATTCCATACCTTATCTATGTTGAGACGTCCCGTAGCTACGGGTTTTTATCCGGAAGATGAAGAAGAGTTGAGAAAAACCGTAACGAAACTTTTATCGTTCCGCGCGAAAAAGGTTAAAGCGAAGAGCATTATAGTACCTCACGCGGGCTATCTATATTCTGGTGAGGTTGCCGGAGCGACGTACGCATCGATAGAAACGGACAAGAGAAAAATTCTCATCGCCTGCCCCAACCACACCGGTTTAGGCAAAACCGTGGCGCTCTCCGCAAGCGATTGGCAAACCCCCTTGGGAGTGGTGGAAAACGCCCACGAATTCGTGGGAGAGATACCGGTGAGCGAGGAGGCGCATCTCTACGAGCACAGCCTCGAGGTTCAGCTGCCCTTCCTTCAGGTTTTGTTCAACGATTTTAAACTGATTCCCCTTTCCCTTTCCTTCGTTCAGTTCGAGACGTTAGAGGAACTCAGCGAGAAACTCGCGAAGCGGGATATCTTCTACATCGCGAGCAGCGATTTCACGCACTTCGGTCCGAACTACAATTATACACCGTTCGATGTTCGCGACGTGAAGCGCGTTCTCGAAAAGGTGCGGGAAATCGATTTCGAAGCAATAAAGTTCATCGAAAAACTCGATGCAAAGGGTTTCTATCGACACGTGCTGGAAAACCGCCTTACGATATGCGGATTCGTTCCCATAACACTCATCCTGCTTATTTCCAAAAAACTCGGTGCCAAAAGGGCAAAGGTTATAAAATACGCGACGAGTTACGAGGTAACCAAGGATGTGAATTTCGTAACCTATGCTGGTATAGTGATTTACTGATTTCCTGCATACGATTGCGTGACTATGCTACTTTGTTTTTCTTTTTTCCATATCATCCATATCTCTCTTCCGTCGGACAGCTCAAACCTTCCGGCGTATTTTCCTATTCCTTCGTCCAACGCCTCTGCAAGCATCATTTTCTCCTTACCGAGATTGGCAATTCGGGCTATCTCTCTTGCTTTGGAATAGTTTCCGAAACTCATATATCTTTCATAGGCTTGCTCCCCTATCTCTTTAACCAGTTCCGTGAGTTTGGCTCTTTTCGCCATATACGTCGCATACTCGTAATCGCCGCAGCTTTTGTAATACCAGCATGCCAGCTTTCCGGCTTCCCTGAGCAGTTCCTCCAGCCCGAAGCGTTCCGCCAGTTCCACGGCATCCTCGAACCTTCCCGAATCCATAAACCTCTTCCAGAGTTTTTTAAC
>QMQV01000104.1 GCA_003649085.1 Thermoproteota archaeon
CCACTGTTTAGCAAGCATCACTAGCCTGTCAATAATTTCGGCAATTTTCCACGCAGTCTCTCCTTCGACCAGCACTCCTATCTCGTAATTTGTAACCATTCCTCCCCAAGATAGATTTGCAGAGCCGATTACTGCTTTTGTTCTGTCAACAACCAACACCTTTGCATGCAAATGACCTCCTTTAGGATCGCAAAAGGATACAACGCTAACGTTGGGGCGGGTAGCCAGTGATTTCAGTCTTCTTACTATGGGATACTCTTGCTCTTCTAAATGGTCGACTAATATGGTAATCTTAATTCCATTTTCCGCAGAACGTTCTAATTGTTCAATTATATGTAAGGCGCCTTTTGTTAGCAAATAAGCGGCAACGTGTATCTCTCTTTTAGCTTCTTGGATTAGTTGCTGAACAACAGAGTCAATGCTTCTTGTCTGCGGTAGTAAAATCTCTAGTCCGGTGACAATCAAGCTAACTTTATTTTCATTCATGGCGGATTTTCATTTAATACATTTCTATCTAGCCACATATTTCTATGCTCGCAGGAGGTTTCCGATAGGAGAAGACATCCGTAGCATGCTGCGCCATTATACATGCCTTTTTTGAAGTGAGTTTCCGAGCAGAGTGGATCCCCTGAGCATATTCTTGCAGACTCTAATGCGCGCTCTAAGATACTATCGAAATAGGGGACCAATGCCACAAGTCCGCCCAACGTTCCGTCAGCCCCTGGCTGAGTAGCATAGAGAACCACTCCACCTCTAGCACGTCCATCTCTTAATTCTATATAGACTCGCTCCCGAATGGATGCGCTAGAATAACCCGCCTCCAAGGACACGCTCCGGATTAGCAAGTGAGGAAGCGTATGCCACCAAACGAAAACTGGATGCAATTCCTCGCGGAATCTCCCTCTAAAAACATATGATGGATAAACATCATTTGAGCTATTGCTGAATGCTCTCAACCATTCATGCGAGTCAGAACCGCTTAATTCAAAATGCCATCCTTCATTCTCATCTAACATGATGAAAATTCCCTCTCCGAATAGCTCTACCCCTGGATACCACTTGACAAGTGGGTCGCGTGAATCGGGAAAACCAATGTCTACTAATTTTGGAGTAGTATTCCGTATAGGAATTTCTCGTCTGTAACCAATTTGAACCGTGACCGCACGGAGATGTAATATCGGAACCACACGAAAGACGTGGCCATTTGGTCCTTCAAATTTTTTGACAAGATTAGGGTCTATTTCGATTAAAGGTGGAGAATTGACGGAAGGACCAATTAATGGTGGAATTCCATTAACCGATCCTTTAATCAATTCATGAAATTCTTCTAGTAAAAGGTCCTCATATGAAGTAGGTGGAGGCGTTAAAATATCATTGATCGCCTGACGAATATCGTCCCAAGAATGTGAAAGTATTTCTTCCATAACCGTCTCAGAAATAACACCTTGGTCAACAAGTCTTTGTAACATTTCAGCTAATTCGTCTTTACTACGAATTCTTACAGCTACTATTAGTGAAAATATTGGGCGTAATTGAAGAAGACGATGTAATTCGGTATATCTCGGCGGGATCGTGAATAGTGTTCTTATTTCAGGAATCCTAAGGTTAGAAGCCTGTCTTTGAATCATTTTTGCTCTACTTCTACAATTACCTGGACGATACGGTCTTTCGTTAACGTTCTCACGCTCTGGATAACGTCCGGTGCACTCGTAATCGTCTCCGTATGCACTGCCTAAATTACGGCTTGCACCGCAAAAGGGGCACTCTAGAGTTATAGAGGATAGCATGCCACTACCGCGCCATATGAAGTATCTATTGTTGGGACAATTGCTACGTGGACCATGCACTACAGTATACCAATCTACATCGTCCATATGTCCTTCGGGACAGGCTACTACAAATCGTATAGGTTCCCAACGAATTCTATGAATCTGTTGAGTTTCTAACGACCTTGCACATACGGGACAAACATTGCCACGGAAAAGAATATAGTTCTCATTTGGATGATTATCAGTGTTCAGGCATAATTTCCACTCGGGGAATGGTTTCGTCCTATATACATACTTGTGTTCGGGTATTCTCAGCTCCGCGTTAGAGGGGACCCTGAATATCCTTACTGCCGTACCAACGATATGTCTAAGCAACCCCTCGGTCATCCTTTGATCAGTTATTTCGAATCTAGATGGATCGAGGCTGGAACCGGATCCGAATAAACCAATATTCGGCATGAGAATCACCCTTGGGCCATTGCGAGTTTCTAATATAGCACCAGGACCGTAGGTTATTACAAATTGAGATAATCGAATGTGTTGTACCATAATCTCACGCCTCGAATGCAATAGTCTCTTCTACTTCTCTCAACGATTGTGGGGTGTTTTCATAGACTACTTCAAGCTGGCTATTCAACTTAGCATGCTGATGTATTGGATCACCTAAAACAACAGAATACCTAGGTATTCCTGATACGACGTTTTCATAGTACACAAGGTTTGAGTAACGCCTTGCCACAGAACACCATCTATCGAGTAAAGAATTTAATCTATGTTGAATCATCCCTAGTAAGGCTTGTCTTGCTGGTGGTTGATGGGCTATTCTTTGCGATAAGTAGCTTGATATCAGATTTATCTCGTTTGCAATAAGTCTGTACCTAGGCATTTCTCTGGCAGAGTTTTCATCGCACCACCTTACTGTTACGTTCCGCATGTTCCTTAGGATGAAAACTAAAACTGGACCAAGAGCCATTTCTGCGACGTTTGGAGCAAATGGGTAAACCGTGGGAGGTTCAACGTATCTGTGTAGCTGTCGATGGTAACCGCAGAAGAATTCGTAGTGATTAAGGTCTCTTGGCCTAGTTGCTCTGAAGAAGACCACTACAAGTGCCCCCTTACTCCTCCCGACCCTTCCGGTAGATTGAATATATGCAGACGTCGTTTTTGGCTGTCCGTGAACCACCATCAAACCAATACGAGGAATATCGACACCTGTTCCGAACATAGATGTTGTAAATAGCGCATCTTGGGCTTCTGGATAACGTTTGTTAAGAGAATCGAGGATTGCAGGAAGATCCGTTGAGCTTATCCTGCTTGATAATTCTTGCGTCCTTTCATCGGCTATACGTCTACGGTTACCTCCTGCAATTTCATTTATTCTCTGTGGAATGTCTTGTCTGTATAAAGCTTTGGCTCCAGCAAGTTCTCGGATTGCGTTGAAGTAACCTGTTAACGTCCAATAAAAATCAATATCAGGATGATTGCGATAATTCCACGCAGTCTGTAACAATCTTGCCCATATTCTAACTATTGGTGTATGAGGGCCTCTCCCAGGAGCGCATATCCCTAGGTATAGTCTTCCGGGAAGGCTGTCTTCTAGCGGGTGTATCTCAAAATCTCTGACGAAAAATCTATCATCTATGGTTAGCCCTGGCGGGGGGAAAACTTTCAATTTCCTCACAAATAACGATTGAACTTGCTCTTCTGCTCTTCTTATAGTCGCTGTAGATGCTATATACTTTGGTTTGTACCCATTACTCTCCGAGCAGAGGAAGTCAACTGCCGTTTCATAAATTCCTACAAGACTCCCCAGAGGTCCTTCGATTAAATGCAATTCATCTTGTAATATAAGATCCGGGGGGTCAAAAGGTTCCACTGTGACATAATATCTATTATTCCCTTTACCTGTTGGAGATGGGTGGCCATTATTGTCTTGGTTTGAATAGTGAAGGCCTTTCCCACGTCTGTAGTAACCGAAAATACAATGATGATACTCAACGTTGCCGAAAATGGCTGCAGCACGGGGTTCAAACGGCGGGCGTGCAAACTTATCAACAGTTGAAATCAGCAAACAAGGAATCCGATGGTAGATTTGCTCATCTACTACTAGCGCCGGAATAGGTATCCGGTCCGAAATATATTCTACGTCCTGTTGTATTCTGAAGGGTTCTTGAATTTCAATGGGTCTGTTGCCATCTCGAAATCGCACTTTCCTATTTATACCGGGTCTCCGGCCATGAACTAATCCGCTAGGAGCACCCCCTATCCACGGATAACAAAGTTTACATTCAGGGTTTGGGCAGTATATATCAAAATCATACTCGCGCCGATTTCCTCTCGAATCTATGTAATATCTGAAAAAGTATCCAGGTCTTGAAGGACGTGCAGGAACAAGAACGAGCTGGGGGAAGTCATGACGAATCTTATTCCAGCAATTATCAATATCGGATGGTTTTAATACTCTGTCCGAGGAAATTTTTAATTCGAGAGTTAAGTAGCCGGGAGTTTTCATCGGCAGAATGCGTGTGAGATTTATTTTGAACTCATTATCAGAAAGGCGATCATTGACAATTTTTTGAAAATCACTCGGCAAACTTCCATTCACGCGGACGACCAAATAAAGCGTGTAATCTTTTGGTTCCAATCCTCTTTCTGGAATTGCTAAAATAGTTTTACATACGGGGCATTCCAATACTTGGGCTGGCTCGCCTTCACCATGCTGTCCTTTAAGAATACTTAAGGCACCATATATGGGCTGATGACCACTCCAAGAATCGTATAACTTGTTTGGAGCAACTTTGCCGCCAACCCATAGTCCCGCATAAAATGGAGTCGATCCC
>QMQV01000105.1 GCA_003649085.1 Thermoproteota archaeon
GATGAAGAAGGTCTTAGCTTACTCGACGATAAGCCAGCTTGGCTACATGATGGCTGCGCTAGGGGCTGCAGGTATCGTCATAGCGCACTTTCACGAGTTCGTCTACGGCTATATGTCGGGAGTATCGCATTTATTGAGCCACGCCATCTTCAAAGCGCTGCTCTTCCTTTCAGCTGGAGCCATAGGTCACGCCATAGAGTCCTACATGTTAAAGGACATGGGAGGGCTAAAGAAGTACATGCCCATAACCTATATGGTGATGATGGTTGGCGCTTTGGCATTAGCTGGCGTTCCACCATTCAGCGGTTTTTGGAGCAAAGAGCTCATATTTCACTCACTAGTGGAGTCGCACAACTATGCCTTATTAGCGATATTAATGGTTACGGCTGGCATAACGATGTTTTACACCTTTAGGATGATGGGATTAGCCTTCTTCGGCAAAGAAAGCCATCACGTAGAGCACCTGATTAAAGAGGGGCATAAACCACATGACCCAAGTCCAATAATGTGGCTGCCATTAGTCGTCTTAGCTGGAGGGTCTCTAGTGGCTGGTTTCCTTGCCCCAAGTCTCTTCGGTTTCTTTAAGCCGATGTTTATACCTCACGGAGCTGAGCACGCTCACCTAAGCTTAGCTAAAGCGGCAAGTCACGCTGTTCACATTGAGCATTACCCAGTGCTAACACTCCCTGAAATGGTAGTAAGCTCTTTTGCTTCGCCAGTATTCCTTGGCTCAGCAGTCTTGCTGATTATTGGCTTTTATGCTGCGTGGAAATACTACATAGCATATAAAGCTTCATATGAAGAGCTTCTCACCAAGTATGTTTTCTTGAAGAAGCTTTGGACATTTCTCTACAATAGGTGGTATATCAACGCATTTTACTACAAGGCGTTTGTTAACGGGACGTTAGCACTTTCCAATTTCGTCTTTAAGTTTATAGAAGCTGCTGGTGTCGGAGAGGCTCTCAAAAAGATCACAGTTTTCGCAGTTGACTTATTGAGAAGAGTTCAAACGGGTTTCTTGTCATTTAACATGATATACGTAGCCTTAGGCTTGCTCGCGTTTGCCTCAATCGTAGCTTTCGGAGGGTTACCTGGAGGTGTTGTCTAAGTTGGCTGAGCTGCCTTTACTAACATTAGCTGTAGTGCTTCCAATAATCTTCTCGCCGCTCGCATATGCGCTTGGAGAGAAGCTTAAAGCAAACGTAGGGTGGATCGCCACAGCTATACTATTCATATCGACTTTATTTGTCTTCGATGTAGCGCACACTTTCGTCTCAACAGGTTCACCATGGCTTGAAAGCTATACGTGGGTAGCTGCTGGCAGGATAATCTTTGACTTTGGCTTTTTAGCTGATGGCATTAGCTTAGCACCAGCTTTGATAATAATAGCCTTATGCACTGCGACAGCGATATACTCAATAGGCTATACTTCACACAAACACGCTCACGGGCTATACTTCTTCAACTACATGCTTTACGCGGCTGGCATGCTAGGAGCAGTCTTAGCGACAAATGTCATCGAATTTTACTTCTTCTGGGAGCTCATGCTAATACCGTCCTACTTCCTCATAGCTGAGTGGGGCTACGGAGAGAGGAGAAGAGTTGCCTTCAAGTACTTCATTTTCACGCACTTTGGCGCAGTATCGCTACTCCTAGGGTTATTAGGCATCTTCGTTTATACAGGCACGTTTAGCTTACTTGAAGCTCCAGCACTAGCTAGGCAGTTGCCTTTCTTAACGCAGCTCATGCTCACGGTATTAATGATGGTCGGTTTTGCCACGAAGATGGCTCTAGTGCCGCTGCACGGATGGTTGCCTGAGGCTCACGCAGAAGCACCTACTCCAATAAGCGTGTTGCTAAGCGGCGTAATGATAGAGGTAGGCGCGTACGCAATTGTCAGGATGATCCTGCCCATGTTCAACATAACCTGGACGACTTACGAGGTAATGATGATTACCGTGCTGGTAGCTGTCTTCTCAATGTACTATGGAGGGCTTATGGCTCTCGCTCAAAACGACATTAAGAGGCTCTTAGCCTACTCAAGCATCTCACAAATGGGCTACATATTCTTCGGGATCTCCATGGCTACAAGCTTCGGCTTAGCTGGTGCGCTGTTTCATGTGATTAACCACGGCATTTTAAAGGGCATGCTGTTCATGGTAGCTGGCATAATAATCCACCAGACTGGGATAAGGGACATGAGAAAGTTGGGAGGCTTGGCGCAGAGGATGCCCATTACAGCTACCGCTGCTCTCGTAGGGGCATTGGGTATAGCAGGTGCTCCTCCAACTAATGGCTTTATGAGCGAGTGGCTAATCTTTGAGGGAGGCTTTAGCGCAACGCATTTCCCCAATTACTTTGCCTTCTCGGTTGTAGCTGTCGTAGGCTCAGCGATATCGGCAGCCTACATGTTGTGGTTTATTAAGAGAGTCTTCTATGGACCATTACCAGAAGAGCTTAAGGATGTTAAAGAGCCGCCGCTAACCATGCTAGCGCCTCTTGTTATCCTTATGGTAGCTGCCGTAGTCTTGGGTGTTTATCCAGCTCCCGCACTAAATGTGATCAACCTAGGCGTTTCCACGCTTTTTGGAGGTGGCTAGCGCATGTATTCTGAAGTCATCTTCTGGCCATTAATTTCAATGCTCGTCTTCACGGGCTTAACACCGTTTGTAGTTTACTTAGGTGAGAGAAGAGGAAATAAGGGGGTCGGAGGATATTGGTCAGCCGCATCATTTGCTGTTGCGCTCTACTTACTATATCAAGTTTATCTGCAAGTAGCGTCCTCGCCTAAAGGCTACCTCGAATACTACATCTACGCTCCTCCAGTAGGCGTAATGTTTTACGTAGACTTAATCAGCATATTCTTCTCAGCAGTCTTCATTTTCCTTGGCTTCGTGTCCGCTATTCACTCAACAAGGTATATGGAACGAGACACTGGCTTAGGAGCGTACTATGCTCTTCTTCAGCTCATGACTTTGGGCATGGTATACGTTACCTTCACAGGAGACCTCTTCAACCTCTTCGTGTTCTGGGAGGTTATGGCAATAAGCAGCTACGTGCTCGTCGCCTTTAGAAAAGAGCTCTGGGAGCCTGTTGAAGCAGGCTTAAAGTACTTGGTTATGAGCGGTGCAGGATCAGCTACCATGCTCTTCGCGATGTCGCTAATCTACGGCTTAACAGGGTCGCTGAACTTCGTATACGTCTCGGAAGCCTTCAGAAGCATGCAGCCAACACCGTTGCACTACTTAGCCATAGCAATGCTCGTGGTAGCATTCGGCATTAAGGCAGCAGCGTTTCCGTTCTGGACGTGGTTGCCAGATGCGCATCCAGCTGCTCCATCACCTATAAGCGCCATGTTGTCAGGCGTAGTCATAAAGACTGGCGTCTACGGCATATTGAGAGTAATCTTCCTGCTCTTCCCGCTGGCGATGTTCCACTACGGCGCTATGCTCTTTATGATGGCTGCTTTGACCATGACTATAGGTAACATAGGCGCGTTATTGCAAAGAGATATCAAGAGGCTCTTAGCTTTTAGTAGCGTTGCCCAAATTGGCTACATATTAGTTGGGTTGGCTGCAGCTGGCTATGGCTGTCTCGTAGATGGATTAGCCAGCGCTATGTTCCATGTCTTCAACCACGCTATAATGAAGGGGTTGGCATTCCTTGCTGCAGGCGCATTAATCTACAGGTTGGAAACTAGGAGCTTAGACGACTTAGCTGGCGTAGGCAGAAAAATGCCTATTTCCACGGTAAGCTTGACAATAGCTCTCTTCGCGTTAGGTGGAGTACCTCCATTAAACGGCTTCATGTCTAAGTGGTACCTCTTCATGTCAGCTATCGACGGGGGGCTTTGGCTATTAGCTGTGATAGGCGTCATTAACAGCGCCTTCTCAGTAGCATACTATCTATGGGTCTTCCAGAGGCTCTTCTTGGCACCTCCTTCAAAGCTCGTTGAAGAGCATGCGAGAGAAGCTCCAGCACCCATCTTAATCGCTCTGCTCATGCTCGTCATAATAGTATTCGCCGTAGGCGTATATCCGCAGCCGATCATAAGCTTCGCGAGAACAGCAGTACAAACATTCCTCGTAAACTTCCAAATAACTTACCTAGCATAAACTCCCCTCTTACACACACTTTTAATCCGAGCGATTTGCTATGAAAAGTTAATAGAAGTTGTAGTTTTTTAGTTGTTAGCAGAGTCATAGAGTATCATGACATCTGCTCATTAGTAGACGTGCTTTCAACCTATGGAATGCGATACCCCATATTAAACTGCTAGTTCTTCAGTACTTTAACAGTGATTTTCATTTTCTTGTCTAGTTTCTTTGACTGCGCAGTCTATAGGTCTAGGGTTAAGTAGCGCTACTTTTAACTTACTTTCGGAGGGTTGCTAATGTCCTCAGAAGATGTGCTTGAAGCTATTTCCCATCCCTTGAGGGTTAAGATCCTAAGGTTATTGGCTGCTAAGCCCATGGGCTTTTCTGAACTTAAAAGGGAGCTTGGTATCAATAGCAGTGGCAAGCTTGAC
>QMQV01000106.1 GCA_003649085.1 Thermoproteota archaeon
CTCGGGCTGGATCTGAGGACCAGCGCCGATTACCTCGTGAGGACATACGTGATCTGCCTCGCCCTCGGTGCGAGGGTCGTCGAGTGGTATCAGTTTCAGGACGGCGTCTGGCACAGCAGGAGGCCTGACCCCAAAAACGTCGAATATAACTTCGGGCTGGTCTACACCGATCTGACCCCCAAGCCCGCCTACGTCGCCTATGCCACCATGACCGAGCAACTGGAGGGGCTCAGGTGTCTGGGGAGGTGCGACCTCGGGGCGGATGACCTCTTCTGCTTCGCCTTTGGTAGGGAGAGGGCCGAGCTTTACGTCATGTGGTCCTATCGGGAGAGACACGAACTTGACAAATCGTGGGGGGCTCTGAAAGGGAGGAGCCGCCGACCCTCAATGCCATGGGAGGAGAGGTGGAGGGAGCCAGTCGAGGTGAGGCTGAGGGCGAAAGGGCCTGTGGAGGTCTGCGACATCATGGGCAACGAGAAGCTGATCCGGCACGAGAGGGGATGGGTGAGGCTCTCCCTCACCGGCTCGCCGATATTCGTCAAGGGCGTGCTCCTGCCTCCCCCAAGGCCTTAACGTGCACCCCTTCCGTGCGGATGTGACCTCGCCCCATATTAGGCGCGTAAATCGAAAGCCCAGGTAAGGGAACTTTTCACATGGTAAAATCGTATAAGCGGGTGAGACCCTGCGGGGAAAGATCCATGCTTTCGGATGAGGAGTTGGTCAAACGGTTCATATCAGGTGAGGAGAAGGCGTTCGAGGAGCTGTTTTTCCGGTATTATCCGGTTTTAAGGAGATTTGTGGCCAAGGTGATGCCACGCCAGGCTGAGGATATCGTGCAGGAGGTGTTCCTGAAGGTCTACCGGGATATCAAGAGGTTCTCACCGGATAAGGGGTCCTTTAAAACCTGGATATTCGCCATAGCTGTGAACTTAACGGTTGACGAATATCGGAGGATGAGGAGAAGGCTCAGGATCTTCCGTCCGCTGAAGGATGAGGCGTTCGAGCTCCCCGATAAATCACACGCCCCTGATGAGGAGGTGATCGAAAAGGAGAGACACTCCGAGATCGAAAGGGCTTTGAAGATGCTTCCTCTCGAGCAGAGACAGGTTCTGATGCTGAAGCATCTGGAGGGGTTCAAGTTTAAGGAGATCGCCCGGATATTGGGTATACCGGAAGGAACGGTCAAAAGCAGAATGGCTAGGGGATTAAAACGGTTGAGGGAGGTTCTCGATGAGAGGGCATTTGAAGGATGAGGAGATAATTTCCTACATATATGGTGAGGGGGACGGAACCCCTTACGAGGAGATCGAAGAACATCTGAGGGTCTGCCCCAGGTGTTTTAGGCTCTTTAGAGAGTTGAAGCGCTCAGCGGAGCTTCTGGACGAGCTTAAACGTGAGGAGAGATCGGTTGTTTCAGATCGGCATCTGAGGATGTTCTACGATAAACTTCGAAAGTTCCGAGCGAGGCGTAGGCTCAGGTTAGCCTTGGCTTTCTCCGGATTGATCCTGATCTTAGGGTCATCGCCGTTCTGGCTCGATATGCTGAGTTTCCGGGGTGATCGGGGAACCCCGCCGGCGATGGCGACCAACCTCCCGGTCTCCATAAGTGACGTCGAGATCGAGTATCCCGATTGCAAGTTGGTCGTCACCCTGACTACCGAGGACCCGGACATCGATATCGTCTGGGTCTTCTCGGAAAAATGAAAAACGGAGGTGGGAGGATGAGATGGAAAGTGATGTTTCTGATGGCTTTGATTTTGACCGCTTCAGTGGCCGTGGGAGAGGTGAAGCTGATAAAGCTGAACCATCGAAGCGCCACTGAGATTAAAAGATGCATTGAGGAGAATTTCCCCACGCTCACGGCCAGGGGAGTCTTGATGGTCGATTTGAAGTCGAACTCGATCCTCCTGAGGGTGAGAGAACCGTTCGTCGGGGAGCCGAGTTTATCGGAGCTTGAGGAGATGATAAAAGCCCTCGATATCCCCATCTCCCCCAAGGAGGTCGAGGTCATCCTGCGTCTGGTGATCGCTTCCAAGAAGGAGGAACAGGGTGAAACGCCCGAGGGGATATCCGAGCTCATATCCGCTTTACAGCCCATCTTTAAGTTCCGGAGCTACAGGCTCGTTTTCACATCCGTTCTGAGGTGTGAGGAGGGAAGTTCGGCCAGCATCAAGAGCGCGGGATACTTCATATCCTTCAGGCCGATGGTGAGTGAGGATAGGATCAGGCTGGAGGATTTTCGAGTGTCCACTTCGCCGTTTACCCCTTTCGAGCGAGTATCGGTATCCAAGATAACTCAAGCTTCTAAAATACCCTCGGATGAAGGGAAAAAGAGGGGAGTTTTGCTTCAAGGCACGATAAGCGTGAAGGACGGCAAAACGAGGGTTATGGGCGGGATCTCCCTGGACGAGGGGGAAGTTTTGATGGTCGTGATAACGGCTAGAAGGATCAAAGAGGAGGTGAAGCAACGGTGAATCCCACCTTAAGGTTCATCCTGATCGGGATAGCAGCTATAATACTTGTGGGTGTGAGCGTATGGATGATGCATCGGGGTCTCGAAAAACCCCAGCCCGAAGTCGAGGAAGTGAGGATGGAGGGACAGACACAAACAGCGTATGTGCTCCCGAGGGGCGAGATGGGAAAACCCGAATCCGAGGAGGAGAATGAGCTGAGCTTCGAGGAGTTCGAGGCTCTGCTGGAGGAGTATCTGGCTGAGAGCTCGGAGGATACCGGGGAAACCCAGGTTGAGGAACCTCTAGAGGGGATAGACTGGATCTCATCCCCTCCGCTGGAGGAAGCTGAGGAGGATGAGAGATCGGACACGATGGAGGAGGGGTTCGAGGAGTTGCCGCCCGATATCCAGGAGAAGGTCGAGATATACGCCGAATTAGCCGAGATACTTCCTGAGTTCAAGGAGTTGTGGCCCATTACTCTGAACATCCCAGGCGGGGATGAGAATAGAACTGAGGAACAGCTTGCGATTATCAGACGATCTTCTGAGCTGCTCACGAGGATCATCGATCTGTGTGAATCTTTCCTCGGCCCGCCGGCGATTTACAGGAATGAAAAGGGTGTTGTGACACAGGTCAATCTCGCCCCGATGTTCACCCAGATAGCAAGACATCTGGGCAAGGAGCTGCCGTTCGACGGTAATCCGGATTACTTCTCGGCTGAGGATTATAAAGGCGGAACAGGTGGATGGTGATGCGCCGAATCGTGCATCGTGAGCACCATATCGCGCACCCCAACCGTTTAGGACTTACGCAGTTGGATGAAAGACATGAAGAGAAGGAGGGCTAAAAATGATCGTTTTCACCTTCATTCTGAACATCTCAACCGTCACGCCTTATCTCTCGTGGGGATGGCACGGGGGATATTATCTCACGGATGAGATGGGATACTTCGAAGCTCTGGATAGAATATTTAAGCTCCTGGAGGAGGTCCCGGAATACAAGGCGTCTTTCGAACTTGAACCCTACACCCTCGAGCGGATGCTCCGCGGGGAGAAGTTCGAGGTCGAAAGGAGGGGAAGGAAGGAGCCGAGATTGGTGGGATGGGGATGCGGCGGTCCCGGGAGATGGAGCGCGGAGCTCCTGAAAGATGCCTCGAGGACTGGGAGGATAGGCGTGAGGCTCACCCTTGTAAGCGGCGAATACGTGAACTGCTGCCAGAGCAAAGACGCCGCCCGTTATCAGGGCAAAACCCTCATCCTCTCGGGATGGATAAGGGCTCACAGGGGAACGGGCGCACATCTCTACATCGACGCATGGGACGAGAAGGGTTACATACCCGGCTCCTCTCTGATCTCCGAAAAGGTCCCCCCGGATGGCAGGTGGCATTTCGTGGAGATAAGGTTCAGGGTTCCGGAAGGAGCGAGGACCATCTTCCCTCAGGCGAAGATCGCCGGTGATGCCGGCGTAGCTGATTTCGACGACCTCTCCCTGAAGATCGAGGAGACGGGAGAGGAGCTGCTTTTCAACGGCGGTTTCGAGATAACCAAGGTCCCCTCGCTGAAGGATCTGGAGAGGTTGAAGCGTTTGAGGGAGCTTGTGGAGGAGGGGAGGGTGGAGATCGTGGGAGGCGCCTACACCCAGCCCATAGCCTTCACCATAGGTTCGGAATCGGTGATAAGGCAGTTCGTTCTGGGATGCAAGGCGGTCGAGGAGGCGCTCGGCGTCCCGGTGAAGATTTATGCGGCCCAGGAGCCGGATATGGTCGGACAGCTCCCGCAGATCCTGAGGGGATGCGGTTTTTCAGGGGTGCTCTACAGAACACACTGGGGGGCGTTCGGGTTCACGCCCTCCTGCCCCCGTAACCTCGAGAAGGTGCTCTGGATAGGCCCCGATGGGACGGGGATAGAGACGGTGCCGATGTTGGAGGCTTTGAGATCCGAATGGGGGATCAAACCGCCAAGCCCCGAAACGGTGAAGGAGCTCGAGAGGGCAGGGGTTGAGAAGCCCCTCTTCTCCTTCCTCTTCGATTTCACTCCGCGGTGGGTTCCGAGCTCTGAGA
>QMQV01000107.1 GCA_003649085.1 Thermoproteota archaeon
AAGATCATGGTTGAGGAGTTTAAGCTCGGAGGAGAAGAAAATTATTTGAAGCTCAGACTTCTAGGGGAGCCCTATGATCCTGAGAGGCATAGACATGGAATCCATGTCAAGGCGGTTACTTATCACTTGATGGAGATCAGGTCTGAGGATTCTAAGAAGATCTTGAGGTTCTTGCTGGATATCTAAAGGTGGTTTTGATGAGATTTAGATTCATAATTTTACTCCTTCTCCTCGCATCGACATTTTCATCCATATTTATTCAGCCTGCTTCCTCGATCTCCCAACCGAGATATTTGGAGAATATTCCGAAGCTAAGTCCAGATCTAATAGTCTATCATTCTGGTCATCTCTACGTTCATGATGTAGTTAAGGCCGTTATCGCGATAATAGATCTCAAGACAGGTGAGATTAGGGAGATCAATTCTCCTAGGATGTTAAAGAAGTTCACGGTCTCTGGGGATAAGATCATCTTATTGACCTCTGATGGACAAGTCTTGATCGAGGACCTAGAGAAGTCGAGATCCATGAAGCTTGAACTCTCGGCGCCAGCCGATGACTTAGAGGTTTCAAACAGATCTCTTTGGATAAGTATTCCCATGCTTAACCTGCTTAGATGCTATGATTTAGAGAGCCTTGAACGCATTAAAGAAGTTAAGGTTGGGATCGCTTCTGGATTGGATAAGTTCTCGATAATGGGCGATATTCTTTGGGCGATCTTAAGAGATTATAAGACTCTTATGAGATATGGTCTCTCAAATGGCTTGAACTCTACGAAGGAGTTCGAGGATTATCTTCAAACGGTTGAGGCGTTTGACGGCGGAGTCCTGATAGCCACGGCTAAGGATGAGGTGATGACCTTAAACGACGACCTTAGGGTCATGGATGTTTGGAGGCTTAAGAGCGGATCGGCTACGGGGATAATTCTCCATAGGCTTGGAGATGGTAGGATCATCTACGTCTCTCCATCTAGATGGGTTGTAGGAGAGATCGAGGGAGAGGAAATTAGGGAAATCAAGGTTAAGGGTAGAATTGGAGGGGCGTCTCCAGCCGAGGATAGGATCTGGTTCACCGAGGTAAAGCATGGTAAGATCGGGTGGATCTCATATTCTAGACCTCCGAAGATCTTGGAGGTTAAGGTGGAAGAGCTCAAGCTAGGCCATTATAGGGGTAGAGTTAGGGTCGAGGATCCGGATAACGATCTCCAAGCCGTAAATCTGACGATCCGTCATCGTTCTCAGCTTCCAGGAGTTCCTGGAAAAATTGAGAAAATTGAGATGACTAAAGCTGAGGATGATTGGTGGGAGGCCGAGTTTGAACTTAAGCCTGGTGAGAGAGTCGAGGTCTCAGCTGAGGCCTTGGATGAGGCTGGGAACAGAGGCTTGGGTGAGAAGATTGAGGTTGAGGCCAGGAAGATGACCACGGCCACGACCCTCAAGACCACGACGAGTGTTCAAGCGAATTGGATTCAGCAGAACCTCTATCTGGTCGCGAGCTCTCTCTTACTCTTGATTCCAATCCTCTTGGCGGTAGCATTCTTTAGGGCTGGTGGAAGGAAGCGGAGGAAGAAGTCTAGGAGGAGGTGATCTTGTTTCAAGCCCCTAGGAGGGGTAAGAGGCTTGATGTATTGATTCCATCGTCTTTCGCCAAGGATACTCCACATCTCAGAGATAGAACCCTGAGAGTTGGGATGCTTGCGAGATTCTTGGCCGCCGCCAGGGTTGACACCCTGATCCTATATCACGTTGATCCAGCTAAGCCCGATGACTCTAATGCTAGGTTTTTAAAGCTCTTGATGGAGTATCTGAACACGGCTCCATACTTGAGGAAGAGGCTTTATGGAATTAGGCGTGAGCTTAGATATGCTGGAGTCCTTCCACCTTTAAACATTCCAACTCATCCAGAGTCTCGATCCATGGATGTCGAGCATTATAGGGAGGGGTTGGTGTTGGAGTCTGATAAGGGCTCTTTGATCGAGGCTGGGTTGGGGAAGCCTATTAGAGTTAGGAAGAAGCTTAAGGAGGGGACTAGAATAATCTTGAAGGTCTCGCCGAGCAATGGTAGATTGAAGGCCTCCGCCATCTCGAGGAGGAGGTCTGAGATCTATCCTGGATTTAGGGTTGGAGTGGCTGATGAGAAGCTCTCCGAGATCGTGAAGGCATATGATTTGAGGATAGCTACTTCGAGGAAGGGGAGAAATATTCTAACCTTACTCGATGAATTGAGGAGGAGGATTGGAGAGGCTAAGAGGATCTGTATAGCTTTTGGAGCCGCTAAGGAAGGACTTTATGAGATAGCTGAGAGGCAGGGATTTAAGCTCGATGATGCCTTCCACTATGTCTTGAACGTGTTTCCAAGTCAAGGAGTTAGGACGATTAGAGTTGAGGAGGCGGCGGCGTATACGCTCGCCATCTTCAACCTATTGCTTGGATGATCACCAGCCTTCTTCCCAGCCGCCTCCCCACCACTCTTCTTCTCCTGTCTCGATCACCCTTATCCCCCTTCTCCTTCTGAGGATTAAGATTATGGCGGCTATTGCGACTAAGGCTACCGCGACTCCTATCAAGATGTATTTCAGGTATTCTTCGCTGAGGATTCCAGGAGCTGTGGTTATGGCGGTGGTCGTTGCGGTCTGGTTGATGGGCTTTAAGACCTCGACCCTCACCGTGTAAGCTCCTTCTCCACCTCTTCCATCCATGTTATCTATCGTTAGATAGAAGACGTTTGTTCCTGGAAGCCAATCTCCTTTAACTTGAAGGGTTATCGGCATCCCCCTGGCCTTCGACTCATTGTTTCTTAGGGGGAATTTATCGGCTGAGAGTAGGCTTGCCTTCAATCTAAGCGTCTTTGAGGGCTCCACGATTATCTTCAAGATCTGCTTGGTCTCTAGGATCGCCTTCAGCCTATAACAGTCCACGTGATCATCTCCGAGGTGTTCTCCAGCTAAATAGCCCATGAAGACCGCGGGTTCTCCGAGCTTTGCCTCGGGTGAGTCTATCGCTTGGCTTGGATCCATTCCAGCATCTCTTCCAGATCCTGCGTCGTCCACCTTCTCGACCGAGATCTCAATCGTGTAGTTTAAGGCTCCTCTGGACTTCCCTATCCTGAGATATAGGATTGGGTTCGGGTTTTCTGGGATCCAGCCAAGGGTATAGGCTAGTTCTCGGCGGATCTTCTCACCTCTCCCTAGGGCTTGATCTGATCCGATTAATCTTGCTCCCTTTTCTGAGTATAGCGCTATGGTTGTGAAGCCTGAGACTGAGCCTACTCCGAGGAGCTCGGCCACGACCCTTATCTTCGTTCCACTGCTTAAGCCTATGAGCTTATAATAGTGGTTGTCCTCGAATTCTCCGATTAAGGATCCCTTTAGACTGGCTGATCCGATTGAGAGATCTATTTCGGGGGCTGTCTCGAAGTCTTTTCCAGGTTCTTGGGATAGGGTTGGCTGAATTATCGCTAGTAGTAGGATTGCTGATAGTAATATGGTTACTGCCGCTTTCTTCAAGCTCCTTCGCCTGCTTAACACCATGTATTCTCCTTGAAATAAGTTTTCCAATATACTTGGAGTTGGGATGACCATGTCTCATCCAGGGTTATTATCTTGAGAATATTTCGTTATCAGGGAATTGTTCTCATAAAAAGTTTGGGAGGTTAAAAAATTGAGAAAGTTGGGGATCCTACTTCTTTGGAGGTGGTGGTGGATAGATTCCGAGTCTGCGTCCACGCCAGCGGATGTATTCGCTGAGTAGGATTACGATGACGATCACCAGTATTATGAAGCCTATTATCAGCGCCAATAATGCTCCAAAGGTCAACGGTATTCCAGCTATCTCGGTGTATGGCGGTAGGCTTACCTCGACGGCTCTACCTGCCTTGAGGTCGTCTTTGCTCACGGTCGCCGATCCCTTGAATCCCTTCCACTCTGCCTCGACGGTGTAGTCGCTTAGCGGCACCTTCGAGACCTCTAGGAATCCGCCTTCATCGGTTGTGAAGGTTCCTATTTCTGCTCCAGCCCTCTTAACGACGACCTTAGCGAATGGTAGTCCTTGTCCAGCTGCTCCGACGACTCTGACCTTTATCGTGAAGAGTTCTCCGATCTCGGTTATCGTGGTCCTGGCCTTGCTGACCGTCTCGGATCCGCTGAATACGACGTATCCCTCACGCTTGACGGTGACATCATAGCTTATTCCAACACCATCCTTCTCTAATGGCACTCCCTCGAAGTAGGCCTTTCCAGCCGCGTCGGTCGTCTTGGTCACCTTTCCGAAGGTCACCTCTGCTCCGACGATCGGCCTATCCTTGGTGTCTACTACGCTGACGGTTACCGTTCCGACCGGTAGCTCGACCGCCTTCATGGCCTTCAATCCTTCTGGTGTATCGGCTATGGTCTTAGATGCGGTGGTTCCATAGACTGGCGATGTCCAGCTTATCTTGAACTCATAGGTCTGCGTTGTAACTATTGCTCTGATCGTCACGACTCCGCCGACGTTGCTTACTCCTCCATAGG
>QMQV01000108.1 GCA_003649085.1 Thermoproteota archaeon
CAAGTCGTTCACATAGCAGTAAGCTACCTGACCTACTACCTTAACCTTCATCTTCACGCCGCTCGGCATGTCAAAGGTTAAGCCAACTTTCTTAGCTAGTAACGTGTAGACGCCGTCTACTACTCTGTAGGCATAAGCTTCTTGTTGCAGTGGGCTGTTCAAGGTCTTTAAGTAGAAGACGTAGAAGTTTTCAAGGTTCTTAAGTTTAAAGACCAGCCCTGTGTCCTTCCATTCCTGATTGTTTTGTGCAAAGACTTCAACTGTAAAGTCTCCACACACTACTTTATCGACAACAGATATCTGCTCCACATCATGTGTTCCTCTTGATCCATACTTACCATTGCCCGTGACAAACCAAGCATATGCTGGACTTGGACTCCAAATAGGCTCTCCTGAAGAACCTGGATTATAGCTTTCGAAATCATCGTAGAAGACTGTAAACCGTGCTGGTTCCCCGTTAACGTATAGAACTTGTACATCTGGCGATCCACTTAAGACTCTGATATAGGCTTTTATGAACGGCTTTGAAAAGTACACGTGGTCCAACATGAAGAGGCTTTTCGCCTTAGTGCTCCAGGTTAAGCTACTGATATAGGGGCATTATTACACTGTTAAGCACCAACGCAGAGGCGACGGCTGCTGTTAATAAAACTACCATAGCTAAGATAGCTGAAACGCTCCTCGAAGTCACCTTTTTATTCAACTTAGCTTTACACCTTACTCAACGAATTTTTAAAGTTAGAAGCCTTAAGCTTAACTAACTCTCTCACTTTTTGACGTATTCTAGTGCCCTGGTAGATGGTTGGATAAAATGAGCTTATTTTGCCTATGAAGGCTACTTAGAGATTAGCTCTATGAAGCGTTTAGCATCTTCTGCCATGTATACGTTGTTGAAGAGCACGTAGACTTCCTTTCCTTGAGCTTCGAGAATTTTCGTCTTCTCCTTCAGTTTTTGAAGATCTTCATCGGTGTATTTATAGCGGTAGTTTACCTCTCCTTTCCCTACGCCATGTAACCTAATGTAGCTTATCGGATGTTCTGAAACAGGATCTCTTTTAAAGATGTCTACCACATGAATTAGCTTATACGAGTCACAAATCTCCTTTACGATGTCTAAGTGGTCGTTCCAATCCCCCCTAGGCTCCCAAGCGGGTATAACATTGTCTCTCGATATGCTGGCGAAAAAACTCCTTTGCGTTCCTTAAGTTTTCATCGGTATAGTTAAAGCTTGGCGGCGTCTGTATAACGCATATTCTCGCGCTTAAAGCCTTGCATATCTCGAGAGTCTGTTCCCACGCCTCAAAGACTTCTCTTGTTGGCTGAAGATTGCCATACTTATCTGCTTTTTCAGCTGGTATTTTAACGCCAGCTTTTTTCCACGTCGGGCTAGTGGTAGGATGTGTTATCGCCTGCCAAGCTTTTACAGCAAACTCAAAGTTGCTTGGAGCATTTTCTCTCCAAGACTTGACGGTGTCCACCTTTGGAAGCTTGTAAAATGTCTCTTGAAGCTCAATTAGGCTAAACTCCTTGTAATATGCTTGTTTACCTCCTCGAACAGCCCATCCACAACATCCAACTTTAATAACCATATACTAGCTCCCACTACTATCTTAGTCTTGACCAGACCTTATAACGGTTAAATAAAAAATAGCTTTTTACTCAATTCGCTCTCTCTCAAGCTTAAAGACAACGGTTCCACCACTGGTATAAGGCTTGCCAGGATCTGGGCATTGGATATAGCCGACATCGTCTTCTTCTCCTATTCCAAGCTGTTTTGCTGAAATGCCCTTTAAGAATGGTAGTAGTAAGCTCGTCATGGCGTTTATAGCGTGTAAGCAGATCTTTAAGTCCTGCTTAGGCTGTAGATAAAACCACTCAATAGTAAATGAGTCGCCAGGTTTGTATCCTGCTGCACAATAACCCCTTACTTCTATAATGCTTACACGAACTTTAAACCGCATCACAACCACCCTAATAAGCTGCCAAACGTCACGCTTGAACTAACGTCTGAGGTGGTTTTAACGCTATGGCTAATGCCCCCTTTAACCCGACATCTTCTCCAAAGCTTGTCTCAACGATTAGCGGCTTTTTGTTAAACAAGTAGAGGTCCAGGTACTTCTTCATAGGCTCTATAACCAGCTCCTTGTTGTTTAGCGCTATCCCGCCACCGATGATTATTATTTCGGGGTCGTAGACGTTGACTATCGAGGCTACCCCCATAGCGTTTATCTTAGCTAACTTCTCTACAACTTGAAGCGCTATGAAGTCTTTTCTCCTAGCAGCCTCGTATACGACTTCAGGTGATAGCTCGTTTCTCACATAGTATGCGTAGAGCATGCTTTTCTCAACGTCTTCACGTTTAAACGCGTTCTCCATCAAGTACTTGACGTAATTAGCCATGTTTGCCCCAGAGCAGTAGGCTTCCCAGTGTCCATAGCCTCCGCAGCCACACCTCATTCTCTCCTCGATGTCTACAACTATGTGTCCAACTTCGTGAGCTCCTCCGCACTTACCTAGCAAAAGCTTGCCGTCAACTATAGCTCCTCCGCCAATGCCGCTGCTTATCGTTAAGTAAACTACGTTGTTGTATTCCCTAGCTACGCCAAAGACCTTCTCTCCCCAAACAGCTGCAACGCAGTCGTTTACCAAGTAAACTGGCTTTCTAAAGTGCTCTTCAAGCGGCTTCTTAAGGTCGATCTTCTCAAAAGGCAGGTTAGGGCTATAGACGATGCCGTCTCTTGTTAAAAGCCTTCCAGCACACCCAACGCCCACTGCTACAACATCTTTAAACAAGTTGGGAGAAGCTTCGCTCAACAAGTTAATAACTTGGTTAGCTACAGCTTTCTCATCCCCTCGCCTGGTGGTCTTGTCCTTTTTCTTGTAGAGAAAAACTCCATTTTCATCTCCTATGCCGACCCTAACATTTGTTGCGCCCACGTCAACTGCGATAGCTAGCTTAGCCAAGAATGTCAGCCCCACCAATACTAACCTAGTAACAGAAGTTTGGAAGAGCTAAAATAGCGTTTCACGCTTTTAAATAAAGCTGCGTTAAGAAAAATTAGCTTCATAGAAAGCTCTAGCTAGCATTCCAGCAATATGCCAAGCTTAAGGGGTTTACAGCAGCTCTGTATAAAGCCAAGCATTTACATTAGCGGTTTATGCCACTCTATCTTCAAGTTAGAGCCATATACTTCATGTTCGCACATGTGCGCTTACTGCTATGCTAGATGGTATAGAGCTAAGGAAATATCCTCAACATTTCACCAGCTAGCTAAGCAAGTTAAAGCCTACGCTCGCTTGACGAAAGCTTCTGAAAAGATCCTGCCTTTGAGGATGTCGACGCTAATAGACCCTTTTCAGCCAATAGAAGAGCAAGTTAAAGCTTCATATAAACTTATGAAACTGGCCTTGAAGCTTAAAATTCCGTTGATAGTTAGTACCAAGTCTATACTTTATGTTAAAAGCCCTTGGAGAGATTTGCTTAAGTCTATGGCTGAGGAACACCTCATATTACTGCAAGTTTCCTTATCTACATTGGATGGAAAAGCTTCGAGCTTACTTGAGCCAAACGCCCCTCTCCCAAAGTTTAGAGTTGAAGCTGCTAAACAGCTTTCAGATCACGTGCCATTAGTAGCTAGGATTCAGCCATACATGCCGGGAATAACTGATCTAAACGGAGGTCCTTATGAGCTGATTAAGGTGATTAAAGAAGCTGGTTTTAAACAGGTTATTGTGGAGCTCATAAGGCTAACACCAGATGATTTACATTTTATTAACGAGCTTTTAAGCAAAATCAGTTTAAGGCTTCAAGTTGAGTCGTGGGAGCCTTATGGAGTTAGAGGAGAAAACTTGTTGAGGCCAAGCTTAAAAGATAGGGTTAATGTGCTTAAGCTCGTTAAAGAAGCTTGTCAAAGCGTCGGATTGAAGTTTTCAACGTGTAAAGAAGGATTGTTAAACCTACATGAAGATAGAGATTGTTGCGGTTTTTCTCACATAGGCTTAGACAAGGTAGGCTATCGTCTAACGCTATATGATATGTACTTAAGCTCAGAAGCTAACATCGAGGAAGTTGTTGAAAAAGAGAAGTTGATAGCTGGATCGATGTTAACTAGCTTTAGGGGTTTTGTGAAGAAGTGTCTTCGAGGCCATGAAAAACGCCTTAAGAAGCTGCTAGCCTCCCATAGGGAACTATATCACGTTGCGCCAGTGTTTAAAGATAAAGTGCCTAAGATGGAATTAATGTAATTTTCCTTCTAAGTAGTATCCGAAGCGTGAAGAGGTGAGCATCGGATATCTTCTTAACATCATCTTTGCTGACTTTAAGCGAGACCTTGTGCATGGATATCTCAACGTCAATAGCTTTAACGCCAGCTAACAGGTGAAGTGCTCGAACTACGTCATCTATGCCCACATGAGGAAGTTTTTCCTCACAGCGATTTGGGCAATCTGTGCACATGTTTGTAAC
>QMQV01000109.1 GCA_003649085.1 Thermoproteota archaeon
AAATAAATGATATTATGAACGTGCTGCATGCGATAAACCCCGCAACCGAGGAAGTGGTGGGCGAATACACGCTGGTAGACGTTAAGGAAGCGCTGAGCATCGCGAAAAACTGCGAGATGGCTTTCGATAAGTGGGGGAAACTAACGCTCGAGGAAAGAATAGAACACGTGAGGAAAATCGCCGATGAACTGAAAAGCAAGAGAGAGGAGCTCGCGCGAACCGCTGCACTGGAGATGGGCAAGCCGATAAAAGAAGGTAGGAGAGAGGTGGATAAATGCGTATTCATAACAGAGTACTTCTGCGAAAAGGCGTGCGAATTTTTAAAAGAGGAAGAGATAGATATAGGAGCGAAGAAAAGCTACGTGAGGTTTGAACCCATAGGAACCATCCTCGGGATAATGCCGTGGAACTTTCCTTATTCCCAGGTTGTGCGTTCCGCTATTCCGACTCTTCTCTTGGGCAATACTTATTTGCTGAAGCACTCAACCTACGTGCCCGGGTGCTCCAAGAAACTCGAAGAAATATTTTCCGCATCTCTACCAGAGCACGTGTTCGCTAACGTAATCTGCAGGGGAACGGTTGCGTCCCGGCTTATAAAGTCCCGGTATATCAAAGGCGTTGCGTTCACGGGAAGCGTTAGCACGGGAAGGAAGATTGCAAGGATAGCGGGAGCCGATCTGAAAAAGGTTGTGCTCGAACTCGGCGGAAGCGACCCCTTCGTAGTGCTGAAGGATGCGGATATAGAGAAAACCGTCGAGGGGTGCGTCAAATCGAGGTTTAAGAATAAGGGCGAGGCCTGCAATGCCGCAAAACGCATAATAGTGGTGAAGGAAATAGCTCAAGAATTTACGGAAAGGTTCGTTGAAAGGGTTAAATCCCTAAACGTCGGCGACCCGCTCGACGAATCAACAGAGATAGGTCCGCTCGCAAACAAAGAACAGTTGGAAAAGATAGAAGCGCAGGTTAGCGATGCTCTGCAAAGGGGCGCCAAGGTGCTTGCCGGAGGTAAAAGACTCGAAAGAAAGGGATACTTTTACGAGCCCACGGTTCTCGTGAACATAAAGCGCGGAATGCGCGTGTGGAAGGAAGAGGTTTTCGGTCCCGTAGCGCCGGTGGTAATCGCGAGGAACGAAAGCCACGCGATAAAATTAGCGAACGATACGAAATTCGGACTGGGTGCGAGCGTGTGGACGCGCGATACCGAAAAGGGGGAGAGGATAGCGAGAGAAATAGAGGCGGGAATGGTGTACATCAACAAGGTTGTATCTTCTGATGCGCGCCTGCCCTTCGGCGGCGTGAAGCAGAGCGGTATAGGTAGGGAACTCTCGCGTTACGGCATGCTGGAATTCGCGAATATTAAAAGCGTGGTTGTACAGGCTGTATAGCGCCACTTAATGTAATCGCAACTATATTCGCGATTCCTTTCATTTTCAACGGGTCTTTCCGTATTGAAGTGAGTCGAAAAGAAACTGCGGTGTGAGCAGAATAAAGGGCAAACGATACTCCGTTGCGTTTGATGATTCGCTGCTTACGGAAAAGTCTGCTCTACGAAAATTGCGCAATATCTTTGTCCGTACGAAAGCATGAAGATATGCAAGAGACGTTTGTGGCAGTTTCTGGGAGCGGTGGGCAAGCAGGTAGTTAAGATTAAAATGACTTTATACACTAAAAATCTTCAGGATGTTGCCATGGAAGGAAAGACTCGTTAATACAGTTCGCCCGAGCAGAGTTTAACACCCCTTATAACCTTAGCCGAGTTCGATGCCGCGCCCGTGGTCTAGTGGTAGGACGCTGGCCCCCCAAGCCAGCGACCCGGGTTCGAAGCGCAACGAAACTCCCGGCGGGCGCACTCAAAGGTTGTGAGCATGAAAAAACGAAGGCGCGGAGTTAAACCCCTGTGGCAGAAGCGGATAGCCCGCGAGCGCATAGAGATTTTGCTGAAGGAAGCGGAAAAAATGGCGAAAAAACGTAAATTCAACTTCGCGAACCGCTACGCCAAACTCGCGAAGCTTATAGGAATGAGGTATACTGTTAGATTAACTCCTGAGCAGAAACGTAAGATATGCAAGTACTGCGATTCCTTTCTCCTACCCGGTGTGACGTGCAAAGTAAAGTTGGATACGAAACACCACAGGATAAAAATTATTTGCGGTTTCTGTAAAAAAATAATAAGATTGCCGTACCGCCCCAAGAAAAAGGATAAGGCAAAAGCAAGAAACAAGAGGCGAACCACTCCCGACTAAACACCGGAGCTTCTAACTTCAAGGGGAATTTCTCATCGTTACTAACTCGCATTTCCATTCATGTTAGTTACGGCTGGTTCACCGCAGCCGCAGGCATCAGGGAATCTGCCCTAATACCTATTTATCGTGTATAGGCGAAAAGACTAACTTTCGGCCTTCATCTCCACCGGTTCTTTCCAAAATTAGTATGATAAGCAGCGAGAATTATCGCGAGCGTAGCGAAACGCGACGTCCTTAATTATTACGAAGAGGGGCAGCGGGGTAAAAGTAAAGTTAATTTTGATGCTCCCTCACGGATGGAGACTTCCCGCCGAAAGAGTTAAAAATCACTTCACGAATTTCATCCACCCTATCCACATAGCTATTATCACGAGAACCGCGAGGGTATTGAAAATAACATTATGGACGAATTCGAAGCTTTCGGCACCGAAAAAGCATACCAACAAAAAAACCGAAAATACACGGAGCACATTTGCAAAGTAAATCAACGGCAAAAATAATAAAGATTTCAGTTTTTTTCTTGTAGCTTCCTGGGTTGCGAAGCACAGCGCCAGAAATCCTAACATCATTTTCGCTCCCGTGCATTCTCTATCTATAAATCCAGCAAACATGCCTGAAGGTGTATGTACGGATATCAGATTGTTTTGCGCATGCACATCGAAACCCGCGACCCCTAACAAAAAAGTTGTGAGAGACGCAACGCTGTGCTGCAGCCCGTAGAGCGGAAAATCCAACCGTGAAAAGAAATACAACGGAAGCGAAAGCACGTTGAAGAATAGAAGAAAACGTAAAGTGTTCAGCAACCTCGACCGAAACGCGCATTTTTTATTTCTCTTCTTTCGTTTTTTCACCGCGCTCATGAGCATCTCTTGAGGTTTCGAATTTCTTCAACATCATAAATTTCAGGTCGTTTAGCGTTTCTCCATAATCTTAAAAGATGGTTCCGCTTTTCGATGTCGATACCTGCTATGCTGAACTTCGCGATGGGTGCGAGCAACGAAAGTTCGGCTACGGCATCGCACACCGTTTCTTTTGACCTGTGTGACACCACAGGAATTATTTTGTTTTTCTTTGCGAGATCAATTATTCTCACGCAATCGCTTACCGTTCCGACCTGATTGGGTTTGATTATCACGGCACTTACAGAACGTTCGTTCAACGCTCTTTCGAATCTTGCGGGATTGCTCGAAATAAGGTCATCGCCGCAGATCAAAACGTGAGATAACCTTGAGTTGAGTTCGGCGAACCCTTTAAAATCGTTTTCTTCAAGGGGGTCCTCGATGTAGAATAATTCGAACCTGCTCGCGATCGCTTCTATGTAATCTATCTGCTCCTTTCTTTTTAATTTACGAGCGTTGTAAACGTAAATTCCGCGCCGGTAGAAGTGCGTGGCGGCAACATCGATGCCCAGTTTCGCGTTGTAGCTCTCTGCAACATCCTTCGCTAATCTGAGCGCCTGCCTGTCGTTTAGCTTGTGTACCCACGCAAACTCAGGGTTCAACCCGAGCAATGCTTTTTTCTTTATCAACTCGTTCCTTACACGAAGCCATATCTCGCTGCTTATTTCGATGGATTTGCGCAGGTCCTTAGATGTCGGCATCACGAGAATTTCCTGAATACGCTGCTTTCCCACACCGAAACAATGCTTGCCGCCCCCGAGCACGTTACCAAGAAAATTCGGGAATTTATTGCTTCTTAATTTAAAATTCGCGTGAAAGAAGCTTAACGAAAGTGCCGTTGTCGCCGAACCTCCGAGCGCATTGATGTATCTTTTAAGCACACCGTCGAACTCTTCCTGCGTGAATTTTCCGAGGAGGTATTTCTTTATGCGTTTGAAATTTCTTATCGAAATTTCAGGGGAAATGCTTTTACTCTCGAAGGAACCCACGCTTATTCCAGAAGGCGATGATGCTTTGTACTTTTTGTTAATCACCGCCTCAAGCGTCGGTTCTCCGAACGAATTGTACGTAACTTCGAGTTCTACAGAATCTACACGCATATTAATTCTATGGAGCGATTTTATATTAAATTAATTTCCTCTTCGCGAGCGGATTCTTTCCAACACAGGCATGAGGTAGGAGGAATTATCAGGAGCTCGGCGGAACGCATTCTTAATTTGATCGCTGCTCTCCCCATAGGGGTTAACGAAGGGGGTAGCGTCGATAAAAGTGAGTCGGTTTTTGATATTATCATGATAACATGAAAA
>QMQV01000110.1 GCA_003649085.1 Thermoproteota archaeon
CTCTACGACGTGATAGGAGAGGAAATGGATCACGACATCATAGATGCCTTGATCCACTTCGCATCACATCACCTAGACCCAAACGGGGGGATTTGGTTCTTCGGCGGTGAGACTTTAACTTATTTTGAGACGATAAAAGAGATAGTTGATAAAGCGATTGCTAACAGGGTTGCGGATCATTTTGGAGCGACAACTAACCTCTACGTACTGACCGAAGATAAAATCAGGTGGATGGCGAAGAGACGTTTCAATATCCTAGCCTCAATGGACGGAACAGCGGAAATTCACGACAAGTATAGGATCTTAAAGGATGGATCGCCGACTTGGGAAGTCTGCTGGAAGAACCTCAAGAACTGGATTAAAATTACTGGTAAAACGCCTGAGATAAGGTGGACGATACAGACCGCCGACCCAGAGGTTCTACAGAAGACCCCAGAAGCCATGAAATTCTTCGTCGAAAAGGGGTTCAGAACCTTGGCCATGGACTTCGTCTATGAAGTCGATATAGACGACGACCTGCTGGCCGAAATCGAGAAAATGATGCGAGAAATCTCCAGAATCCTAGACGCATACTACTCCCAAGGAATCTGGATACACACCATGATGGTCAGGGATGCCTTCTCGGCGCTCAACGCTAGGAGCAGAGCGCCTTACTGGAATAGATGTGGTCTAGGACAGGGCGACGTGGGGATCGCTCCAAACGGAAAGATATATCCATGTCATCGGTTCGTCTCATCTGCATCTGATGAGATGTTAATCGGAGACGTGTTCAGCGGCTTCAATGAAAACAGGGTTAGGTTAAACGAGGAGTGGATGAAGTATCCGCCTTACTCTCAGAAGCCGGAGCTATGCCTAACCTGCGCTTTCAAGAACGCATGCCACGGCCAATGTATAGCCATGAATTGGGATCTCTTTGGAGACATACACATCGTACCGGTGACGGTCTGCAAGATAAAAGACCTAACGGTTAGAGTCTTTGAACCCCTCGTAAGAAAACACTGGAGCTTCATAGCCAGCAACATGAAACCCATGCATAGAGAGTGCGTCGAGTAAAACAGGACGTTAAAGAATATAAGTGAGTTTAGGCTTGTCTAAAGCGAGGGGCCATGGTCAAGTTTAAGAAGCTCGCCAAGATGTCGGGCATAGCGGCCAAGGAGACCCTAGCCATGGCGCTGATCGCCCAGGGTGTCCAGCTAATCCAGTCGGGTGACGTCGTGGGCGGCGGGGCGCTAGTCGCGATCGGCTGGTTCCTCATCCTAGTCGACAAATACGTGCTGTAAGGAGGCGAGGAACAAATGCCGTGCAACGGACGCAAGCTCAAGAAGCAGTTAGACAAGCTTCTGAAGCAGGACGGCGTGGCAGGCTACGCCATCCAAGGCAACAAGATAAAGATCTTCGTCGAGACCGACGATGCCGCCAAGGCTTTGAAGTTTATAGCCGCCGAGGGCTACGAGGTCGAACTGATAAAAACCGGGAAGTTTGAAGCATTATAAATGGGGTGAGCGCCTTGGCGTTCTCCCGAACTGATAGGGTTAGCAAGCTGGCTGGCGGCATAAGCATAGGAAGCGAGGAGATTACGGCCGGAACTCTAACCGGCCGCTTCATAGACAAGACCGACGGCCAGATAGTCCTAGTCTCGAACTGGCATGTGTTTGAGGGCAAGCCTGGGGAGACCAAGATATTGCAGCCAGGACCCTACGATGGCGGCTCCGCTCCGAACGATATGGTGGGCATCCTGAAGAGGTACGTGGAGCTGGACAGGAGGAAGAAGATGCCTTGGTGGAAGAGGATCATTTGCGCTCTCTTCGGCTGGTTCCTCGAAGAGTGGTGCCTCGGATCGAAGGAGCCCAATCATTTGGACGCCGCCTGCGCGGAATACGTCCCCGCAACCGAGGACAGATCCCTGTTGCCCGGCATCTACTTGGACGACGGAACGAGGATCGTCCCTCAGGAGACGGTTAGCGGAGACGGGCTGGACGGCAAGAAGGTCTGGAAATCCGGGAGAACCACGGGAGTCACGGTGGGCAAGGTCGAGGTCGGCTCCGCCAAGGTGAAGGTCTGGTACGGCGACCGGTGGGTGCTGTTCGAAGACGTCGTTCTGGTGAGAGGCGAATGTAAGGGAGGGGACTCCGGCAGCCCAGTGTTCCTGATGATTGGAGACGAGCCGTCCGAAAACGACAAGCTCTGCGGAATACTGTTCGCCGGCTCGCCGGGCTTCTTCGTCTTCTGCAAATATAAATACCTCGAAGACGAACTAAAGGTGTCATGGGCGCCTTAATCGGACTGCTCGGCGTACTGGCGGCCCTCATAACGATCTGGGCGGTCTGGAGGAAGGGAGTCAGCGGCCTGCCACTAATCTTCGGAGTTTGGGGCCTGATCCTCTCCCTCTACTTGGCTGGGAAGTGGGTTTATCCGACGCCAGAGCAACTGATCCTCCTAGCCTTCGTGGCCGGAGCCGCGATAACGCTACTAACTTGGGGTTGCGTAAACATCTTCATAGAGTTCGCCAAGTTCAGGGAAAGTCTGTTCAGAAGGCTACCCATCTCCGACAAGCACTACATAATACTGTCGAAGCAGGCGAAAAGCCCATACGGGATCCTCTACGGGGCGATTCCGTGGAACGAGGAAGGGATGTCTATCCTGCTGAAGTTCCTCAACGAAGAGATATGGGGCAGGGGATACAAGCTCGACAAGTTTGTCGCCGAGTACGATGAGGTGGCGGGAGCCGCCGTGGCATGGATCATAGGAATACTGAGGCCGAAGACCTTCATAGACAGGATACTTTACTGATGCGCCCTTGGCTTCGGAGCTCGAAAAAGCGCTGAAAGAGCTCCTGGAAGCCTTGGAGCAACTAGAAGCCTCGATAACGATCGTAAAGCACAAGCTGAGGAAGGCGATTGAGGCAAGCCAGCAAAACTTATAATTTTTCTCATCGTTTTTTAACCCGATGGAAGTAGAGGACGCCATATTGGCTGGAGGAGTGGGGCTGGCGGTAATACTTGCGCTCTTGCAGTTCATGAAGGCTAAAGGCGGCGAAGGAGAGGTGGAGGGAGAAGTTTCTGGAACCACTAGTGTGGAGGTGGTGATCCACTAATGTCGGAGCAGGTCAAATACCTCGTGAGCATACCGGAGCTCGGGGTCTCAAAAGCCAAATCCGCGGAAGGATGGATCGAGTGGAAAGTAACTGTAAAGCACAAGTCTGGCGGAATCGGTCCATTCGACGTAACCGTCACGATCTACGTCAACGGAGCTTCAATCGGCTCCAGATCCGGCACCATACAAAGCCCGGGAGGATCGGTATCTCTTCCGTCAATAAACTGGACTATACCGGGCGCCGGAACGTACTCGGTAAAGGTCGTCGGGACGATAACCGACGAGACAACTGGTTTGAGCGGAACGGGCCAAGTCTCACTAACCGTCATTGTTGAGGAGGTAACGGCACCGGAGATCGAGATCATAATCGAAGTAGGATAGCAGAACAACGGAGGGCGCTGAAGATGCCGCCGTCGCTGTTCCTGCAGTATAACTGGCGTACATCAGATCCTGTCGGCAAGATAACAGTGTTAGACCAGTATGGAAACGTGGTAGTAGAGGCGTACAGCAACGGGGCTGAGGCTAAGGCAGTCGACCCGGGAACATATCGAATAGTCGTCGAGGAGCTGGTCGAGCCGTGGAAATTCATCCAAGCTAGGGTTTGGTGGGAGATACCCTACGAGAAGACCTTGTATTACTCGGTGAAGGAGTTCACTATAACGGTGTCGGATGACGAGAAGGTTAGCATAGACGTCTTGTTTAAGCCCATGCGGGTCGTGGGAGTTTACGTGGACGTGAAGAAGCAGGAAGGATATCCGCTAACGATAGAGCTTAAAGCTGGGGGAAGAACCCTCGGCTCGGTTGTGGCGGATCAGCCCGGGCTATATCCGATCATGATCAGGGAAATGGAGGTGAACAAGAAATACCAGATCGCCCTGAAGATAACTGATTCGAGCGGAAACGTGGAGTGGAAGCTCGGATGGCTCGAATTCACCATGGATACCGGTAAATTCGTAGTTCGGAGGATCACATTAGCTGAAACGGAGCCGCTCCACGTTATCTGCCAGTTCTGCGCCGATGAACCAATGCAAGCCGTCTCAATTGATTGGGGAGACCCAGAGCCCGGCCGGCCTCCGCACTGGCTCGACTCGTGGGCTAGAGGAAACCCGACGACGTCATGTTCGTGGAGGCTTCTAAGAGAACATACCTACTCCAAGCCGGGGGAATACACGGTGTCGGTTTACTGGCTTAAGGGAACCGGGCTGGGACTTGGATACAGGATGAAGATACAGGTGGGAGGTGGGTAGCGTTGGCCAGCATATCACCATCGCCAAAAAGCGGCTACGCTCCCCTAACTGTTACGTTCAAATGCTATTGGAGTTACGGTAATGGTCCCCCGTATGA
>QMQV01000111.1 GCA_003649085.1 Thermoproteota archaeon
AAGAGAATTAAAAGAATGGGCTTAAAGGAAAGAGTTAAAATAATCAATGGTGATCTTTTTAAGATAGATTTGGCTAAATACGACGTGATTACTGTTTATTTGACAGTTCCTGCCCTTAATGTTCTTAAAGATAAATTTAAGGATTTTCTTATCAAAGGAGGAAGGATAATTTCACATGATTACGGAATACCTGGTTTTAAACCAATACTTGCGGAACCCGTAGTTGAAGGAGGTCGGCGACATTTCCTTTACCTATACACCGTTAAATCCGTTCATTAAATAGATCTCAGCGCTTAGGCTCAAAATATTTCCTTAAAATCTCACTTCTCTTCTTAACATAATTTAAGATTTTTTCATCCCCTCTAAAGGCATTTAAAGCTTCATCTATTTCAACTAGATAAATCATTATGTCCTTCACTCCTCTGTCGCATGTCATAACTGCTTTGTATCTTTCATCCGTCTTCACTAAACCCATATCCTCGAGCTCTTGAATTTCGTCGAGAATCGACTTCCTTTTTAACTCACCCTTAATCCCTAAAGTCGAATAAAAGCCCCTTAAATCTTGTAAAAGTTCAGAAAACCAAAGCACTCCATTAAAAATCAACAACACCCTTAAAATGTCACATTTAACGATGTTCTCTCCCTTCCTTTCGGTTTTCAATAACTCTCTCAATCTTTCTTTTATTCTCAAATTCTCGCCTATTATAATTTAGCTTAAGAACTCAAAACTTTTGTCGTTATAACCTAACTGGTCTGTCTTCCTTGGCGGATCTTAAAGCAGCCTCAACTATTTTAAGGGCTCTCACTCCATCATATCCGGTAATTTCTGCTTTTGAATTTCCTAAAATGCAATTAATAAAGGAGTTAAGCTCACTTTTAAGCGGCTCTACTTTATCGATATGAGGAAGGTAGGTTGTTCCTGCTTTTTCAACTATTACCCTTTGATTCAGGAAATTAAGGCTTAGAGTCCCATCATCGCCTATCACCATCATTTCCCTAATTTTCTTAGGAAAAAGCCAATTAGCCTCTACTATTCCCACCATTCCTCCTTTAAAGCGGAGGAAAATTTCAGCATAATCTTCATATCTGTGCTTTACTCTCCCAACAACAGCATAAACTTCTATTGGGTCCTCATTAAATATGTATCTAAATAAGTCAAAATCATGGATGGCTGTATCACCTATTACTCCTATGTCTAAGACTCTGCCCGACCATGTAGAAAATCTTCTTGAAGAGATTAGGATTATTCCGCCTATCTCCCCTTTTTGGATAAGCTCCCTAACTTTACGAACACCAGGATTAAACCTCTCCACGAATCCGACATAGATCAGGACATTCCTTTTATTTGCCTCTTTTACAATCATATCAGCTTTCCTAACATCACCTCCCATGGGCTTCTCCACAAGAACATGCTTCCCTGATCTTATGGCGTCTAGCGCTATTTTAACATGGGTTGATGCAGGGGTGCAAATGGAGATTGCCTCTATCTCCTTGTTATCTAAGATCTCCGTGTAGTCGGTCGTCCAGCTTACTCCATATCTCTCGGCTACCTCCCTCGCTTTAACCTCGTTTATGTCACAAATGGATATGAGCTCAGAGTTGTTTAGTTCCTTATAAATTCTCACATGATTTCTTCCCCAAGCTCCAACGCCTATAACAGCTACGTTGACCTTTCTCACCGTTCGCACCACAATATCCTTTACTTTTAACAAAATTATGTTTATCTGATCTAGAACAAGCCATCTATCATCCTTAAATCTAAATGACGGCTTTATCTAATAACGATGGAGGTTAAATTAAGGAACGTTAGCTTGAAGGATTTAGATGAGATATATGAAATAGAGAAAGCATCATTTAACGATCTTTTTTATCCAAAATCCGTTCTAAAAAACTTGATAATACTTTACGGGAAGTTATTCATCATAGCTGAAGTTAAAGGTAAGATCATAGGCTACGTTATTGCCAGAAAAAAGAATCGATCGACCGCTCATCTAGTGTCAATAGCTGTTACGCCCTCTTATAGAGGAATGGGAATCGGAAAGAAGTTACTTAATGAGATAATAAATAAGTTAGCAAAAAACGGCGCAACTCAAATCACTCTTGAGGTAGAAGTAAATAATAAGCCAGCCATTCATCTCTATAAGGACCGAGGCTTTGAAGTCGTTAGCGAAATTAAGAACTATTATGGATCGGGCAGACACGCGTATAGGATGATCCTTAAGTTAATGGAAGCTAAAATGAATCATTTATTTAAGGCTCGAAAATTTTAAGCTGTCAAATGTGATGAGCTCGTTAAGATTACCGGCAAGGGAAATAGAGGCCATATATTCCAAGCTTTTTACTTTACCTGTTACTCAAATTATAGTTTGCCTCACGGCTATTTCTGGCCTTTTTTTATCAATAATTCTAGATGTATCCCTGAACTTAGCAATAACTGTGCACTCAGCTATTTTCTTTGTGATAATTCTTGTAGCTTCTCTGTTATCATCTCTTATAACTACTAAGTTAACTAAAGTTCCCGAGAACAAAATTTTTGACTTAAGAAGATCTCTTGGGTTATCAATGATAACAAATTCATTGATGATCGTCCTTTTTCCATTATTATGGGCTATAAGCTTTCCTTTTGGGCTGGAATGGATCGATATTTTGTTGATATGTCTCTCAGCCGCACTAGCTCTAAGGTTAGTCGTAATTTATGGTCTATCGAACGCGAGAAAGCACTTAATAGCATTGACGGCTAGCTCGCATTCTTTATTTATTTTTGTGGCTATTCTATTTATCCTGGGACAGGGCCTTTATGTTCTTGTAAAATTCCTAGCAGCATTATTGATATTTGGATTGCTTCTATACGACTTTATAAGAAGTGTAAGCACAAAAATCGGAGCTACCGACTCGATCAGTCTTTTTAGGGGTTTTGCTATAGACTGGATACTCAATGATCCTGATCCCCTAGAAAGAGAGCTTAAAAAAATAGCTGAAGAAAAAGACATCAATATAGCTACTGTGTTCTTTAGAAGTTTGAGAAGCAAAAATCCCAAGGCATTTGTTATTATTCCATCTATTCATCCAGGTCCGTTTAGAAATGTAGGAAGTAGCAACCTTCCGTATATTTTAGGCAGTACTCTCGAGAAGAAGATCAAAGCCCCAACCTTAGTTTTTCATGGACCGTGCACGCACGAGCTTGACATGGTTGCTCATGAGGAAGTTGAGGAATTAGCTAACCAGCTATTGGAGAAGCTTAATGGAGAATTCATCCGAAAAGCTCCTCCTCCACAGCTAGATGTTAGAAATGGCTTCGAGATTATTGTCTTAAGGCTTAATCAGATTTTTCTATCTCTCATCTCTCAATTAAACGGAGATGTGGAGGATATATCTCTCGATGTAAACGAAAGGTTGAATCTGATTCATAAAGGAGATCCAATAATGATTGTAGATTTGCATAACTCGGTGGATAAAGGGGGAGTGCCGATATATGCTGATGATCCTAGGGCAGATATCTTGATTAGAGGAATTTTAAAGATAATTAGCGATTTTTCTGAGCTAACAAGCCAAAGAGTCATGATTGGCGTCTCTAAAAGAAGAAATATAGCTATTAGTCTTTCAGAAGGATTAGGTCCAGATGGCATAAGCGTGATTATTTTACTGATAGGACAAAGACCATTGGTCCTTGTATTATTTGATAGCAATAATTTAGTCAGGGGATTAGGTGAAAAAATACGTGAGGAGATTAGAATTTTTCTAAGAAATAGATTTAAAAACCCAATAGTTGCGGTCGCTACAACGGATACTCATTCAACTAGCGCTATAACGGCGGATGTGGGTTATAATCCCCTTGGGAAGTTAACCCCGCATAAGAAGATATTAAAGCTAACTTTAGAGTGTGTTAAGGAGGCTTTAACTAACATTGAGGAAGTTGAGTTTAACAGTAGGTTAATAACATTAAGGGTGAGGGTTTTAGGGAGAAACAGCGAGCTCCTCAAATTTATGGTCAAAAGAAGTTATGAGGTAATGAAGAACTCCCTAAAGTACAAGGTTCCGTCAGCGATCATTTTGTCAATGATCTTGCTTGCCTTTTTATAATTAAATTTGTTTGTAAAATTCAGCTTAAATTGTCGTATATCAAAAGGTTTTTATCAAAGATTTGTTTAAACGAATGTTGTAACCAAGGTTAAAATTGGTGAGAGGGTGCCCAGAAAGCCGAAAGTAAACACTCAAAAACTAATCAGCTTAATCCAGGAGAATAAGAACACTTATGAAATCGCTCAAGAGCTTAACGTGACTCCTCCAACGGTTAAATACTGGATTAAAAAGCTAAGTTTGGCTTACACTCGTAAAAGAACGTGGAAACTTGTTGCGAATCCGCAATTTAAACAGAAATTAATTCAGCTCTTTAATGAGGGTAGATCTCTTGGGGAAAT
>QMQV01000112.1 GCA_003649085.1 Thermoproteota archaeon
ATGTATTGATGAGCACGGTCTAGGGATTAGGGTTTTGTGCGGAGGAGGGCTCGCCTTCACGTCGACTAACGTGCTCAAAGACGATAACGTGAGAGAATCTGTTGAAAAATGCGTTAAAGCTGCCAAAGCCCTTTCGGCGAAAAGCAAGGTTAAGCTCGCTGAACAAGCTTTTGAAGAAGCTTCATGGGAGGTTTCGGTTAGAGAGAGCGTCGAGGGAACAGATGTCGAAGCAAAACTCGAAGACTTAATTGAAGTAGATAGGTCACTTCTGAGCACAGGCGTTAAGCTCCCCTCTAGGCTCTTAACGCTTGGAGGCTCTTACAAGGAGAAGTTTTACGTTAACAGCGAAGGAGCTAAAATCAAGTCTAAGGTTTCGAGAGTCCGCTTTAGCATGTTCATAACAGCTAGCTCCGCAGAAAAAGGAGTTGTTCAGAGGCATGTGGAGCTGGGCGAGACAGGGGGATGGGAGAAAGTTAGGTTGTGGAATCTTGCAGATAAAGCTGCTGAAGAAGCTAAGACGTTAGGTAAGATCTTAGAGAAGGGCAAGAGGCTTAAGCCTGGAGTTTACGACGTGGTCTTAGGTCAAGAGCTTACTGGGATAATCTCGCATGAAGCTTGTGGACACCCACAAGAGGCTGATAGGATTCTCGGGAGAGAAGCTGCCCAAGCTGGAGAATCGTATTTAAAGCCAAGTGACTTAGGCAAGGTTATTGGAAGCGATGTAGTCACAATAGTCGATGACCCTACGATACCGAACTCCTTTGGCTATTACTTATATGACGATGAGGGGGTCAAAGCTCGCAGAAAGTACTTGATTAAAGGCGGCGTGATAAACGAGTTTTTACACAACCGTGAAACAGCAGCTAAGCTTGGTGTACAAAGCAATGGCTCAGCTAGGGCAACGGACTACGCGAGGGAGCCTATTGTCAGGATGTCGAATACCTTCATGGCACCTGGGGACTACAGCTTTGAAGAGCTTATTGAGGACATTAAGCTTGGAGTTTACATCAAGACTTTTCTAGAGTGGAATATAGACGACGTTAGGTGGAATAACAGGTATGTTGGACTTGAAGCGTATCTCATCGAGAACGGCGAGCTTAAAGGGCTTGTAAGAGACCCGGTGATAGAGGTTACAACTGGAAAGCTTTTCTCAAGCATAGATGCTGTTAGCGAAAACCTTGGCTTTCAAGCAGCTACGTGCGGAAAGGGCATGCCAATGCAGGGTATACCTGTTTGGACTGGAGGTCCCGAGGCTAGAGCTAGGGGTATTGAAGTTAAGTCGAGGTAGAGGACTTCTCAGCTTCCTCTAATACAAGCTTCTTAGTAAGCTCCTTAGTTATCTCAGCTAAAGGCTTGTTCTCAGTAGGTATGCCCATCTTCTTCGCTAAGTCGTAGATATCCTTAGCCCATCTCTGCTGAACAATTTTCTGCTGTATAGGCGAGGCAACAGGTGTTAAAGCAGCTTTCTCAATCTCAGACCTAGCTCTATTAAATTCCCTTACAGCTTCGCCAATTGTCCTCGCAACTTCAATAGCCTTTCCTTTGCCAAACAACAACAAGACTATTATGAATATGGCCATTAACTCCCAAAAGCCTAGCAAAGCATTTTCGCCTCTTCCTCAAACCAACATTTATTGTGAAGGAGAAATAAACGTTACCACAGCATAACCATCGCAGCTGCAATTAATGCTAAAGCTGATATAGTCGTATCAAGCCTTGAAAACTTGACAATCCTCCAATAGCTTCTATCGCTTAGACCAAAGCCTCTAGCTTCCATCGAGGCTGACAGTGCATCAACGTAGCTTGACACATAAGCTAACATGGAGGCTGTTAAGGGTATCATCAGCTTTAAGGCTTCAAAATCCCATTTTATTGCAAGCCTACCTTTCAAGCTGTGCAAAACCTCGACATAGTAGTTGAGCAGTTTAACTAAGATCAGGTAAGCTATGGAGAGAGCATAAGCGTATTGATATGGTATTTTAGCATTATGTATTAAGCTTAAGACTAGGTCATCTGGGTCTGTTGTGAAGCTAAAGTAGACTGAGAAGTTGATGAGCGATAAGATCCTAGCAGCAACCATGAAGCCAACTTCAATAGGATTAGAGGTAGCCGTTATTGAAGCTATGTAGGCGTTAAACCAGGATAAGCCTACGATAAAGGGCGAAAAAGCCAGGTATATCTTCAACAATCTCAACAAGCTAAGTCTGCTCAACGGTATTAAGACGAGCGAAAAAACATAGACGTATAGAGCATACGTTAAAGTTCCTTTGTAGGTCATGACTGATATAGCGGCGGCTATGAGGATGGTCTTCGCTAGCGGATCTATCCTTGAAAAGCGCATCTCCATCAAGCTAAAACAACCTCTCCTCAACCTCGTATGGCGAACCCTCGAAGCTTACTACGCCGTCACGTAATACTATCGCGCGGTTAGCTATCTTAGCGAAATATAGGTCATGAGTTAAGATAGCTAACGCCATACCAGACTTAGAAAGCTCTTTGATGACGCTAGACAGGCGATCTACGTAAAAGTCATCTAAGCCGCTTGTAGGTTCATCGATTACCGCTATGGAAGGAGATAGGGCTAATATCGAGGCTATTAGTGAAAGCTTCTTAACCCCTATATCTAAGCCGTAGACTTTTTCATGAGCAAAATCCCCTATCCCTAATGAGCTCAAGATATCTAAAGCTAAGCGCTCCTCAAAGCCCCTCCTTAAGCTAGCTTTAACATCTTCAATAGGCGTCTTGCCTATGAATTGCGAATCAGGGTTTTGCGAGATGTAGGCTAGCTTAGCTTTAGCCTCGCTTAACCTCACAAAACCAGCTCTAGGCTTAAGCACTTTAGTCAAAAGCTTACCTAAAGTGGTTTTACCTGAACCGTTTTTGCCCATAACGGCTAAAATCTCTCCAGGGCTTAAGCTTAATGACACGTCTTTTAACACTAGCTGATCTTTTTCATAGCCGAAGCACAGGCTAGAAGCTTTAAGCTCACATGGCGTTATAGAACTTAACACCTTAGCCTTGGCTACAAATTCATGTTTCATAGGCTTAAGCTCTACAACGCGGTCTACAAACTTCAAAAACTCTCTTCTACCGGAAGCTACTATAACCCCAGCCCCTTCATCAGCATACTTTCTCAAAACCTCTGAAAAAACGCGCCTAGTAGGAGGATCAAGGTATACGAAAAAGTCATCCACCAACAATACCTTAGGCTTAGCTACAAAAATCGATGCCAAAGCAACTCTATGTCTCTGCCCCCAGCTAAGCTCATCAATTTTTCTTCTCTCAAAGCCCTCTAACCCAACGATCTTTAAAGCTTCTGAAACCTTTAAACGTATTTCATCAGGTCTTAAGCCAAGGTTTTCAAGAGTAAAAGCCACTTCATCTCCAACGCGGTTTGCGACAAACTGCGTGGATGGACTTTCCGATATAAAGCCTACAAGTTTAACCAGCTCAACACGCCTATAGCTGCGAAGCTCCTTACCAAGTAGGGAAATGCTCCCCTTGTAACTTGCAAGACCTGCTAAGCACCTCAAGATGCTAGATTTACCTGAACCTAGAGGTCCGTATAAGCCAATAACCTCTCCTGAACAAACTTCAAGTAAAAGCTCCTCACCTTTAACCTCTAATTTGGCTTCAAGAAGCTTCTCCAACCTTAATAGCACCAGCCTTGACCGCGAAATCTACAATAAGCTTAACCAAGACGCCTGCGAGCAATGCTCCGCTTACCACATAGGCTGTGACTATCGTGACGTGAAGGCTAAACGGGTAAAACCTAGCTTGTGGATAAAATGGCGATACGAAGACGTCAAATGGGTAAGCTGCTATAACAGGCAAAATGCCAGCTAACACCATTATGGGCAGATCCCACCTCCTATACCTACCTAAGGCGAAAGCGATTTCAGACATGATTCCCTGAGCAGGCCCATAGTAGTAGAGCAGAATTGAATATGGGCTTATCAGTAACAGCTCGACTATGGACCCTATGGTCTCGCCTAAGAAAGCAGCCATGGGCTTTCTAACTATGTAACCAACCAAGGTCCCTCCAATAAACCACATGCCGTAAACCATCCCAATCCCGACATGGCCACCTAATGCGAAAGCTATGGGCGCTATTACGTGACTCCATACTGCAAATATGACACCAGACACTACGGAGAAGCCAGCTACGCGTACTAAGTCTTTAGGAGTAAGCGCCATATACATCGCCGTCCATTGAAGATATTAAACCTACAATATAAGTGTTCATATAACTTGGTTATAACAACACTTTATTTTTAAGAAAGCACAGAATGGGGATTAATGGTAAAGGCTTAGCCTTTCCACAGGCTTAGGGGAAGCGCACTCACCAAAGACACTGAAAGAAAAAGAATAAATGCTTGACTTTAAAGCAGAGTAGTGTAGTAGGTGAAGATGGC
>QMQV01000113.1 GCA_003649085.1 Thermoproteota archaeon
GATTAATTTCGCCCGCTGTCCTCCTCCCGCCGCGTGCTGTCGGGGACTCACGCCCCGACAGCCCATGCACGCTTGCGCGTGCGCGGGAAAAGGGCGGCGGCGCGGGCAGAGGCGGATGAACCGGGAGGCAGGGGAAAGCGAGGGAAAGGCAAGGGAAAGGCGGGTTAGCGGAATTAATGCAAAGGCACAGGCATAAGCATAGGCAAAGACAGAGAGCATTCGGGGCACGAGTCCCCGACGGCCCATTCACGCTTGCGCGCGCGGAGCAGCGAGGTAAAGTTAATTTCGATGCCGTTATGCCCGAAACGGAAAAACCTCCCCTGCCCGAGCGTAAAAACCTTTTATTCTTTTTCGACCATCCTAATTCTATGCCGTATACCTTCGAGCCCGAGGAAAGGCATGCGAAGGCTTATTCGCATCTCAACATCTCAACCAAAAGCGCTAACGTGATATGCAGGGTGATAAGGAAAAAGAAGCTCTCGCGCGTAAAACGATTGCTCGACGACCTCCTGGCAAAAAAGAGGGATATAGGCGGCAAGTACTACACGAAAACAGTAAGGGAGATAAAGAAGCTGCTCGAGAGTTGCGAGCGAAACGCGGAATTTAAGGGTCTCGATAAGGAAAAGCTCGTGGTGTACGCGAGCGCGCATAAGGGAGCTACTCTGGTGAGGCGCAGAAGGCACAGGGAATACGGAAGAGCGATGAAGTCCACGAACGTTGAAATAATTTTGGTTGAAAAGCGATAAGTTGCGGATTATACTCCGTTGGAATCGAAATCAAATGGCATGCACATCGATTTGCAACAACGGATATGGGCATAAGGAATGAGGTGATGCAAAATGGTAAGGGTTTTGGTTGGTTCTGAAAATCCCGTGAAGATAGAGGCAACGAGGGAGGCGTTCCTGAAATATTTCGATAACGTAGAGGTCGTGGGAATAAAGGTCGGGAGCGGCGTCTCCGACCAGCCCGTGAACACCGAAACGTTCGAGGGCGCGAAAAATCGAGCGCTGGAACTGAAGAAAATAAACGAAGAAAAAGGGTTGGGTGCTAATTTTTTCGTGGGAATAGAAGGAGGTATAATCCAACTTTACGAGAGGTGGTTCGCGTTCGGTGCGGTTTGCATAATCGACGATAGGGGAAGAACGGGCTACGGCACCTCTTCCTTTTTCGAACTGCCAGAGAGCATTGTGAGAGAACTTTTAAACGGCGTCGAACTCGGTATCGTGATGGATAAACTTGCCGGGGAGGAGAACACGAAGCAGAAGTACGGAGCGATAGGCTTCTTCACCAAAGGCGTTGTGAGCAGAAAGGATTTGTATGTGGGCGGGATAGTTAACGCCCTCATCCCGTTTATAAACGAGAAATTTTATCAGCGTTGACCTTTCGCGAATTCCAACATCGGCATGGTTAAAGCGTAGAAGTTTCTGACACACCGTAAGCTTTTTCTAATTTAAATTCCTTTCTGTCAATTTATCTCCACGATAGCAACGTAAATTTTAATTTCAGTATCCCCATGCTCGGAACGGAAGCCACACTAAGCACGAGGTTCTGTAGGCGGCAGATTCCGCGAGAGGCATCGATGCGGCAAAGTTCTTAGCGCTATCCTTTAAGGGAGAATCTTTTTATCACGAATTCCCTGTCGAGGGAGAGCAGGAAGGGAGCGAGTCTCGGACCGTGGTCGCGACCTATAAGGATGCGATAAGCAGCGCTGAAGAACTCCCGCGATGTCAAACCATGAGATTTCGCGATGTTATAAAGCTCCGCGTGCAGCTCTTCCGCGGTGTATTCCCTGCTTTTTATTTTTTCGGCAACCTCCATGAGCGCCCCCCTCTGCTTTTCGGATAGTTTTTCTGTTACCTCTTCGGGAAGCGTTGATAATACGCTGAATCTCACATTTTCCGGAGCGAAGCGCTCCACCCAGCGTTTGGCGAGCTTCAACCTGGTTTTAACCTGCTCCTTCTCCTCGTCGGAAAGGGGCAGCTTCACGTGCCCTATCTTTTCGAGCAACTTAAGTGCGCTATCCACCCTTTCCGGGTCGCGGATGAGCTGCACCACCATCGCGGCAACCGAATAGGAAATACGCAGGGGTTTTCTTTCGGGTACGCGCCTGTCGCACCACGCCAGTTCGTACTGTCGTTTGAGGTTCATTTCCTCGTGCTCGTTTTTCGCTTTTTCTATGCCGAAGTAAACCCGCTCCGCGTGCTCGAAGTCATCGATTAATTTCATATCCCTCAGCGAGATTTCCCGCTGCTTCGCCGGTCGCTTGGTGTAGAGAAAGCAGAACACTTCGGGCTCCATTATTTCGAGCATGTCCTGCATCACGTAAACGTTGCCGTGCCTCGTTGACATCTTCTTTCCGTCGATCAAAAAGAATTCGTAGACGAACGGTATGATTCCTTTGTAATTATACACTTTGGGCAGCACCTCCCTGCATATGGGCCACGAACCTTCGTAGTGGTCCTTGCCGAACGGCTCAACTATGGTGTTGAACATAACCATCTGCGCGGGCCACTCGAGCTGCCAGTCTAATTTTCCGGTGCCGTTCTCCCAGCTAACGCTTGACTTGTGCCCGCAGCCCGGTATTTTGTACTTTCCCGCGAGCATTCTCTCCGAACAAACATAGGTTACCGTTTTGCTCTCGGTATCGAAATCTATAACCCTACCCGTCAATCTTCCGCAGTTTTCGCATATTACCCAGAACGGAATGTAATCCGCGGTTTTCGTTGTTTTATGCTCGAGCAGAATGCTTCTCACCATTTCGATGCGCTCGAACACGGTTTTTATAAACGGATTGAATTTTCCGCTCCTGTATAAATCCTCGTTCCTGTAGTATTCCGTTTTTTCTATTCCAACTTTTCTACAACCGTCCTCCCAGAGCGTTTCGAAGTGCAGCGCCCAGTTTTTGCAACAGCCAAAAGGGTCGGGCACGCTGATTAAAGGAAAACCCACGTATTTCTCCATGCGCTCGATTTCCCGCGCGCTCAGGGTATGCCATTTTCCCTCCAAATCCTGCACGCGCTCGGGTATCTTTCTTAAGGGGTCCATATCATCGTGCGTCTGTAGGTGTCGCGATTTAAATCCCGCGTTCTCCACGCACTTGGCAACGAAGTAGCTTCGAATGTTATCGTTGAAATTGCCTATGTGCTTTGCGCCGCTCGGTGTCTGACCGGAGCGGCAAACAACAACGCGCAAATTTCTGCGCTTCGCCTCCTCTATGGCTTCGTGAGCGATTTTATCCGCCCAGAAAAGCGTTTCGGTTTTCGCGGACGCTCCTTCCATAAGCGATATTTATAAGAAAAGCGTTAAATATTTGAATAATATGGAGAAAAAGTTCGAATTCATAGATATCACCGCCGCTGATATAGCGTTTGTAGCGTACGGTAACGATTTAAACGAACTCTTTGCTAACGCCGCCTTAGCGATGTTCAACGTGATGGTGGAGACAAAGAACGTTGAGCGAAAGGTGGAGCGAAGGATAAGCGTTAGCGGCGATGATTTGGTTTCGCTTCTCTTCAACTGGCTCAACGAACTTTTGTTTTACGTCGATGCCGAGAATTTGGTTTTTTCCGAGTTTAACGTTAGCGTCGATACGGAAAGATTTACGCTTACCGCCGCGTGCAGGGGTGAGCAAATAAGCGCGAAACACGAGGTCAAAACGCACGTGAAGGCGGCGACGATGCACAGAATGAAGATAGAGAAAAAACAGGGGCGCTGGGAGGCGACGGTTATTCTCGACATATGAGCGGGGGTAAGAGGTATGGAAAGAAAGAGCATCTGTCCGAACTGCGGTGAAAAATCCCTTGTTTTCGTTTTGGGTGAATGGGTATGTACAGAGTGCGAGTTTCACGCGAAGGATTTAAATACTAAGCATCGCGCCTCGTTCAGATAAATTGATATAAGGTTAAAACGAAAAAATACCCAAAATTCCCTATCGTTCTTTCCGTTTCGGGCACCCGGTTTGTTCGTTGCGGAAAAACCTTGGTTAGCAATAAATCATGCCGGTATCGGAAAGAATATTTATACTGCAAAAGTTTGGATAAAGGCTTAAATTTACTCGTGAAGAGAAAGATCAGCAAAACCGTGTAAGATAGAGTGGAAAAAAGAAAAAGTAGAAAAAGCCGAAAGTTATCGTCTTCTTCTTTTCGGTCGCAGGTAATCCCTTGCAACCTCCGCAACCACGTCCTTCAATCCCAGACCCAGCGCTATTGCCACTCCCAAACCTATCGAACCTATGATGACGAGCAGAATGCTGTTAACGAGCGTTGCTGGTATACCTAAGATCGGTAGCGCTATCGCTATTGCAACGTACATGATGAAGAAGAACGTTATCTTCGCTACTACCGTTGCGTATAATGTTTCGCTGCGGCTTATCTGGTCTCTTATGTATTCACCGAGTACGTACCCTACTATTA
>QMQV01000114.1 GCA_003649085.1 Thermoproteota archaeon
CTGTAACAGCCATTCTATTAAATCTGGACAACAATGTCACTGATGTAATGACTATACATATCATCATTAAAGAACCAGTATTCAATGTAACCGTGGAGTATCTTGGAATGGATAACCATACACTAATACAAACATACAAGCTCGTAAACCATGGAGACACCATAGCTGATCTAAGTGTATACCTTACAGGCCCGGCAAGTAGCTTCGCATACATATATCCAAGCATAAATCATGCAAGAGTGGAAGCAGGTTCAACAATGATCTTCTACATAATACCAGTATTATCAATGCTACCGGAGGATCCAAGACTAACTAATGGGACAATAATCGTTGAGACAAAGGATCCGAGTAGCTACAACTTCAGTACACACTACTTCAAACCCCCGAAGGGATACACGATATACAGGATTATATTGAAGAGTATGACGTTGAGTGCCAGAGCGGCGGACTGGTATTGTACTAATAGGCCTAATGTAAAAGTTAAGATGAAGATTTCCACCGACCCACCGAGCCTCACTGGTGACGCATTACTGTTCATAACGTTTACTCCGAAAAGCGATGTTAAACCACATGATGGATCCATAACTGTTAATGGCTATCCTGTGTACTCTTGGTCAAACACTATACCATCAGGTATAGTATCTGCTCCAGTGCCACTCGACGTATTAGGGTTAAACCCGAAGGGAGGAGTATCGGAAGCTATCATAGATATTAACACGCAACATATGAATGGAGGCCACTATATTGTGGCAACGGACTTCCAGCTACTAGTCAATGTTAAGGGCGGCGTCTACTATATAGCTGCTAAAAACGATGAGGAGGCGCGTGAGAAAGTTTACGAAGCCTTTAAGCCCAACATGGTCGCTGTGGAACCTATTAGTTGCAAGTTCATACAGGAGCCACCAGCATACATTAAGGCCCTTATTACCGCTATTAAGGGCGGCTATGAGTTCGATCTAGGAAAGGTTGATGCACCGAGCATTCTTAAGAACCTCTTCAAGACAGCTATTAGTGTTAAGGCTAAGGTTTACGGACAAGCGACTATTGGAGCAACCACTATATCGGTCGGTATTTATGGTGAACTCAACCTGGAGTTTGGCATGGAAGTTATTGAGGGTAAGCTATGGGGTAATGCTTTATGGGCTATAAAGAACTGCGAGTGGAAGTTTTGTGGCGGGGAGATCGGTGGATCGCTGATGTATGGTAAGAAAATGGCTTTTCCATTGCCGAAGACATGGCTTAAATACATTAATGATTATGGTATAAAGCTCGAGGCCAAGGTTGTCATAGGGATATCTGAGGCTAAGATAAAGCTTAATGAACGCCTTAGAATAGATTCTCTGCAAAGCCTAATGATAGGCATTGAGATAAGTGGTATGGGAGAATTAGATCTTGGTGATGGAGATAAGCTCTCTCTTGAACTAAAATTATGTGGATACTTTGGGTGGGAGAACAATGCTATAACTGGCAAGGTAACTGTTAGTGTTAAAGGAGACTTATCAATTGACCTAACCATATGGGAGTATACCTATAGTGGCGAGTATGGTGTAAAATTCGTATACACTTCTAGAACTGGATGGGAGGTTAAACCATATAGTGACCCATATGCAACACTCTACAACTACTACTTCTATCCAGAACAGCTAGACTATCCATACATAATGCTCGCAAATCAATACACTTCATCAACACCATCACTATCCTACATGCCTGGCAAAGGACTGGTGGCTGTATGGATAGCATCCGACGGCAATAAGTCTACGATAATGTACTCAGTGTATAATGGAACGTCGTGGAACACTCCAGAAGAGGTACCAACTATGACAACTGATCTATGGTATACAGGTGTTAAAACAACGATTGTTAAGGATAAGCTCTTTGCACTAGTCACTGGTATAAAGCCCTTCGACCCGTCTGGCATGAGCTATGATGATGTGGAGGAGCTGCTAGGCAATAAAACACTATACTATATGGCATGGGACGGCTCCTCATGGAGCATGTTGATGCCTATAACAACTGGTGTAGCAGGCTTATACGACATAGCTTCTCACGGTGACACTGCCATAGCTGTATGGAAAACTAATACTAGTGATGGAGAGGCCATAGCGTGTAGTATCATGAAGGATATGGTGTGGGGCAGTCCATCGATAATAACAGGTACTGTTGTCGGTGGAGGAGAGTTTATGATAAGGGATCTTGCAGTAGGGTACATTAATGGAGAACCAGTTATTGTATGGACACGTGACGTGTATAGGGGTGTTGAGGATGAGATGTGGGTTAGCATTGCGACAAGAACGTACTATACATTAATGACTAATGGTTCATGGACTGCACCCTTAGAAGTACCTGGAGCAGTTGATGCCTGGTCTCTAGACGTAGTGTCTAGTGGAGATACATTGTACGCTGTATGGAGCATGAACAACCATACGCTATATGTAACAACGTATAACGGCTCCTCATGGAGTTCCTCAGCACCAATAGGCTTGGGATTGGGGCAGGAAGTAGTATATAGTGGTGGTAGACTATTCGTACTAGCAAGAGCATTCTACAATGTAAGCTATCGTGATATAGCACTATACATTGTCAACACTTCAACGCTAGGCTCTTCACCAGTACAATACGTTACACATGACGCTATGGATGATCGTGAATACGATATAGGAGCTACACCGACCGGTAGGCTGATTATTGTATGGACTAGGAGACCCAGTAATACAACGGAGTTGCCGGAGAACTATACCTACGCTTACGGATTATACTACACAAGGCTCAGTGAGATATCGTTAACAGGTCTGGATCTTTCGACCAATACAACTGTTGAAGGAACCCCGGTAACAGTCTACGTTAACGTAACGAATTATGGTGATGAGGAAGTGTCTCTAGATGTTGTGGTACTGCTCAACAACAGCATTGTGTACAGTAACACTTTGACGATACTGGCCGACACGACTATTAGTGAAATATTCAATGTAACACCATTGCATGCCGGTGTCTACTGGCTGGAAGTAAAGCTAGTGAATATGACGTCGCCAAGCATATACCCAGAGCTATCGAGAGGTTCATGGATTGAGTCGAGGGCTTTCATGGAGGTCTATGAGCCTGTTAACGAGAGCTTTGTTGAGGGGGTTGTTAGTGTAAGAGGGTTTATAGATGGTTTGAACCCTGCCAATGTGATAGTAGCGTATGTGCGTGACAGTAGTTACACCATAATAGCTAATCTAACCAGCGTACTTGGCTCATGGGAGACACCATTCGATACAACGGCTATAAGTGATGGGCCGGTAAGGCTTATTGTAGAAGCAAGTATACTTGATGGAGCAGAAACTAGAGAGCATAGGATAATGCTACATATAGACAATACGCCTCCACACATGGAGGTCATTAACCCAGCCAACAATACTTACGTCTCAGGCTTAGTGAACGTAACTGTGAACGCCTACGACAACTACTACCCACTACCAACACCACCACTATACCGTATCAATATGAGCAATTGGATACCTCTTGAAACTCTTGGAGAAGACATCTACTATACAATACTGAATACTACAGAATATCCGGATGGCACAATGTTGTTCATAGAACTCTATGTAGTTGATACATCGGGCAAGACCGTGTTATCAAGCCTATTAGTGACAGTAGATAATACTCCTCCAGATACAACAGACAACTCTACAGCAGAGTGGTTTAACAGAGATGTAATTGTAGTATTATCTCCAACTGATAACCTATCCGGTGTTAATACAACATACTATAGAGTTGATGGGGGTGAATGGTTTACTGGTGCAATAGTCTACATACCTGCACCAAGTGACCACAGTAACGATGGCGTACACAGTATAGAATACTATAGTATGGATAATGCAGGTAACATAGAGCCTACTAGAACAGCTCACATATATATCGATACAGAACCTCCAGCAATAAGCATATATGGTGTTTACAACGCCTCCTACGTTAAAGGCGTTGTACAAGTATATGGTGTAGTTAGTGATTTATTGTCTGGTGTTGAATCCCTATTGATGAGTATTGATGATGGTGTATGGAACAATGTGGCGTTAACCAATGGATCTTGGAGTTACGTATTAGACACAACAATACTTAACGATGGGGAGCATGTGTTAAGCATAATGGTTGTTGATGAAGCAGGGAATTCACAGACTACGACCATAGAGTTCATAGTAGACAATACTGTACCATTAGCAGAGTTTATATCGCCAGTTAATGGATCCTTAGTGTCCGAGACCATAACCATAGAGTTTAGCTATAGTGATGCATATCTGGATAAATCACGCCTTATAATAGATGGTGAACTCATTGACGTAACAGGGTCCTACAGCTACGCACTAGATACAACAATGTATCCAGATGGAGCAC
>QMQV01000115.1 GCA_003649085.1 Thermoproteota archaeon
CATTTCCTTCATGTAGTACCTCCATAATCCTCACGTGAGGAGTATCTTTAAGCTTAGACGTTGCCACTTTATAGCCCAACAATAAGGCAAAAGCTTTCTTGATTATAGGTTCATCAAATCCTTCAAAGAGGGGAGCTTGGTGCTTAATTTTCCAAGCTAAGTTTCTGAAAGCTATTGCTACGATGAGAACAACTGAAAGTACGACAGAGTTGCCGAAAATTGCTAGTGGGAATATTGGGTTGAGGAGCCTTATTGATGGGTTTACGACTGATGGAGGGTATGGAGCTATAAAGGCTATGCATATCAACGCCTTAGCATCCGCTCCTCCAAATAAGCCAAAGTAGTATATCGCGAGAGCTAGTGCAGAGGAGAAAACGATACTTAACATGGTTAGGTATACCAAGTGAATGTTGAAGTTTAAAGCTATGTCAGTAAATGTTAATGCTATGCCTATGGGTAATGAGACAAGCCATATCTTATCGTCAACCTCCCTTGTCTTAAAATCTTGAATTGACGCTAAAAATAGCATTATACCTAAGGTTAATAGCCTAGCTATGTCTATTAGTTGGTTCAATCAGAACATCCTCGCAGAGTGCTCGTTTTTCAATATACCTGTTCAACGGATTTAAACTCACTTTTTCTAGAGAGCAAGGAATAAAAACCTATGTTGAATAAAGCTATTTAGGCGATGATCGCGGGTCAAAGCTCGGAACTCGATATATGACGAGACCGCTACTATGTGAGCCTTTTAATAAGCTCTTTTATGTCTAGTACCTTCACGTTAACCAGCTTCCAGGCGCTGTAAAGCTTGTAATGCATTGTAGCTATTGGGAGTTCGTAAAGGTACGCAGCTAGCCCCGTTAAAAACCAGCTCATTGGAAGTTTCTCAAAGATTGCTTTAGCGGCTAAGAAGGATAGTTTTTCATCAGATAATATGTCGAAGTCGATAAGTAAAGCTGATGGTATTACTTCAAAGGATGCATTTTCGCTAAGCCTTGATAATAGTCTTCTGTCGTTAGTAAACCATGCATCCAGAACATATAATTTCGTTGCTTGGCGTGAAGGGGTTTCTTCTAAAAAGCTGCTGTTTAGGAGAAGCTCAATGTCTATTGGGCTTCCTAATATCACCTGCAAGTTTAGTTTCACCAATCTCTTTCTCTAGGGTATTTAAACCCCTCTGGGTGTTGAGTGAAAGTGTTCTACGAAACCTATTTCAACTAGGTATCATAAGCATTTGAAGTGTCAGCGGTGAAGGCTCGTGGATAAAGGCGTCAGCGTCATCATCGCTAGCGTGATGATGGTTTTAATAGTTACTGCTGCTGGCGCTATGATATATTCCTATGCCCAAGGAAGTTTTTCAGATCTCTCAAGCTCCTTTACAGAAATGTTTACTTCCAGCTCCGAATCGCTTAAAGAGCAAGCTGTAATAGTGGATTACTTCTATGTTAACGCTTCTACTTCTAATATCTCATTCGCAATATACAACTATGGTAGCACGGATATTGAAGTTGTATCAGTAATTATTAATGGAACTGCTTGCACACCCCATGAAGAAGTGTGCGTAGCTCCTAGAAATTGGTCTTGGATTAACGTGAGCTTCCCTTCGTTTTTAATAAGCGAAAATCTTTACGTGGCTAAGGTGGTTTCAAAGCGAGGTAATGTTTATGAGTATAGCTTTAGCCCATAGGAGAAGAGCTATAAGCACGGTTGTTGGAGCGTTAATCTTCTTGTTAATATTCTTTGTTGCCATCTCGACTATCTACTTCATTATAAACAACTTGTCTGAGTACGTTATAACAGTTAAGGAGTATCAAGAGCAACAAGCTTGGAAAAGCTCTGAAAACCTTGATGTCTATGTTTATGATAATGAAGGCTTTACTTTTGTGAGAATTCGGAATCTTTCCCCGAATACCGCGATCGTGGATTATATCTGGGTTAACCATACAGTAGTCGATGCCAGTTTGGTTATAGCATCAGGTGAGGATGTTGATTTTAATACTTCACAGCCATACTTTGAAGGGATTCAGGTAAAGGTTGTAACTACTAGGGGTAATGTGTTTACTCCTAGGTTTTTGGTTAGGTATAGGGCTGATGTTATTTGGGGCGGTGATGTTTATAAGCATTATGAGAATGGGAGCTTAAAGCTCATATCAAGAGGACTCATCTTCCAAGACGAGTTTGAAGGGGCTTCACTTAACACAACGGCTTGGAACACTTATATCATAAATGGTGGAGCTCCGCCATCTGTTAGCCAAGGATGTTTATGGCTTAGAAGCGCTATGGTCTTAAATAAGGTGGCATATATATCAGATTGCGTAATTCAAGTTAGGGTTAAGTCTTATACCTTGACTGAGAGTTCGTCTTCTTATGGCGCAGGCATATTTGCCAGAAGTGTTGGAAATGCAGGAGACCAGCGAGATACCTCGTATGTGCTAAATTTCACAACAACAAAGGAAATTCATCAAGTTTTTATACCTCCTTCCCTGTGGATGAGCATAGCAAACATAACTAAAAGCTTATCCCTCTTCTTCGACGGAAAAAAACTAGGAAGAAACACGAATTATGGACCAGATAACAACACATGGTATGTGATTAAATTTGCATTAAATGGTACTAGGCTAGAAGGTTTCGTTTATTATGACAACAGCTCATGCCTATTAGCTAAGGTCTATGCGGAGGATAATAGCAGAAATAGTGGCTGGTTTGGTCTTATAGATGAGGATGTTAATAGTGTTAGCTGCTTTGACTACATAAGGGTTTACAGGAATTCAACAATAGTGATAAATGGTGTAAAGGCTGGGATGGTTATTAAGCTCATAAAGCCTAATGGAGAAGTGTATAAGCAGTATGAAATCATAGATGACAATTTACAAAATATAACGTTAACACTTGACGATGTGCAGTTTCCACTTAGAAATTGGGTAATCGAGATTTCATAAAGGAGAAAAGGATGAGAGAAAGCTAAAGCTATGGCTTTTACTTCTTTCTTATTGAGAAAGCTAGAGTTGTACCGTCAGGACATACAAGCTTAACAGTATGAGCCTTACCGTCAGTTAACGTTATGCCTGACGCAGCTCTTACGAAAATGTAGGCCACCTCTCCCGGATCGAAGTCGCCGCCCGTGTAATTAACTACGAAGACGCCGCCTCCTGAAACATAACCGGCTTCAGTTGTAGATAAGTTGCCTATGAACTCTCCTGAAGTAATGTTCTCCTTTGGAGCTGTGCCGTTGTAATCATGAAGAACCCCATCAATATATATTTGCGTGATATTAAGCGTTATACCGCCCGTATTTCTAATATAGAATGTGGCATTTTCATTATTCCATATTTTATATGCATCTAGTTGCATTTGACCGCCTGGTCCCGTAGCGGTTGTAGCACCACCTACGAAGGCCATAGCCCATGTATAGACAACAATAGCTGTTGCTACAGCAATAACAATGAGCAGTATCGTAGCAATAACTGGGGATACAGCTTTCTTATCGTTCTTAATAGTTTTAGTAATCAAATCAGTGCCGATCAAAGTTTTCACATCCTTGCTCTGGACTCTGCTTAAGCAACTGCATATATAGTTTTCGACACACCTTATTCATAGAGGAATTTCATAACATAAAAAGAGAGAATGAATCTGAGCCAGGCGGCTATTACCTCTTTCTTATTGAGAAAGCTAAAGTGGTACCATCAGGGCAAACGCATTTAATAGTGTGTGCTTTACCGTCATTTATTGTTACTGAAGAGTTCACAAGAAGGATACCGACTTCACCCGGATCAAAAGTCCCTCCTTCATAATACACGACAAATTGACCAGTAGAAGGTACCGTAGAATTACCCTCAGTTACGTTAACTTTAGTGTCGGTGCCTGCATAATCATGTAGTACGCCATCTATGTACACTTCAGTAACATTTAATGTCGTTCCTCCAGAGTTTCTAATGTACAATGTCACGTTATTATCATGTATCTTGTACGCATCTAATTGCATTTGCCCACTTGGACCTGTGGCAGTTGTAGCACCGCCCACAAAGGCCATAGCCCATGTGTACACCACTATAGCTGTAGCTACGGCGATGACTATTAGTAGTATTGTGGCTATGACTGGAGAGACCGCTTTCCGATCAAGCTTAATTGACTTAATCAAAGCTTTTACCCCCTATATATATCCTCTTATGAAAATGCCCTTCTATTGTTAGGGGCTATGATGCTGAGAGTATATAAGTGTTTTTCTCCTGATGTGACGTGCCCCTTGATGTCTACAGTCGCTTTAATAGAAAGTGTTTTAGATTACTTTTGACTAACTAGTTTAGTCGATCAGAGATGGTGGAGGAGAGAAGAGAAGAA
>QMQV01000116.1 GCA_003649085.1 Thermoproteota archaeon
GCGGGAAAGGGGATACGAGAGAATCGAGATAGAAAAAGGATTAATAAAGTTTTACGACCATCCTGCGGAACCTCGGGGCAGAATATGGACGTATACAGGAAAAAGGATTAGAAGCGACATAATGCCCATTCCTTCCTATCTCGACCTGTGCATCGAAGGTGCCAGGGAATGGGGGGAGAGATTTTATCGGGACTTTCTCAACACCACTTTTCTCTCGGACGGTCGCACGCTAAGAGAATTTCTGCAAGCGGATAAATAACGCTCTCGAAAATGGAGTCGTGTTGGGATTGAGAAGCAAGCGCTAACTATTTGCTGAACGGTTCGCGATACCGGAAGTTCCTGCGAGATCGAGAAAGCGCGGAATGAGATAGAGGCGAATAATATGACTCAAAAATCTATCAGTTTTTTCTGAGATTGTAAACTTTTTAATCGTTTTTTCATGAAACCGAAAACCGGCGTTAGAATGTACCCTTCTTTCATATCTCCTAATATTTCACAGTTTTCAGGATAGTACCAGCAATAATAAGCGATGTAGGCGCAGAAAATTGCGTCGAGCAAATCCTCGTAATCCTTTAAAGCCCTTCCCTTCATCTCTTTAACATCCCTTTCCGTAATTTCTTCGGGTAAAAACAGGGCGGGTTCCGCTTTTTCCAGATTTTTTAGATGTTTTTGATACGCTCTAAACTCATTCCATCTAAGTTTGTAATCCCTTTTCGGTTTTGCCTTGTATTTAAGAACCTTGTTTAGATTGAATATCACAACCATCGAGGGATGCGGATAAACTTCAAAGAACTTTCTCGATTCTTCAAACCTTTTTATGTACGGAGCGTGCGAGAATCCCATTTTCTCCAATTTTTTTGCTATCTCTTCTCCCCTGATTTTTCCAGACCACCGACTTAACCTTTCTCTGTTTGCAGGGTGGGCTCCGGCATCGTATCTTCTAAATAAAATCCCGACGAGTTTTTCCGCAACTCTTCTACCCTTTTTGTTCGGAACTATCAGCGGCGCGTCTATGGCTATGAACGCATTTCGCGTTCCGACATTACGCTCCACGTACTTTATAATTTCTTTGTCAGAATAGCAAATATCCGCGGAGATAAACTTCGCATTGTTTTTATCTCCTTTTAAAATCGCTATGCCGGAACCGTTTTTCTCTGACCAAGCAAGATCTATTCCTACAAATAGCATAATGAATTAACACCTTTCTTTATTAATCTTTTTCTATTCTTTCCGGTAGCGTTATCCAGAATTGAAAATCGTTTCGTAAAAACGGAGCGGGGTAAGCGAAACCCGCGAGAAGCGTGCAATGTATTGCAGCACCGCGGGTGAAAAACGCAGCGAATCATCACTCACGCGGAAAAACCGCGCACCTAAAAATCGATAACTCTTATTCCATCCCCCTTCTATCCAGTTCGTTGTTCACCACGGCTATGCAGGTCGACGCCAAATACTCCTTAGGTCCTATCGAGATTTTCCTCGCTCCCATGCGCTCGATTTCCTCTTCAATCTCTTGCGGTAATCCTATGTGGTCTCCGAGGATGAAGCATGGGTTGGAGGAAATCGTCACCTTTCTTATATCCTCACCGCGAGGGTGAAGCAGGTAGAGCTCGAAGTTGCACGAGTTCTTCAGTTCCCTCACCAGAGAGATTAAATCCGTGCCGCTTACGAATATACCTTCCTGCACTTTTTTCCATTCCTTTTCCGCTCGATTTTCTAACGCCTTTTTTATCCACGACGCTATGCTTCTCTCATCCGGAGACACGCGCTTGAGCTTATCCGAAAAGAAACCCACGGTTTTCGGCGGACTCGGAGGACCGTTGAGCGTGCAGTACACAGCGACATCTTTTCTTATCTCGTTCGAAAGCCAGATGGCTTGCGTTACGCATCTTGCTACGAGGTCCATCCTCCCTCCAGAGCCGGGTAAATCGTTGAGATGAAACTCGTGCGTTGTAACGGCTTTCGAAGCGAAGAGAACGAATGCCCGCATGCTTTTTCTTTGTATTTTCATTTTTATAAAAACGGTTGGTTCTTTCTAACACCGGCATGATGATTGATGAGTAGGAGGGATTATCGGAAACGCGCGGCGAAATGCAATTCCTCTTAATCGTTACGAAGAGAACAGCGGTCGATAAAAGCGAGTTGGTTTCGATGTCATCATACCAGCATTGGAAACAACCAAACGGGTTCTTTCCAACGTCGGCATGACGGCATCGATACCGAAAATTTTAATTTAGCTCGCTGCTACGCTCGCGATAATTCTCGCTGCGTATCATACTAATTTTGGAAAGAACCTCTTCCAATACCAGCATGAGAAAAATCGAAATCGAGTTTCGTTATCCTTGCTATGGAATAAAGAAAGAGTCTTTGGATTAAACGTTGTCCGTAAGGTTTGCCATTATCCCGCTTTATCGCAGGTCATGTTAACTTTTGAAACAACCGAAGCGAGGCTTTGCACAGTTCTACTTCCTGCCCTCCCATTCCTCGAAAAACCTTTCCAGAAACAGCTCCATAAACTTGTGCCTCCCTTCCGCTATTCTTTTCGCGGTTTCGGTATGCATCAAATCCTTTAAGAGAAGCAGTTTTTCGTAGAAGTGATTTATGCTCGTGGATTCCGCTTTTTTGTACTCCTCAAAACTTCTGTGAATCTTAGGTTTTATTTCCGGGTCGTAGATTTGTCTGTTTAACTTAGCCCCGGTCGCGAAGCACCTCGCTATGCCTATTGCGCCTAATGCATCCAACCTATCAGCATCCTGAACTATCATCGCTTCCCTTGTTCTCAACTTCGTTTTCACACCCGCGCCCCTGAACGAGATTCCCTCTATAATCTCGCACACGTGCGAAATAATTCGCTCATCGAGTTTCAGTTTTTCTAACCACTCCCTCGCCATTCTTACTCCTGCAGAATGGTCGCCTCCGTGAAACTTCCAGTCGGCGATATCGTGAAGCAGTGCGGCAAGCTGAACAACGAGCAAGTCCGCATCGCCCTCTTCTTTCGCTATTCTTAAAGCCATCTTCCACACGCGATATGCATGCCACCAATCGTGGCCCGTCGGCTCGCGTTCGAGTTTGCTCTTCACGTATTCCGCGGTCTGTTTTACGAGAGATTCCGCGTCCATGAATATCTCACTCGAATTAAAACTTATAAAAAGCATTAGTTTGCCGCTTGCCACAAAAAGGTTTTACAATGACCTTTTTAACATAGTTCTTCTATCCCAGAACTCACTTTTAACCCGCTCCCTGCCATCCGCGACAAATATGTGAAGAACAACCCGCTTAAATTAAAGGGAAACCGCATTTCGTTGCCCTCGTGCTGCCGATAATTTCTGCTTATATCGTCATGCTGATTGTGGAGAAAGAAGCTCTGTCATTTTATATATAAGTGATTGATATCTTATTTTATTAGAGGGAAAGATATGGTAAGAGAGGTATCGATAGGGAGGTGCATCTTTTGCAATGGTACCTTTAGTAAGGGAGAGATGACTAAACATCTCAAGTCGTGCAAGCAAAGAAAGGTTATGTTAGAATCCTCGTCAAAGAAGAAGTCTCTAAAAACAAAAATTTTTCATGTGATGGTGGAGGGGCGGTTCCTTCCCCAATATTGGCTGCACCTCGAAGCATCGGCCAACGCAACCCTTAAAGACCTTGATGAGTTTCTCAGAGATATTTGGGTAGAATGTTGCGGACATATGAGTGCATTTACAATTCGTGGAGTAAGATACGTAACCGGCGCCGGCATAGATTCGATGTGGATGGAGATGGGTTTCGTTCCAGGCGGAAGGGATATGAATGTTCCTCTGAAGAAAGTCCTTTCTCCGAGACTGAAGTTTTATTACGAATATGATTTCGGAACACCAACAGAGCTTGTGTTAAAGGTTGTAGCAGAACGTAAGGGTGAAATTACGGGCAAACCTATTCAGTTGTTAGCAAGAAACGAACCTCCGCTCATAAGATGTGAGGTGTGCGGAAAAATTGCCACATGGGTGTGCAGTCAATGCATAGGTGAGAATAAAGGATGGCTTTGTGATAAGTGCGCTCGCAAACACAAGTGTGGTAAAGATATGCTCTTACCTGTGGTTAATTCTCCACGTGTCGGTATGTGTGGATACACCGGAGAAAAATAATTCTTACCGAAACATCAACTCTCCGACAGCCTCTACACCTTCCAGTCAGATAGGGTTTTCGTTAGTTTTCTGTCAAAGAGAAACACGGTTATTAAAGCGATGAGCATAATCAGCAGCGAGAGTAACGAATAGAAGAAATAGTAAACCAAAAA
>QMQV01000117.1 GCA_003649085.1 Thermoproteota archaeon
ACCGAGAATAGATTAACAGGCTGGAGAGGATTGGAGAAGATTTTATGGCGCCGGGGGTGGGATTTGAACCCACGCGCCCCCGAAGGGGCATCGGCTCTCCCGGGTTCTGACCAGCTTATCCCAAGGATCTCGAGGCCGACCCACTACCAGGCTATGGGACCCCGGCGTCCAAGATCTTCAATCTACCTCTCCTATTTTTGAACTTTTAGCTTCTAGCCGCGATATATTGTTGGGGGAGCCTGCATAGCCATATTCTGGAGAGCTTTTATGAGGGCTGCCTCTATGAGTGCTCCGAGGAGTAGGAGGAGCGCTATGATCCCTATGATTGCCGGAAGTATTCTGATCTCATTTCTCAAGAGTTTTCGAGCGCGGAGGATATAGTAGGATAGGGTTAGAGACTCCGAGACCGCCATTCCGTAGCCTAGAAATTCCAAGAGTCCATAGCCTGTAAGGATTATCCTCTCGAGGGCTAGGGGGATTAGCTCCTGAGGAGGCATTCCGAGCTCAAGCCCGATCCAGCCTAGAAACCTCCCTGTATGGAAGGCCACGTAGCCCATGATTATGGGGCCTAAAAAAGGTGCTAGAGCCGTTAAGGCTATTGCGAAGTTGTTTAGGAATATTCCCTGCTCAAGCCCCCTTTCGTCCAGCTTTTCAAGCTCCTCTCCAATCTTTTCACCTTCCTCAGCTCCTAGGGGGATCAGCGACCCAGCGAGCATTAACATGATCAATATTATGCTTACTGGGATCGCGAGCTTAAGCCTCCTACCCAGCACCCTAACGATCATCAATTCTCCTAGTCGCCTCCTCCACAATCATGCTATACGCCATATTCCTCTTCTTAAGCGCATCCATTCTAGGAAGCTTAAGTGGGTCGGATCCCTTTAGAAGCGAGAGGTAGAGCGAGGTATAATCTGCGAAGATTATAAGCTCTAAAAGCTCGCCGAGCCTCCTCCTCGAATCCACTCTAATTGAGAATACCCTATCCTCACCTATAAGCCTAGAGAACGCCTCGATCGATAGTTTAAGCTCCTCACTCTCCCTAAAGCTTCTAGGAAGAATGATTAACGCGTTATCGGGTAGAGCCTCGATATCGTTATGAAATGCTTCCGGGAGTTCTCCAAACCCACAATAGATCTTAGCATTCTCGTTTAGTTGGCACTTCAGCCTATAACCAGCATACTTAACTTCCTCATAAGCATAGACCACTGGAAATCCTTCAGCGATCTTATAGGCGAGCCTCTTTGCATAATTCCTCCTCGCTGGAATATTCTCTCTAATCTTCTTCTGGAATTCTTCAAGCTCGGAATACTCAAAGTCTAGATCGATAAGACCGGTCTTGTGAAAGGCTCCGAGCGATGCGCCGAGCATGCTGGGAAGACAATATCTCGGCGGGGCATCTCCTCTAACAGGCACGGTAGGTATCCGATACTTCTCCCCTATACGCATGAGAATTCCATCAGATGTTATGAATAACAGCTTGACATTTTTATCGAGCAATTTGAGAACGACGTTCAGAACCTCGGCCGTATTCCCGGAATGGCTTACAGCCATGATTAGGTCCCAGTCCCCGCCTCTAATCCTGTAATCCTTCAAAACCTCGCAGTAGATCCCACGCTCCCCTAGGATCTGGCTTACAATATCGCATATTATACCCGATCCCCCGACCCCTATAGAGAGAATCTTCTCCAACCTAGCTAGATCCAGCTCGACGCTCATCCCAGCCTTAAAACCATGCCTAAAATCTTGGACGAATTCTCCGACTATCTCGAATGCTCTACGATAAGGATCCTTAAGATAAATCTCAGGAGAATCAAGATCTAGGGTCAAGTTCTTACCTCCTCAGGCTCGATAACGGCTCCTCCTAAATCCTCTATGATCTTAACCAAATCTCTCTCGACCCTATCGAGAATCTTCTCACAGCTTTCCCTACGCTTAGCTAAGGCCTTTAGGTACATCCTTATGAGAGAGACCCCCTCCCGCCTCTCAGGATGAGATTTAATGAAGACCTCAGGATACCTAGCCCTTATCTCATCGATTTTCGGAGCGAGGGTCGACTCGGGAACCCCCTTAAGATAGATCCAGCGATCGGATACGGCAACCTTCTTAATAGACTTCTCTAGAATCGGCTTAACCCTCTTAAGAAAAATGTCCTCAAGCTCGCTCGGAACACCTGGCAAGCAGACGATGCGCGTCCTCCCCGCTCTAAGTAGAACTCCGGGGGCGGTTCCAACATCATTCTCAAGGGGCTTCGCGCCCCTTGGAAGCATGGCCATCTTAAGCCTCGAAGGCGTTAGTTCTGGGGAATCGACGACCCCCCTGGCGGCAAGCTCCTCGTACCTTTTCCTAATAAACTCAACAGCCTTCTTATTCAAAACAAGCCTACGCTTAACAGCCTTAGCAACGCCTTGAAGAGTAACGTCATCATAGGTCGGTCCAAGACCCCCCGTCGTAATCACCCAATCAACCCCTCTTCTAATAGAGTCCCTGATCACAGCGCTTATCTCATCGACATCATCGCCGACCGCTATGATCCTACAAACCCTGCCGCCCATACCGCTAATCTGCTCCCCAAGCCACTTCGCATTCGTATTTAACACTCTGCCATCCAGAAGCTCATAACCAATGGATATGATATCGAATAACGTCTGCAACTTCCTAGAAACCATGACCTACATCCTCCCAATAAATAGCGACAATATATAATCATTCACAAGGATCATAACCGCGTGGAAATTCCTATTTGAGGGAATGCAAATAAAGAGCTGGAGAAGACTGAATATTAGCTGGTGTTTTCAAAGATGGCTTCTAGAAGAGGCTTAATCCAGCCAACTGAAGCCGATTGCAGGAAGCTTCTCCAAGAACTTCTTAAAATGGATGAGGCTAAGATCGCTAAGCGGTGTGGCGTAATATTCCTAGCGCCGCCGAAGCCCGGTAGGAGGAAGGGTAGATTCGTGGTAAATCTTCTAACGAAAACCTATTCGGTGGAGCTCGATACCGGCGAGGTAATAGACCTGATAGCTGGAAAGGCTGCAAGCTGCGAAACAGCATTCATAATCCTACGCTACCTATCATCCTCCGGAAGCGTCGGTAGAAAAGAGGACTGGACATCCATCGAAGAGTTCCCCAAGGGGAAGCTCTATAGGAACTACTTCGAAAGATATGTTATAAGACCCTTCACAAGGCTCTTCGGTTACGACTCAGAGAAATATGAACTAGTATGTAGAAGGCTTGGGGGGAAGAAGGAGAGGCTCGGAGGCTTAAGTTACTCTTTCAATTTTCTCCCAAAAGTTAGGATTCTCACTCAGCTCTGGGTAGGCAAAAGGGAGGAATATATCTCCCCGAAAGCCAACCTAATGTTTAATTACGCGGCTAGGCATTTCCTCTCAACAGAAGACCTCCTCCTAGCCGGAAGGATAATGGTCTCGATGATGAACTCGGAGGCGAAGAAGATCTAGTCCGGGAGGTTTCTGGAAGATGCTCGAAGGATTGAGAAACGCGTTTAGAGAGGTTATAGAGGAGCTTAAGACCAGAAGCTTATCTGAGGAGGAGATTCAGAGCTATATCGAGAACTTCAAGCTAAGGCTAATATCGAATGACGTTGCGGTCGAGGTAGCGGAGAAGCTTGGGGAAGAGCTTTCTAAAAGGCTTAGGAATCTCAAGCTCAAAAGATTCAAAGATGAATCTGATAAGATTCTAGAGCAATTTCTCCTAGTAATCGACTCTGTCCTAAAAGAGGGAGATCTAAACGAGTTCCTGAGAAGGATAGAGGAGAAGAGGAGGGTGGGGGAGCCGTTCGTAATACTTTTCGTCGGCCCGAACGGATCGGGAAAGACTACTACGATAGCTAAGCTAGCACTCTTCCTAAGGAAGCTCGGATACCAGTCCGTGATAGCTGCATCCGATACCTTTAGAGCGGGGGCGATAGAGCAGCTCGAGAAGCTCGCGAGGCTCGTCGGAGCTAGGGTAATTAGCCAGAGGTATGGAGCTGATCCAGCTGCGGTAGCGATGGATGCGGTGATAAGCGCTAGAGCGAATAAAATCCCTGTAGTGCTTATAGATACGGCGGGGAGAACGGAGGTCAATAGAAACCGACTCGGAGAGAAGAGGAAAATTAAGCGAGTGGTAAAACCAGACCCCGTCATCCATGTAGGAGACGCTTTAGCCGGAAAAGCTGCAGTAAGAAAGGCAA
>QMQV01000118.1 GCA_003649085.1 Thermoproteota archaeon
CTCTGTGAGTGGGTCAAGGATAATTGTGGTGATCATACACCCCTCCATTTCTCAAGATTCTTCCCAGCCTATAAGATGATCGACATCCCCCCTACTCCAATCGAAACCTTAGAAAGAGCATGGAAAATAGCAAAAGATGTCGGCCTAAAATACGTTTACATTGGAAACGTTCCGGGACATAAATATGACAATACTTATTGTTATAATTGTGGCGAACTCCTAATAAAGAGATATGGGTTTCAAATACTCGATTATAGGATAACTAATGGAAAGTGCCCGTCATGCGGAGCGAAGATAGATATCATTGGTGATTACGTTGGTAGATAAATTGATATTTGTTGTTATAGATGGCTTAGGAGATAGAAGATGTAAATCACTCTTTGGTAAGACTCCACTCGAAGCTGCTACTACCCCATTTTTAGATTTCTTCGCTAAGAACGGTAAGGTTGGCCTTGTTGATGTAGTGGACCCTTCTATACCTCCAACCAGTGAAACGGGTATTCTATCTCTACTTGGCTACGATGTGTTGAAAATTAAGATATCGAGAGGGCCCCTCGAAGCATTGGGTGTAGGCATTCAGCTTAGTGATGAACTCGCCTTTAGGACCGATTTTGCTACTTTTAGGGATGGTATAATAATTGATAGGAGGGCTGGTAGAATAAGAGAAGGAATTAAAGAATTGGAGAAAGCAATAAATGAGAGAGTTATCCTGGAGGATGTAAATTTTGTTTTTAAGAGCACGCTCGCCCATAGAGGGGTTGTTATTTTCTACTCAGAAAAATTTGAACTTTCAGAATATGTTTCAGATACGGATCCGGGGAAAGCTGGAGTTCCACCTAAAATTTGTAAACCATTAATACTTGGCGAAAGTGAGATAAGAACTGCTAAAGCAGTAAATGAGTTCGTGAGGAAATCCCACTTAGTTTTAAACTTCCACAAAGTTAATCTCAAAAGAAAGGCTAAAGGCTTGCTGGAAGCTAATTACTTACTACTTAGAGGGGCTGGGATAGGCCTACCAAAAGTTAGGAAACTCCCGGAAGTTTATAAGAAATTCTGGAATTGTATTGCTGGTTCTCCATTGGAGAAAGGAATTGCTAGGTTAGTCGGGATGAATGTAGTTGACATACCAGAAGCTACTGGAGATGTGGATACAGATTTAAGAGCAAAGGTCAAAGCTCTCTTCGACTTTTTTGATGAATATGATTGTTTCTTCCTTCATATTAAGGGTGCAGACGAAGCTGGTCATGATGGAAATTGTGAGCTAAAAAAAGAAATGATTGAAAAGATTGATGGTATATTTTTCTCGGAGATCTTCTCGAATGTTAATTTGAAAAAAACTATCTTATGCGTTACTGCGGATCATGCGACTCCCTGTGAATTAATGAGGCATTCAAGTGACCCTGTCCCTATTTTGATCTGCGGAGGTAAAGTTAAAAAAGACGAAATTGATAATTTTTCAGAGAGGAGCTGTGTGAAAGGTGGTTTGGGAAGACTTAGAGGAATCGATATTTTAGGGCTCCTAATGAGGGAACTCGGAAAATGAAGTTAAGTAAAAAAGTCGAAAAATTAATTCATCAACTTGATATGAGTAAGCTACCTACCCACTTAGGAATAATACCTGATGGTAATAGAAGATGGGCCAAGAAGCATGGGAAGCCCCCTTCTTATGGTCATTTGAAGGGAAGATATGTCTTCGAAAGGATTCTGAAGTTCATAGTTAGGAAACTTCCAGGAATCAAAATTATAACAATTTACGCTATGTCCCTAGATAATTTCTTAAAAAGATCAAGTAGGGAAAGGACATTTCTATTTAAACTCTTCAAAGAGTCATTCGAGAAATTAAAGAAGGAAAAGCTTATCCATGAGCTTAAGGTGAAAGTTAGTTTCTTTGGTAAATTGGAGATGCTCCCAGCAGACCTCTTGAAAGTTATGGAAGAGTTACTTCTGGCGACTAAGGATTATAATGAAAGATTTTTGAATTTTTGCATCTGTTATGATGGGAGGGAAGAAATAAGTCATGCTTGCAAGGAAATTGCTGAGAAAGTTCTGAGGAAGGAAATTTCACCAGAGGAGATTGATGAAAATTTGGTTAAGAACCATCTATATACAAAAGGTTTTAGTCCCCCTGATCTGATAATAAGGAGTGGTGGGGAAAAGAGAATATCCTCATTTCTCCTCTATGACGTAGGGTACTCTGAACTCTATTTCTCTGCGAAATTGTGGCCAGAGTTTGATGAAATCGAGTTGCTTAAAGCAATAATCGACTATGAAACAAGGGAAAGGAGATTTGGCAAGTGATGTAACGATAATTGGAGCTGGTCCTTGTGGTTGCTTTTTGGCCTACCTTCTAGCTAAAGAAGGTTTTAGGATAATCGTGGTTGAGAAAAAGAGAATTCCTTGGTTACCACTAAAATGTGCAGGCTTAATTTCTGATAGGATTAATGAAATACTCAAAGTCCCTAAAAGCATTATCCTAAATGAGTGTAACGAATCTGTCCTCGAATTTCCAAATGGAGAGAAGGTAGTGATAAGTGGAAAGGAGAGGGCTTTCGTTATCGATAGAATCAAATTTGATAAATTCCTCTTCAAACTCGCTGAGAGTGAGGGCGCCACATTTCTTCTAGGGGAGAAATTTGAGAGACTTGAGTTGAAAGGAAGTTGTGTAATAGCATTTACTAGAAAGAGAAAGATAACTTCTAGACTACTTGTTGGAGCTGATGGAACCCTCTCTAAAGTGAGGAAAACCCTCGGCTTGAGGACAGAGAAGGTTGAGGGATTTCAAGCTAGGGCTCGAATGAAATATAAATTAAATAGAGTGAAATTGCTCTTCGATAAGCGAATTGCTGACTTTTTCTCATGGGTGATTCCAGAGAGTAACAATGTATGTAGAGTTGGCGTGATGTGCTCTAAAGGTTCGAAGACCGTTCTGAGGAAATTATTGAAGAGAGTTAAAATCCGAGAGAATGAGATTATAGATTATCAGTTTGGATTCATACCATCTTTCTTCAGTAGAAGAATGAGTGGTGAAAGAGTAATTTTAGTGGGAGATGCTGCTGCTCAGACGAAAGCGAGCACTGGTGGCGGCATAGTAACTGGATTACTAGGTTCTAAAATCGCAAGTAAATGTATTTCAAAATCTCTTAAGGAAGGGTGTTTCACCTCTAATTTTTTAAAGAAGAATTATGATGATGTATACTACAGGAAAATCGGAAAGGAGCTTAGGAAGGCTTATTTCCTCTCCAAAGTTTTAAGGAAGCTCAGTAATCGAGATCTTTCATCCCTATCGAAATTCTTTTCTAATGATGAAATCCTCAGGGTCATAGGAAAGAGGGGAGACATGGAATATTATGGAAAATGGTTGAAACCTATGTTCTCGAAAAAAGCTTTTCTAGCTATTAGCTTTTTATTCCTCCTTAAACACCCAACGCTCCTCAAAGATGTTCACCTCCTTCTAAAACCTTAGACCTTAAATTTAATAACTATTTACGTATTCTTAATTCTCATGGAAGAATTTTTAATAACTCCTTGGGAAGTTCGTGGGAAAATTGATTACGAGAAATTAATGAAAGATTTTGGGATAAAACCCATCTCTAAGACGATCTTGAGAAGATTATCTAAATATGGGAAAATTCATACTTTCTTGAGGAGAGGTATTGTATTTGGGCATAGGGACTTTGACTGGATCCTCAGAAAATTTGAGAAAGGGGAGAAGTTCTATCTTTATACTGGTAGGGGGCCTAGCGGGAGAACCCATCTTGGTCATCTAATCCCTTGGATTTTCACGAAGTATTTACAAGATACTTTCAAAGCTAAGCTTTACTTTCAAGTAACTGATGATGAGAAATTCTTACTCGGGAAAGTGAAGATGGATGAAGTCCGCAGCTATGTGTATGATAACCTACTTGACTTCTATGCCCTTGGATTTAATCAAAAATTGACCAAAATTTTGATAGACACAGTAGATATCCCCAAGTTGTATAAGATTGCGGTGAAAATAGCTAAATCAATAAATTTTAGTGTAGTAAGGGCAGTCTTTGGCTTTGAAAATACTACTAACATTGGTATGATTTTCTTCCCTGCTATCCAAGCTGCTCCTTGCTTCATCGAAACCGAGATTTCCGGGAAAGCTACCCCTTGTTTGATACCCGCTTCACCTGACCAAGATCCCTA
>QMQV01000119.1 GCA_003649085.1 Thermoproteota archaeon
GCTTGAGAATCAAGAGGAACATCATGGTGACGGTTGGCGATAGCGGCTTCATACTCACATTACCTCCGGGAGTTAGAGTTGACGTTGAAAACTTAGTGAACAGTTTGAGATCTGATGAGATTCGAAGCGTGTTGTCTGAAGCTGTGAAGAAAACGGAGCTAGTCAGGAGAAGGTTTAGACATTGTGCCACAAGAGCTTTAATGGTCTTGAGGAACTATAAGGGACATGAGGTAAAGGTAGCTAGGCAGCAGATGAACGCTCAAATACTGTTAAGCGTGGTTGAAGACATACCCGACTTCCCGGTGTTAAAGGAAGCCATTAGAGAGGTATTGGAAGACGTAATGGATGTGAACAACGCTATAAACGTGTTGAAAAGCGTTGAACTTAGAATGAGGCGTTTCGTGATATTACCTCCATATGACTTGCCATCGCCTTTTGCTCACGACCTGTTGCTAATAGGCATGAGCGATGTCGTGTTAATGGAGGACCGCAAGGAGTTGTTAAAGAGGCTTTACGACGAAGTTATGGCTAGAGCGAGGGAGAAAGGTGTGGCTTAATGGAGATCCTCAAAGGTTTAGCAACTGTAAACGCTTACCCCGCACTATACTTAGAGAAATACAATGCTGTAATAGTGGCGGACTTGCACATAGGCTTTGAAGCGGCTCTTGAAAAAGACGGTATTCACATACCAGTATCCATGTACCCTAAGATGAAGGCTCAGCTTACCTCACTTTTAGATGAGACGAAAGCTGAGAGAGTCATCTTCCTAGGAGATGTTAAGCATGAATTTGGAGAACCATCAGTTCAAGAGTGGGTTGAGGTTAAGGACCTACTAGGGTGGCTCATGGAGAGAGGCGTGTCTGTAGACGTTGTTAGAGGAAATCACGATAACTACATTATAAGGATATTGAAGAAGTACGATAACGTGACGCTCCATGATCCAGTAATGTTTCTAGAGGACATTATGCTAGCTCATGGACACAAGAGTTTTGAGATACCAAGTGAAGTTCGCGTCGTTATCCTAGCTCACGAGCACCCAGCAATATCAGTTAAGGATAAGTCAGGTGCAAAGTACAAATTTAAGTGCTTCTTAGTAGGAAAATACAAGGAAGTAGACTTGGTTGTGATACCGTCTTTCTCGCCACTTGCTGTAGGGGTTAGCATTAACGAAGCCCCGAAAGAAGAGCTTTTGACGCCAATGTTACATGAGGTTGACTTAGGTGAGTTTACGCCTATTGTCGTCGAAAAAGATGTTGGAGCTTTTAAGTTTCCTCCATTAAAGTTTCTATAAAACGCGAAAACCCAGTTATTTGAAAACATTTATAAGTCCTCAATTTGCTTGAACAATAGGCTTTAGTGGAGCTGAAGCAGGGATGACGGGGGATAGCACCCTATAGGTCTGGAAGGCTTCTTTTCAATATATGTTATAAATGTTTCAATAACTGGTTTGATGGAGGCTTTTCGCCTTGAAGATTAGCGGAGCAGCTGCTATGGTTGAAGCACTTGAAAGAGAGAAAGTTGAGGTAATGTTTGGCATACCTGGAGGAGCTACGATACCTTTCTTTGACGAGCTAATTAAGCGCAAAACCATAAGGAACATACTGGTAAGACATGAGCAATGCGCAGCTCACATGGCTGATGGCTATGCTAGGGTCAGCGGAAGAGTTGGCGTAGCTACAGCTACTAGTGGACCTGGAGCGACAAACCTCGTTACTGGGATAGCGGCAGCTTATATGGATAGCACGCCTCTCGTAGCGATAACGGGGCAAGTCCCCAGAAACATGATCGGCAGGGACGCTTTTCAAGAAGCTGACATAACGGGTATTGTCACGCCAATAACAAAGTACACCTTCTTAGTAATGTCAGCTTCGCAAATACCTAGCGTAATTAGGACAGCTTTCATGTTAGCCTCGACAAACCGTCCGGGGCCAGTGCTAGTTGATATACCTAGAGATGTTCAGCTTGAAACGACAGAGGTAACGTTTCCAGATCAAGTCAAGTTAAAGGGCTACACCATCCGAAGCGGAGATCCGCATCCGTATCAAGTCAAGAAAGCCATAGGTGCGCTAATTAACGCTGAAAGGCCAATCATCTTAGCTGGCGGCGGCGTGATCATGTCTGGTGCGACAAACGAGCTTATTGAGCTAGCTGAGCTTTTACAAGCACCTATAGTAACCTCGCTAATGGGCAAAGGCTCTGTCCCCGAGACGCACCCTCTATGCCTAGGTATTGTGGGGATGCATGGTAAAGCTGAAGCGAATATAGCTCTTGAAGAAGCTGATGTGGTGCTTGCTGTTGGCACGAGGATTTCCGATAGAACTGTCATGAGGCTAGACAAGTTTGGTGAAAATGCAAAGATCATACACATAGACATAGACCCAGCTGAAATAGGTAAAAACGTTAGGGCCGACATACCCATAGTTGCCGACGCTAAGAAGGCTTTAAAGGCAATTAAAGAAGGGCTCGTTAAGATGGGCTTTAAGAGGGATCCTGACACTCCATGGCTTAAGAGGATAAAGGAGCTTAGAGACCAATTTGCAAGCGAATACGAGGAATTGCTACGAGGCTCCCTTAGACCGCCTAAGCTAATGAAGATCTTAAGGCAAATACTGCCTCCAGACGCCATCGTGACAACAGGTGTAGGACAAAATCAGATGTGGTCAGCATTATACTTTGAAGCTCTCCAGCCGCGCACGTTCATAACCTCGGGCGGCTTGGGAGCAATGGGCTTTGGCTTTCCAGCAGCTTTAGGAGCGAAAGTAGCTAAACCAGATAAGCCTGTCGTCGACATCGACGGTGATGGAAGCTTCTTAATGACTGAGCAAGAGCTTGCTACGTCGATATGCGAGAATATACCGATAGTGGTCATGATAATGGATAACCGCTCTCTAGGCATGGTCAGGCAGTGGCAGAGCATGATGTATGAGGGGAGATTGTCCTACGTAGATCTGGGGAGAGTGCCTGACTTTGTTAAGCTAGCTGAAGCATACGGTGCTGAAGGCGTTAAGGTAGAGAGCTACGAGGAGTTTGAATCCTGCATGAAGAGGGCTTTAAGGTCAGAAGTCACGGTCGTCATAGACATACCTGTGCCACCAGACGAGAAAGTGTTCCCAATGGTGTTGCCTGGAAGAAGGCTTAAGGAGGTTATTTGCCGTGGCTGAAGAAAAGCTACACTACATATCAGCTCTTGTAGAAGATAAGCCTGGAGTAATGTTTAGGATAACCTCATTAATTAGGAGAAGGGCTTTCAACATCGATAGCATAGCCGTAGGGCCGACGGAGCATGAAGGCATCTCTAGGCTTACCATGACGATTAGGGGGGATGAGAGGATTGTAGAGCAGGTGATTAAGCAACTCGCTAAGCTCGTGGATGTCATCAAGATAAGCGAAATACGCCCAGAGGAGTCCGTCGTGAGAGAGCTAGCCTTGGTTAAAGTCCACGTAAGGGATCATACCGCTAGAAACGACATCATACAGTACGTGAACATCTTTCGAGGGAGGATCGTGGATGTAGCTCCACACTCGATGATAATTGAAATCGTAGGGGATGAGGATAAGGTAAATGCCTTCGTAAACCTAATGAAGGAGTTTGGCATAGAGGAGCTGGCTAAAACAGGCGTAGTAGCGATGTCTAGAGGTGTAAAGAGCATTAAGCCGAAGGAGTGATGAAAGTTGGCTAAAATATATCTTGATAAAGACGCCGATACCTCAGTCTTAAATGGGAAGACTATTTCTGTAATAGGCTTCGGTAGCCAAGGAAAAGCTCAAGCAGAGTGTTTGAGAGATAGCGGTTTCAACGTCTTAGTAGGTGCCAGAGAAGGAGGTAAGTCGTGGAATGCTGCTAAAGCCGAAGGCTTTAACGTAACCAGCATCTCCGACGCCGTGAAGAAGGGCGACGTTATATTATTCCTAATACCTGACATGGAGCAGCCTAAGGTATATGAAGAGCAAGTAGCCCCAAACCTATCTCCAGGGAAGGCGCTGGGCTTTGCTCACGGCTTTAACATACATTTCAATGTAATTAAGCCGCCAAACTACGTGGATGTCTTTATGGTTGCCCCAAAGGCGCCAGGTCCAAAACTTAGAGAGAACTTCTTGAAGGGCTTTGGTGTGCCAGCTTTGCTAGCTATACATCAGGACTATAC
>QMQV01000120.1 GCA_003649085.1 Thermoproteota archaeon
CACAGAGCAATACGATAATTTAGACCAATTAGTTATGAGGGGCTTAAACAAGGTTGTTGATGCTCCAAATGGAGAAGATAACAAGCGTTTTGTTCCATTAACTAAGGTTAGGCATTTACAGACAGCTTCGACAAGCCCAAATGTTCTAACTGGAGCTTTGCCTTTCGCTAGTGTAGGCATGGGTAAGAGTGCTTTAATGTGGTTTGATATGCTCATAAATTCAGATGGAGAAATCCAAGACTCTAGAATGTCAGCCGTTTACTACATTTCTGGGATAACCTATCAAGTTGATTTATATGGAAGTCAAGTAAGTGCTACTTATTGGTATAACGCTTTAACTGGAAATATGTTCGTAGCTAACTATCAACAAGGAAGCGTAACAACTCAAACAGTTAATCTAGGAGATTTAGAGCCTACTGAAAACTACTATGTTATTGGGCTTCAAACTGTCTTTAGCTTTAGTGATTCTGGGGTTGTTCTCTATGTCTTAGGTGAACCAATAGAAGAACCCCCCTATATTGTTCCTCCAGACTATCAGCCTACAAATCCAGAATCAGAAACTTGGGGGACAGAATGGACATATACAGCAGTAGCTCTAGCAATTCCATTTATGTTTATGTTTCTTCCAGCTATGATTTTAGGCGAAAAGGCTGGAGTCGTAGGGCTTATAGCTGGGCTGTGCTTAAGCGTAACCATCATGTATCTAGCTGGGCTTTTGCCTTTATGGGCTGTCTTTCTAGCTGGGCTGGGAATAGTAGCGTTAATATTCTTCGGCAGAGAAAGAATTATCGGGGGAAGTATCTAATGAAGGCTGGAGCTTTAATCATGCTTCCACTTTTTATAATGCTGACAGCTAGCCTAATCAGTATTGGAAGCCTATCAGATTCAACCCAGCAATACAGCCTAGAAACTGGAAACTACACAGTAAATCAAGAAGAAGCTGGAATAGAAACGGAAACTTTCAGCTTCAGCTACACAGCTCTAGTAGTAGGCATTTTAACGGCTTTCGTGGGAATTACAACCGTAGCTAGCGTTAAGGTGTTTGGCTCTGGAATGGGAGAAACTGGAACAAAAATCTTGTTCATCTGTGGTATAGGCTTGGCTGTCTGGGGGGTTCTGTCAGCTCTAAGCCTAGACTTGTTTATGTCAATTCCAGCTTTTGGGCTTCCTATCTATTTTGGCTTGAGTTTAGCGTATGTTATGGGCATAGTCTTAGCTGTGGGGGGTAATGGTTAATGCAAATGATAACTTTCCTCATTTTTCTAACGGTAAACTTGATTTTGGGCTTGATAGGGCTTCTTAAAAAGGGAATGCTCTACGGGATTATAGGAATAGCAACTTGCATTTTTGTAGCTCCATTAGTAGCAACTCAAGGGCTAGTAGTAGGTTATACACCTACTTATGAAAATGGGACAGTAGTAGCTCAAACCCCAATTTACGCCGACACTTCCATAATAGTTCTAGTGATGTTCATGCTCATAGTCATTCATTTTATCAGCATATTAAAGGCTGGGAGAGAAATCTAATGTTTGGGCTTGGTATTTGGTTCTGGGTTTACTATTGCGTTGGTTGGGCTGTAATCTTCATTTGCGTAGCTGTCTATCTCTGGAAGCTCCTAAAAAAGCCTATCGCAAACATCATTAGGAGAAAAGGGAATCTTTGGCAAAAAGTAGGCTTCGTTAGGCTTAAAAAGACTCAAGAACACTTTACTTTCGGAGATAAAACCTATATTGTGGATTGGGATAAAGTAGGCTGGATAGATGACAGAGGGAGAGAACATCTCTTTTACTTAGAGGGAGAGGCTGAACCCTTACAGCTTGCTAATCCTAGTTTTGAGTTTCAAAAGGGAAGTGCAGACAAGACAGACCTAGTTATGACTAAAAACAGCATTAAACAGCTTATTGAAGCTACTAACCCTAAGAGCTTTGAAAATCCCTACTTGGTTTTAGCCTTGATACTTCTAGCTATTGGTTGCGGTATAGCAATAGGGCTTGTTCTTTACCCCTATGTTTTTCCTATGCCTCAGCCTACTGCTCCTAGTGTTCAACCACCTACGGTGATACCACCATGAGTGAAGATATTTTAAGAAGCCTTGAAAGTCTTGAGGAAATCAGCCCAGAGAAGATTTTAAGCGAGCTTCTAAGTCATAAAAAGGTTGAGTTTCACACGGAAATAACTAACCCAGTTAGCTTAACAGCTCTAGAGGTTTTGGCTGAATGGTTGAAAGATTTTAAGCTGACTAGCAAATTGCTTAAGGAATGGGTTAAGAAATTCAAAATTAACATGGTTGCCTATCAGAGAAAGAGAGCCTTAGAAATTGTGGAAGCCTACAAGTCTGGAAAGGAAGCAAAAGAGGAAAAGACGCTTAAAGAATTGCTTTTGGGTAAGTAAAAATGCTAATTGGAGCTTTCGGGGGCTTCGGAAGTGGTAAAACGCTTATTTTGGCTAGTTATTGCTGTCATGTAGCTAATAAGCCCAATTATAAGGTTTTCACCAATTTTACGGTTAAGCATAAGAACATAACTATTGTTGAGCCTATTGATTTGCTTAATATCAACCCTACGGATTATAATGTTCTGTTAGGGCTTGATGAAGTCTATGCATGGTTAGATTCTAGAATGAGCCAAACTAAAGTTAATAGGTTTCTGTCTTGGATTATTTTGCAGAGTCGGAAACGCAACATGGACATTTTTTATACAGCCCAGCTAGGAAGCTCAGTTGATTTAAGGCTGAGAGATTTAACTGATATAGTCATTTACTGTATGAGAACAAGTTTAAAGCCTAAAGCTGACTTCGTTTATATTATGGAGCTTAATTTAGGCTGGAGTGTTAGGAGAGCTAAATTTTTGCTTCCTTACAAGAAAGCTAGAAGGTTCTTCCAGTATTTCGATACTAGGGAAATTGTTCAGCCTATTGAAATTGAGAGGCTGAAAAAAGAGCTTATGAAACTGAGAAAAAAGGCTTAGATTAGATTTTTGTAGAGTTGTTTAACCCATCTTCTGAGATTCAAGTATTGCTTTATGCCTTTATCGGTTTTTCCGTAGGTTGCTACGAGTCTGGGAGCTGGTTTTGAACCTTTAGGGCTAAGTCTTAATGTAGCTTCTCCCCTAATCAGTTGCATTAAGACATAACGGTAACATTTTTCATTTCCGCTTAAAATTGCTATCCAAGACATTACTTTAGCGTTAGTTTTCCATTTTACTGGGCGATTAAAGACAGCATGATAATGGTTTTTTGAGCTTTTGAAGATAGCGAAGCCCTCAAGTCTGAAATGCCTACAAGCTAGCTCGCATAGAGTATAGACTTCTTTAAAGCTCATATCGTCAAAATCCATGTGGATTAGGTTGCTACTGTAATCCCCTATTATTGCGTTTAGTTTTGACTTTGACAACCAAAATCACCTTAACACATCTTCCTAAGCAAATTGGACAATTTACATGAGGGTTTAAGGTTGTTCTTCCGCAATTTAGACATTTCCAGACAGTTAAGAGCTTCTTTTTAGCTTTCGACCTCATAAGTATCCCAACTATCAGCTCTATCTACATAAAGATTTTTGGCTAAAATCAGCTTTGAGGCTTCCACTTTTACAGCTCTCCGTTTAGGTGGGTTTTTTACTGCAATAGCGACAGCTTTCTGGAGATTTTTAGGTGTTCCGTAGATATGCCATCTTTTTGTTTTTCCGCTTTTTGTTCTTCCGTAAACAGCTACCTTTTTGATTCTAGAGGGCTTGACTCTTACGGTTCTCCATCTTACAGCTTTTCTAGGGATAAATTTGCCTTTTTGCCTAAAAACTTCAATTTGCTGGGTTTTCACAGCCTTATCTTTTGTTGTGAATCTTCCTTTAGCATCTCGATAGACTATTCTGACTTCTCTCTTTACGAATTTGCCTTTATAAGTAGGGTATGCAACCCTCATTTATGCTCAACCCCATTATGATAAAGGCTTATGTAGTGTATTCGCTTGAAAGGGATTAGAACAATTGGGTTTTTTGGGTTTTCAGTTTCGATTACTAAGATGTTGCGGAAATCATCAATATCCTTGAGTTTTCCTCTGATTATTTTGCTCCAAACTCTTATTTCCACTTTTTCGCCTAAATCTATGCCTTGCCATCTTAGAAAGTCGCTTAAAAGG
>QMQV01000121.1 GCA_003649085.1 Thermoproteota archaeon
CCTTAAGTGATAATATGAAAAACGAAATACAATTACCTATTAGAGTAAAAATTAGTAAAAGTGGTGATTACTATGTAATATACCTACCTAGAAAGCTAAATGAGCTTTGGAAACAACTTTACAAAAAAGAAGTAATTTTTTACTTAAAATTATCTCATTCAAATGAAAACAGATAGGTGAGAAAAATGGAGGGAGGGGGGAAGGTAGGTCTGTTTGAAATAGAGAAGAAGAGAGATAAAAAAGTTTACTACCTTGGAGACCTCAAGCTAATCAAGCTACCTCCTAAGGTAACTCGATCTGGTAATATTGGCCAGAGAATAATCATAGAAGGCGGCCCGAAAACTACTATTATTGACGCACTATATGTTTTTAGAAGAACAAAAAATGGAGGAAAATATGTAAAAACACTTCGAATACAGCAAAGGGAAACCATAATATTCCTTGAAATTAATGCCTTTCTATTTAGACTCATAGAAGAATCATTTACTGAAGAACTTCCCCAGTTCTTTAAAAAACTTCAAGAAAAAGTGATGAAAAATGATAGAGGAGTATAGGCTTAGGTTTATTGAAGAGCTTAGGCCTTTTGTTTCAGAAAACGATGCAAAAGACTTCCTTTATCAGATAGGCTATCTTTTAGCTCTCTACAAAATACCTGGAGCAGATACTCTAAGAATTCTCCTAAAGCTAATTGAAGGCAAGAATGTTGACGTTAAGATTCTTGACACGATTATTCCTGAGGCCTACAGGAAAGCCGAGAAGTATTCTGAGCTAGAGGACAAGGAAAGTGCTCTAGCAGCCCTTCAGCTAACTCTCCAGGACAAGTTAGTGAGTGAAGGCTTCAGTGAAAAAGAAGCTGAGAGAAGAGCACGTGAAATAGCTGCTAGAATTAAGGCTATTCTTGAAGGAGACTCAGAGAAACTCAAAGAGCTGCTTGAAGACTACGTAGTTTTAGCTGAGAAACAAGTAGGTGAAACAGTATTCAAGTTAGTTAGAGTAAAAGGTTCACCTAAACTAAAGCTACTAGTAAGCCTTAATGGGCTAGAAGTATGGAGCAAGTCCTTCTTAATAAAACAAGACATTAAATTAACAGAAAAAAGGCTAAACAAAATTCTAAGCAGTCTTGAAAAGAAGGGTCTCCAGGTTCTAGAGAAATATGATGACTATAAGAAGGCGTTAATAGAGGTAATTGAAGTAGCACCTAACAAAGTCCTTGTACCTAGAATAAGTGAACTAAATTTAGCTTTTAGGAAAATCAAGGTTTCTGAAATTTCAACAGAGTATCTTTATCAGCCAGTTGAAGTAGAAGCACAAATAGTAGGTGCAAGTGAATTCCTTTCAATACCTATTAGATTTGAATTTATTTGCAGAAACCACGGAGAGAGAAGAAGAATAACTATTGATTTTACAGACCCAAAGAAACTTGAGCAAATACTCTTTAAACGTAAACAGCTCATTAAAATGCTTGAAACTAAAGTAAACTTAAGTAGATTTGAAGAAGAAGAGAAAAGTGAGAAATGTAAGTTTATTGAAATTGAAGAGAGGAGAGCTCACATAGACTTGAAGATAATTAAGCTGAGAGAACTTCCTGAAAACGTAGAGAAGTTTAGTGAAAGCCTTCAGTACAAAATAGTAGACTGCTTCCTCATAGGACAGGACCTACCCAGAAGCAAGAAAGTGAGAATTAGGGGCTATGTGATAAACAGACCTCAAGGCAATATGAATAAGCTAGTTCTAGTGGCTTTTGACATAGAGCCTCTAAACGAAATAGTAGAGAGATTCAAAGTAAACCAGGAAGTATTAAACGATATAAGGGACATTCTGCCGAAGGCTGCTACAGTAAACATTAGAGAGCAGTATAGAGAGCTGAAGAATATTATTGACTCTATTATTGCTCCTAAAATAGTTGGAAGAATATTTGAAAAACTTGCTACCGCTTTAGCCCTGACTTCAGCTAATGAAATTGTCTTAGAGTCTTCTAAAGAAAGGTTCTACGGTATGCTCAGAGTAATGCATTATGGAGACACCAAGACAGGTAAAACAGAGACAAATAGAGCTGTTTTCACAGATATAGGGCTAGGAGACTACGTTACCTGTGAAACAGGTACCAGGACAGGGCTTCTCTACACAATAGACCCTGAATTCAAGTCTATTATCTGGGGAGCAATTCCTCTATGCGATAGAGAAGTATGTGTAGTAGACGGCTTTAATGCACTGCCTAAAGAAGAAATGAAAGAATTCCGTGAAGCCTTAGAACACTTCCATATTAGAGTAAAGCGTTTTGTAAGCGGTGATGCTTACGCAAGAACTCGTATAATTGCTATAGCCAATCCTAGGAAACATATGCGTAAATACGCTTTCAATATCGAGGCAGCTAAAGACATACCTAGCTTAAGGGAGGAGCCTGACTACACTAGATTTGATTTATTCATACCCTGGTGTAGTGAAGACGTAGATATTGAGAAAATAGCTACGAGCTCAAGGTCTAGGAACACTCTGCTTGAAGAGAAATTCAAGAAACTCTGTCTTATTGCATGGAATGCTACGGCAATAGTATGTAAGAAAGCTGAAGAAGAAATAAACAGTATTGTAGTAGAGTATGTTAGGAAGGCTAGAGGACTAGATATCCCTATAGTACACCAGGGCTGGAAGAAAGTAGTATGCAAAATAGCTGCAGCTTTTGCATGTCTCTTACAGAAATTCACTGTAAAAGACAATAAAGTCTATGTTAACGTAGACTCTGAAGCAGTAGCTTTCACCAAACTATTCCTAGAAGAATACTTTGAGAGACTTGAAGTAGAAGAGTACCTAGCTAACTTCAAGAAAGAGCTCAGCAGAGAGGAAATAGAGGAGCTTCTAAGCAATGAGCTCAGTGAAAAACATGGATACAAGCTTATCTTAATGATGTTATATGAGAGAAAACAGGCTAGTAGAGCAGAAATAGCTCAGAAACTAGGAATGAGTGTAGAAAACCTCAAGAAACACTACTTGCCTAAGCTGAGGAAATTAGACTTAATCATAAGTAAGCCTGGAGTGGGAATAGTCTTAACAGAGAAAGGAGAACAGGTAGCAACCCACCTCTATAAAAAGAGCGGTGAGTAATATGATTAGATTCTGTTTTCCTTATAGTTTTTTACTATTAGTCCCACAAAAGATTATGAGAGTGTCTGAAGAGGAAAAAATTTTTCCGCCCTTTCCAAAGGTTCGGGTATTGATTTCGGGTATTGTGCTCGGGTATCTTCACTGCCTCATTAGAGTACCCGAATGCAAGAGTTCGGGTATCTTCAAAATACCCGAATGCAACCACACTATTTTATGTCTATTAAATAGTCAGTGGGATTATCAATACCCGAGCGGTACCCGAATGCAAAACTCGGGTACTTTAATGGAGTTCCACTACATTACTAACAATACCCGAACATGTATACCCGATTATGATACCCGAATTTCCCAAAGGCAGGAGAAAAATTTCCTGTTTTAGTTTTTGTCCAAGATACCAAAGGTGATAAGCTATGGTTTCTTCTGAGGTAGTTAGATATTCTCTACTATTGCCTAAGGACCTATGGGTTAAGGCTAAGGTGAAAGCTGTTAGAGAGGGTAAGAGGCTTAGTGAAGTTATTAGAGAGCTGTTAGAGGAGTGGGTGGAGTATGAAGAAGAAGCTGTTGTTAAGGCTTTAGAAAAGCCTAGAAGGGAAAGCAGCAGAAAAATCACGGAATTTCAGGTCTCAGAACCTAGCTCAACTAACTCAAGTCTGCCGAGTTTCTTGGTAAATAATCCTTGGCTAGAAGTCTTAAGCAGAAAACACGGTTAAGTAATTACTCACTTATGTAATTGCATATAGCTGATTGATTGAATTATTCTTAGTCAATCAATCAAAGCAGCACTTGTGCGCACAGCCTTATTTTCTCTAACGCACGCACATGTCTGTCTGAGTATATTATACGGACGGCCGGACATGTTTGTTTGAATAAAATATTAGACAAACAAACATAGTGTTAGCTTTAGACTGTTTGGTCTTAATAGAATATATTTTGTATTTTGTTTTATTATATTTTCTCGTATACTAATACTTTTTTTCCTTTTTC
>QMQV01000122.1 GCA_003649085.1 Thermoproteota archaeon
GAAAGAGTTGAGGGTCAGAGAGGCTAGGCATTATTCGAAATCCCGTCTCAACGAAAAGTAATCTAAAACGAATCTCCCAAAGAATTTCATTTCTTTTGTCCTCACTGAGTGACATTAAAGATTTGTAGTGCTTATCGCTCAATTTAAGACCTGACGCTATTATTACCATGTCTTCTCTATTTTTCGGGAATATTACGTCTATAAACTGTCTCGAGTTTGGCGGCATTTCAACTAAGAAGTGATGGGTTGCAGCATCATCTACTAATTTATCCTTGTATATTCCCTCATCAACTAGCCATTTTTTAACTTTCTCCGCAATTTCGTTCTTCATGATGAACCGTTTATCTCTCCTATATTTTATCTTCCTGTTGCTTGCAAGACCCCATGCATAAGGAGCAATGAATCAAACTCTAGCATGAAGTAGCTGGAGATGCAGCTACGGAATGAGAAAAACCGTCTGTGAGGACAAAGTCAGCATTTCTAATCAGAATTCAATACTTCTACATCGACAACATATCTGTTAACATAAGGTGCAAAACTTCCACACCGTCTAAATCCGACAATTTTTACTTTCATTCCATGCATTTCAAAAAGTTTTTGAACTTTCTCGGGCAGTTCCTCTTCTCTGTTTTCACTTTCAAAAGTATAATAGTGAACAAAACCACCTTTCTTAATTTTATTTTTTACTAGATATACGAAATCCTCAGCTGAATGTGGTGCTGGCATAAGAATTCTATCAAACTCCCCTTCAAGTTTCGGAACAATTTCTCTTACGTCTCCTTCATACACCTTCACGATATCCTGAACTTTGTTCAGCACAACATTCTTTCTAAAGTATTCAGCAGCCACCGGATTAAGTTCTATTCCAACAACTTCTTTTGGTTTTGCGAGTTTAGCGATCACTATAGCATACGGTCCTACACCAGCAAACATGACCAAAATCCTCTCCCCATCTCTCACAAGCTTTGCAATCCTTTCTCTTTCACCTGAGAGTCTTACAGAATAGTAAACCTTTGTCGGGTCTACATAAAACCTACAACCGTGCTCTCTTACAACTGTTTCAGTTTTGCTACCGTAAATTGGTTCATATTTCGCAACCCTGTACACTCCTCCAACTTCGCCAACTTTTCTCAAAATAGTTTTAACATGTTTGTGTTTCTTGAGAATAGCCTTGGCAATTTCGTCTTTCAGATGAATTATCTCGTCTGGAATTTCGATGATGACAACATCGCCTATTATTTCAAAACTTCTTCTAACATGTCTCAGTTCCTCCTTCCCAACTTTTCCTTTAAGAAGTTCCTTCAGGGACACGATGTAACTGGCTAGGAAAGTTAAAAAATCTTTAAGTATGCAAAAACCTGTGATTAAGAAGCTTGTAGTTTATTTTATAACTGATTCCCGATATGGAAAACACGAAGAACTGGCAGAAAAAGCTTTGAAAGGCGGAGTTAGAGCTATACAGTTCAGAGAAAAGCACTTGAACGACAAAGAGCGATTTCATATTGCAAAGAGACTCAGAAAAATAACATTAGATTACGATGCATTACTGTTTATCAACGATCGAGTTGACATCGCAATGGCTGTCTATGCAGATGGTGTTCACGTCGGACAAACAGATTTGCCTGCTTATGCAATAAAAGAAATTTTCGACGGATATATTGGGGTTTCTACTCATACTGTTGATGAAGCGAGGGAGGCGGAAAAGTACGCCGACTACCTTGGGGTCGGTCCAATCTTTGCAACTAAAACAAAGGAAGATGCTAGAGAAGCTATTGGAATTGACGGTCTAAAAAAGATCGTTAATGCCGTAAAAAAACCAGTTATAGCAATAGGAGGTATCACAGCTGATCATGTTTCATCAATCTTTAAAGCTGGAGCTTCTGGTATCGCGGTTGTTTCCGCTATTGCAGCTGAGAAAGATGTTGAAGCTGCTGCGAGGAGATTTGTAGAGCTCGCTCACAAATACAAATTTTCTTGATTTGATGTAAAAAAAATAGATAAACTTATATTGACTAAACGTTCAAAAAGTTGAGGTGGTGAAAACATGAGGAAATTTCTTTTAGTTCTCTTGCTATCAACACTCTTGCTCCTTTGCGCCCAGCCAGTTGAGAAACCAGGTGAAAGTGCAAAAGAGAAGCTTTTTGACCTTAATACACTCCTCAATCCAAAAAAACTCGTTGATGACACAGGATACGAAATACATGCTGGAACTCCGAAAAGAATCGTTTCATTAGCACCAAGCAATACTGAGATTCTCTTCGCCATTGGTGCTGGGGATAGAGTTGTTGGTGTGACTGATTACTGTAACTATCCTCCAGAAGTGTCTGAAAAGAGGGAGAGTGGTGAACTCGCTACAATCGGTGGCTATTCTACTATAAACATAGAAAAGATCCTCGCCTTAAACCCTGACCTGGTAATAGCCAGCTATGGTAATGGACTTGAAAACATTGAGTATCTACGAAAGCAGGGGCTAAATGTCATTGCATTTGATCCAAAGAACATAACGGACGTTATGAAAGACATAATTCTAATAGGTATTGCTACTGGAAACTACGATGAAGCTAAAAATGTTGTTGAAGAGATGGCTCAAAAAATCGAAAGTGTTTGGATGAAAGCCAAAGATAAGAGAAAAGTTAAAGTTGCGCACATAGTCTGGCACGATCCAATATGGGTCAGCGGTAAAAATACGTTCATAGATGAAGTTATCGAGTTTGCGGGAGGAACAAACGTTTTTGACTTTGAAGGTTGGAAAACTATAAGCGTGGAAGACTTGATAGCAAAGAACCCGGAGGTCATTATCGTAAACAGTGGTTCTGGAATGGGCGGCGGCAAAAATGTTGTATACGAGTGGGTCCTTCAAGATGAGAGACTAAAGAGTGTTGATGCTGTAAAGAATGGCAGAATTTACGTTATAAATGCCGATATAATATCCAGGCCATCATACCGTCTGGCCGATGCTATTGAGATCGTATACAGTTTTCTCCACAGCTAGCTTTAGTTTTATATACTCTTCTTTTCTAACTTTTTTGATGAATAAAAAACTACTAAAAGATCTTAAAGGCTATCAAATTGTTGGAAGGCATTCAGCGGTAAAAACATGTCTTTGGCTTAAAAAGTCATTAAAAGATCAGGGTGTTTGCTACAAGCAGAAGTTCTATGGAATAAGTAGTCACCGCTGTCTTCAGATGACCCCTGCTTTACTTTGCAATCAGAGCTGCATATACTGCTGGCGTCCACTAGAGCTACTTAAGGAGTTTGATGGATGGGACGAGCCAGAATACATAGTTAAAGAGAGTATAAAAGCTCAGCATCGTCTTCTTAGCGGTTTTCACGGTACACCGGGTGTAAATAAGAAAAAGCTTGAAGAGGCTTACGAACCGAATCAGGTCGCGATAAGCCTGATAGGTGAACCTACCCTCTACCCCTACCTTGATGGACTCATAGAAGAATACAAAAAGAAGGGGTTCACAACGTTCCTTGTTACAAATGGTACTAACCCGAATATACTCGAAAAAGTTAATCCGACTCAACTCTACATAAGTCTCACAGCGTATGACGAAGAGAGTCACTTAATTCTTAATAGACCCCCAAGAAGTTTTTGGGACAGAATTTTGAGGAGTCTGAAAATCATGCGCGAATGTAACTCAAGAACAGTAATAAGGTTGACATTGATAAAAGGCTATAACATGAGTGACAAGGCCATAGAGAAGTACGCTAAGCTAATAGACATAGCTTCACCAGATTATATAGAGGCCAAAGCGTACATGTACCTAGGATACTCAAGACTCAGATTAAAGTATGAAAACATGCCAGAGCATGCTGATATCGTAGAATTCAGCGAAAGATTGTCGAAAGTCACATCCTATTCAATCAAAAGCGAGTCTGAGGCTAGTAGAGTTGTATTGTTAACGAGGTGAGACTTTGGATCTAGAGAGCTGTAGAAAAAAGCTGGAAAAACTCGAGGCGGCAAGAGAAACATTACTTAAACTAACAAGAGAGATGAAAATAAATGCAACTAAAGCAATAGCATCGATTCACAGCAATCAAGACTTTAGCAAGCATCTCAACAGGGCTCTTGAGA
>QMQV01000123.1 GCA_003649085.1 Thermoproteota archaeon
ATGACCCATCCAGTAATTCAACGTACTCGTTCCCATCGAGATCCCAGATCTTCTGGCCTCAGGCCCTAGACACGTAGATCGGATATGGATCGAAGTATCTGATCGAGTAGGAGACCCCTCCTGGGAAAACCTTCCTAGCCTCCTCAAACCTAGCTCTAGAAGTTGAAGATCTAGCCTGATAACCTCCTCCACACATCAAGAGAATATCCTACCCCAAGGATGATTAAATAATATCTCATAGCAGAGCATCAGCGAATTAAGCCCATGCTCTCAGGAAACTCTTCACCATACTTCGGGCATCTAATATAGTCGCATGAGATCGCAGAAGGGCATCCCTCACACGAAAAAGCCCTAGCATAGCCGACCTCGAAGACGAATCCGCAGCCAGGACACCTCAAGATCTTCTTCTTAGTCATTCAGTCAGATATGGAGGAGAGGAGATTGAAAAAGGTAATCCGAGGAGACGATGAGACCTTAAGGGGGTCGGCTCAGCCAAGCCCCATCATCCGATCAAGCGGTTCGTGGATTCCTCATCCCCTGCCGTACATAGCAGGGGTAGGATGGGCCGGGTGGGAGTCGAACCCACGACCTCCGCCGCGTCAGGGCGGCGTCATAGCCACTAGACTACCGGCCCATCTTCTAGAGAATTCATGCCATCTTAAAAAGTTTAAGAGAGGGGTCGAGCCTCTAAAATGATATATGTTTTTCGACTTTTATCATAGTTCTTTTTCTTAGAATGCAGGGATTGGCTCATGCTTATTAAACTTCCTTATGGCGAGAAGATACTTGAGCTAGATCTTGAGAAGATTTAGGTTTTCGAGTCTAGGGAGATGCCGGCAATCTCCTCAAATCGATAAAGAGATCTCCGATGCTTTAGAGAAGCCTATTTTTGCTCCAGCTTTTGAGAAGCTTTTGAGAAATTCCAGAAAGATCCTGCTTATAGTTCCTGACAATACTAGGGCTTTTCCGGCTAGGGAGATTATTCCTAGGCTCTTGGAGAAGATTGAGAAGATTAATTCCATTGCCGAGGTTAAGCTTTTGGTTGCTACGAGATTACATGTCGAGGTAAGCAAGGATGAGCTTAGGAAGCTGCTCGGAAGCGAGGTGGTGGAAAACTATGAGGTAGTTAATCATGACGCCTCAGATAGCGATCAGATTATGGAGACCGGTCGTAGAACGAGCTATGGTACGCCAATCCAAGTTAATAGACTTGTCATGGAGAGCAACATAGCCATAGGGGCTGGACTTATCGAGCCCCATTTCTTCGCAGGCTATAGCGGTGGTAGGAAGATACTGTTACCGGGAGTCGCTGGCAGAGACGCCGTTTTCAGCAATCATAGTCTAAGGATGGTAGGCGACCCCAAGGCTAGAGCGGGAATATTATCCGGAAACCCCATTCACGAGGATATGATAGAGTTCATGAAGCAGACGAAGCTAGACTTCATAGTAAATACGACGATCAATAAGCGGAAAAGAGATCACCGGGATCTTCGCAGGAGACCCATAAAAGCCCATCTTAAGGGAGTGGAATTTTTAGACAGACACATCAAGATTGCCGTGAAAGGAGAGGCGGATATAATGATAACGACGAACGGCGGCTATCCGCTAGATAGGGATATCTATCAAGCTGTTAAGGGGATGGATACCGCCGCGACAATAGTAAGACGGGGAGGAATTATAATAATAGCTGCTGAATGCAGGGATGGCCTGGGAGGACATGAGGAGTTTGTAAAGCTAACAAAGGGTGCTGAAAGTCCGGCCGAGATAATAGAGAAAATAAGGAAGAATGAACCGATCTACGATCAGTGGGAAGCTCAGGTTCTAGCGCGAGTCCTCGAAAAAGCCAGAGTGGTACTCGTAAGTGATTATCTGCCTGAGAAGGTTGCCAAGGACCTCTTGCTAGACCATGCTAGAATCCTCGAAGAAGCGTTAGAGATCGCATATGGAATACTTAGGAGAAAGGACGCCAGGATTATAGCGATACCTGAGGGCCCATATATTATTCCAGTTCGGGAGAAGTAATGTTCTCTAATCTCTTCTAATTCTCAAAACAGTTTTTCCTCTAGGGTTTGGAATCACCCTTAGCTTAGCATTTGGAAATTCTAGCCTGAATTCCCTTCCTTCCTGAAGCCAGTCCAAGAATGTTGCGAGAGCTGCAATCTCGCTATGTGGCTGGTTTGTTATCGCTACGTTGTAGTCTGCCAACCCATAGACTTCTCCGGGAACTTTTTCTCCTCCCACGATTATCATTAGATCTTTGCCACCTCTCCAGAGATCTCTGATTTCTCCGATAATATCTGGCAGGTTTATCCCGTACATCGTTAGATGTATCACCACGCCGTTTTCACCTTCTTTAAATCGTTTTATGACCTTTCTCCAATTCTTTTCGAATCTTACTGAGAAACTTCCTCCCCAAGTCTCGACGACTTTTCTAACGCGCTCGATGAGACCGTCGTCTCTATCGCCTGTGATTATGATTTCATCTGCTCCATATGCTCTAGCAACTAGGGCCACGTGAGTTGTCACGCGCTTATCTCTCTGGATTCTATGGCCCAATCTAAGAACTACTATCCTCGGCATAGCTTAGATCATTTCGTTTCTCCGGCTATCTCGGGCTTCTTTACCTCGGTCATCTCCTTTAAGGCATTCTCTATCTCCTTAATCTTCCAGCGCAGAGCCTCGATAAGCTCTTTATTCTCATGGGATTCTAGAGGCTTCCCACATACCGGGCATCGGAAGAGCTTTTCCATGGCTTGGTCGAAGAGGAGCCTTGGATGGCCTAGGGTTCCGCACCAGTAGAACTGGTTATTCTCCTCGGTCTCTAGCTTCTGCTTAAGCCTATCGAGAATCTTGTTCATGTTCGAGATTATGAAGCCCGTGGCCTGCTCCTGCTGGATATACCATTTGAAGATTCTATGCTCGGTCTCCTTATCTCTGGTAAGCTCGTAATGTAGGATGCCTATACCGCTGAGCTTATGTAGGATCCTCCTAACCTCGCGGATATCCATCTTTAATCTCTTGGAGATCTCCTCATCCACTATCCCGGGCTTGCTTAATAGTAGCTTCATAACCCTAGCTCCATCCTCTCCGGCGACAAGCCTAGCAAGCTCAAGTAGGGTCTCCTTCTCGATTATCAGGAGCATTCCAGCCTAACCCTTATTACGAGGACTTAAAAAACTTCCCCTAACAGATGATAGTTCTCGCCGAGAAAGCTGATGTTAGGGAAGGTTTTCAGAGGATATTAGGCGAGTGGATTCAAGAGCTTCTAGAAGATGTACCGGGTGAGGAGATTTCTATAGAAAGATCATCAGACGGGTGGATTATCCTAGGGCCAGATGACGAACTCGTGAAATCTACGATTAGGCTACAGGCTCGAATACCTCCGATAGCCTCGGAGAATCCGCCGTATACGGCGAGGATAGCTAGAATTAGCGAAGGGCGAGTTTTAGTCGAATATCCAGACGTACGCGGAGAGACCGTCAGGAGGAGCATATCTCCATCATCACTCGCCGCTAGCTTAGGGTATGTAGGTGGGGATCCGATAAGCTTTCTCGAGAATGCTGGATTATGTGAGGGAGGGCCGATAAGCATATCCGCCAACCTACCCTCACTAATTCAATCCAAACTGCTCGCCAAGCAGGTCTTGAGAGGGCTTAATAGGCTCTTGATACTTAACGCTATAGCACCCGAGGTAGAGGAAGTTCTAGCTTCGGATGGCATAAGAGGGCTGATCGCGGACTACGAAAGCTTAACCCTTTCAGCCCACATAGCTTATGTAAGGATCGGGGTTAAACTGGAGAAAGCTTCCGAGAAGGTGAGTGAGGGCTTCGAAAATATCTCGAAGGATATAGTTGTTAAGCCCTTATCTTGGGATAGGCTCATAGAATACTGGAAGCCTATTCCATATGAAGGATTGTTTTTCGATGGAAGTTATTAGTGGGCCGGGTGGGAGTCGAACCCACGACCTCCGCCGTCTCCTCCATCCGATAGGTGTGAGGGCGGCGTCATAGCCGCTAGACTACCGGCCCTCCAGCCCATTAGTATCG
>QMQV01000124.1 GCA_003649085.1 Thermoproteota archaeon
AAGTAAAAGTATTAAAATGTAACGCTCTCTTCCTTAAAACCTAGAGGAAAGCTAAATTGAGCAAGAAAAGCCGTAAACCCGTCTTTATAGACGCGCACGCTCACGTAGATAACGTAAAAGCATGTTTAGAAAATATAAGAAGAGCGGATATAGAGGTATGGATAAATACAGTCGAGCTTAATGAAATAGATGAGATAATCGGCGTTTCTAAATTTATATCATCAAAAATTTTCATAGGCATTCATCCCTCGAGAGCAGATAGATATGAACCTGATGAGCTCTTAAAGAGGATGAAAGGCGTTAAGGAGGTAGATGGATTAGGGGAGATAGGCCTAGATAAGAAGTACGGAATACCATTAGATACCCAGTTAAAGGCCTTAAGGGATCAATTAGCGATAGCTGAAAGACACGATCTTCCCGTGGTTCTACATACTAGGAGGAGTGTAAGGGAGGTTTTGAATGAAATTTCAAGTTATAGCTTAAAATCTGTTCTCTTCCATTGGTTTTCAGGCTCTACTTCTGAATTAAATGAAGTTCTATCTAGAGGATATTACGTTTCAATAGGTCCATCTATTATATACTCGAAGAGTTCGAGGAAAGTTCTAGAAGCCTATCATCAAGATAGACTGCTTTTAGAAACGGATTCTCCCGTTTACTACCAACCGCTTAAGGTGGAGGCGAATCCAACGTTAATAGTAAGCGTTTACTACGCTTTATCGAACTTAATGAAGGAAGATATTAACGTAGTTGTTGAGAACATCTTTAAAGTTGCGAGAAGCTTTTTAAAGCAATAAGAAAAGGCTTTAAAGGGGGTTTATAAAGGGAGATAAAGAAGTTGGTGATACCTTGAACCGGATAAGGAGAATCGCTGAAATGTTGCTGGAGAAGTATCCAGAGAGGTTTACTGATAGCTTCGAGCATAATAAGAAGGAGCTCGATAAAATAGCCATTACTACATCTAAGCAATTGAGAAACGAGCTCGCTGGCTACATTACCCATAGGATAAAGATGATGAAGAGGGCGAAAGAGCTTAAGACAACATCAAGTTAATGAAGCGTATTTTTCATGGTGAACGGATATGGTAAAGGTGAAGTTGCTAGGTAGTTTAGCGAAGGGAGTAGGTAGGGAGGTAGATATTAAGATCGAAGGAGAAATTAAAGTTAGAGATTTAATTGAGAAGTTCAGAGGGAAAAATCGTGAACTATATCCCGAGAACCCAAATATCATAGTCTTAGTTAATGGTATTGAAATTGGTGTTTTAAATAAGCTTGATACGACAATTAAGAATGAAGACGAAGTAATTCTTCTACCAGCAGCTCACGGAGGTGCTGAAGTACACGTAAGAGCGTATTTGGTAGAGCCTCATCCAAATATCCTTGACGAGCTTAATGAGATTAGAAAGAAGACAAACGCCATAGTACAGATCGTAGATCCATCTTGTGTAGCGTCCCTAGATCATATTAGACTTATAGCTTTTCAAACTTGGGAAGCTATGAAAAACGATGAGCTTATGGCTGAAAAACCTGAAATTGATCTTTTAATGCGTTTTGCGTTAACGGATCAAATAAATCTGGCAATAGAGCGATGCGGATACAAGGGCTTAAAATCCATCCTAATTGTCTTTGGATTAAAAAAGGACGTAGAGAAGGCAGAGGTTATTTTGAAGAAGGAATTTAAATTAAACCCGTTCCATCCCATCGCAGATAGTAAGGAGATTTTAGAGATGTTTGAAATCGAGAGGAAGGAGCTCGAATCCGTCTCCTCAGATTACGATCCTATTACTTCGATATTAGTGGAGAGGGCCTCTCTTCTAAAACCTAAAAGAGATTAACATGTAGTTTAAATTCTCCTAAAAGCTATCTATAGGGTAGATGATGGATAGATCTAAAACCGTAGCTGTCTTCGGATTAGGAAGGGTAGGCTCAATAATAGCTGCATCGCTGCTAAGAAATGGCTTCTTCGTGTATGGCGTAGATAAAGATAGATCTAAGTTAGAATCCATAAAAAGGGAAAGGGAATTATATTGGGACGAGCCGAAGGTAGACCGAGTTTTAATAAAGGCCTATAAAGAGGGAAAATTGATCTTAACATCGAGCGGTGAAGAGGCGTCCAAATTCTCCAGAGTAAAGCTCGTCTCGATACCTATTCCCTTAAAGGGGAAAGATCCAGACTTCACTAACTTCAAAAACGCGATAAAGGAGCTCTCCAAAGGCATTAAGAGAGGAGACCTAGTATCGATAGAGAGTAGCGTACCCCCAGGTACTACTAGGTATATCGCTTTACCAATTATGGAGGCTGTATCGGGTCTTCAAGGAGAGAAGGACTTCTACTTAGTCTATAGTCCGGAGAGAATCTACCAAGGAAGAGGGTTAGCTGATTTAGAAGAAAACTACTTAAAAGTCGTAGCTGGATTAGGTCCTAAGAGCCTTGAAGAAGGCGTGAGGTTCTACTCAAAGATAGCTAAGAAAGGAGTGATAACTCTATCGAAGCTCGAAGCAGCGGAAGTTGAAAAATTAGCGGAAGGGATATACAGAGATGTAAATATAGCTCTCGCAAATGAGCTAGCTTTAGCCTGTGAAGCTTTAGGGGTAGACTTCTGGGAAGTGAGAAAAGCGGCTAATCTTCAGCCTGTATGCCACATCCATTTGCCAGGAACCGGTGTTGGAGGGAACTGTATTCCAGTATATCCCTACTATCTGCTATCAGTTGTTAAAAAGTTGAAAATGAAGGTAGTCGAGGCAGCAAGAAAGAGGAACGAAATGATGCCTAAAATGATAGCTAGGCTACTCGATGAATTCGTAACCTATAAGAGGTTAAGAGTAAGTAAGGTAGCTGTTTTAGGTCTAGCGTTTAGAGGGGATGTAAATGACGATAGGAACTCTCCTACGTATGAGCTCATAGAGGAGCTAAAGGAATTGGGATACAGCTTCTTAATACATGATCCCTTTATAAAGAGACCTTCTAAAAAGGTAAAGGTCTATTCAGATCTGAAAAGAGTTTTAAGGAATTGCGAGATAGCGGTTATAGCCACCGATGCCTCGTATTACAGAAGGCTTTCTTTTGACGAGACAAAGAAGATGGCGGGCAAGGATATCTACATTTTCGATGCTAGAGGAGTACTAGATAGGAAGATGTTCCAAGAGGAAAGGCTTAGGATAATAGGAGTCCCGCCAAAACTCGAGATCACGCACATCCCTATCGATTAAAGACCTTTCCACCTATCGTAAAGCTCATGGCTAATTCCTAACATATCCATAACCCTGCCTACCATCGCTTTAACTAAATCGTCTACAGTTCTCGGCTTTACGTAAAACGGTGGGGAAGCGGGCATAATTATCGCTCCGGCTCTAGCAACTTTTAACATGTTCTCAATATGTACCAAGTTAAGAGGGGTCTCCCTTATAACCAGAAGTAAGGGCCTTCTCTCCTTTAAAGCCACACCTGCCGCCCTACATACTAGGTTCACTTCAAAGCCGTTAGCTATGGCCGATAAAGTCTTCATACTGCAAGGCATAACTACCATTCCATTAACCCTATAGGAGCCACTTGCTATCGGCGCGGTCATATCCTTCTCCTCGTAATAACGATAAGCCATTTTCTTGACATCGCCTACGTCATAGCTCGTCTCAACTTCAATATTTATCTTCGCGTTTTCAGTCATTATCAAATGCGTTTTAATATCGCGCTTCTTAAGCTCTTCTAAAAGCCTTATTCCGTATATGACTCCGCTAGCTCCCGTAATGGCTACAATTAGCTCCATATCCAATAAAGGCACGGTAAGGGCTTATAAAGGAAACGTATGATAGGTAAAGGCGTATGCAAACAACGGATAGAAACTTCGAGCTAAAGCCAGGCATTACGCTTAAAGAGATGGAGGAGAGGGTAAGGAGGTTTTGGGATGAAATTAACATCAGAGAAAGGATAAGGGAGAGTAGAAAAAATGGGCCTAAGATAGGGTTTATTGAAGGCCCTCCAACTATGAACGG
>QMQV01000125.1 GCA_003649085.1 Thermoproteota archaeon
CGTTAGAAGAGCTGGAGAAAATTAAACTATATATTACGGTGCATTAAAAGAAGGGATGTAATACTTCTTTACTTATCAGTTAAGGCAGCAATTTTAGCTTCCAATGCTGCGATTTTTTCTCTTAACTCTAGCCCTATCACAATCTTTTCATCAAGACGCCTAATCTCAGTAGTTACCTCTGACCGCAGACTATCTATCTTGGAGACGAGTTTCTCGTCCAACCCGCCAATTCGTCCATCCAACCCGTCAATTCGCTCATCCAACCGTCTAATCTCCGTCCTTACTCCCTCAATCTCTCCTCTTTCCTCTCGTATCTTAGGAGCGACAATATCCTGTAATGCCTGTTTTACCTGCTCGTATATATTAGCCATTTTCTTACCTCTTGTATTACTATACGAATATAGAGAGGCTTTGTCAAGCTCGAAATGTGGAAATACTTCAATCGCCTTACCTCCGATGGTTCAGATACGCCTGTGCCGGAGAAAATTAAACTATATATTACGAGGCACATAGCTGCGTTACCAGACTTTATAGTTAACCATAAATAAGTGGGATAAGATTGGTGAGTTCCCAAGTCCAATCGATGTGAAATGTTGTGCCATGCGTTAATTAGGCACCCGCTTTCTACCCAACTGTAGGGGAAATCAATTTTCAAACTGTCGAAGATTAACTCAAATGTTGCCTCTACAATTTAATTCGGCAGTAATAAAAAACCCCCGGAGATTTAAAACCCCCGGGGGCGGAGAGGAGAGAGAGAAGCCCGCAAACTATTTAATAAGTAATACGGGCATATTCTTCGTTATCTCGCAGGCTTTCACCTTTATAAAGTAAACGCCTGATGGTAACACTCTCCCATCATCACTTCGTCCATCCCACTTTATAACATTGTCACCCTTCAAACCCTTTACCTCCTCACCCCAGACCTTTTTTCCAGTGATGTTTACAATCTCGATATTAACATCTGAATTTCGGGGAAGGGAAAGAACGATGTGTGTCTCGAGATTGAAAGGATTAGGCCAGGGCGAGGAGATGGTAAAGGGTGGGCGAGCCTTACTTAATTTATAGACTGTAAAAGAAGATACCGAGGGAAGTGTTACCTCTTTCTCCGATAACTCCTTTTGACCACCAGGATACTCTACCACTAACTGTGAATAATCGCCTGTGGCTGTTATGTGCAGTGGTGCAGAAGTCTTGGATACAAACTCCCACTTATCTACCCGAGAACCTATATCTGCGAATAAGTACTCTCCTTCGCGAACAAGCTTCACCGGATTATCCTCTGCTCCAGGCATAACTGGCAACTGTTCCATTCTTATAGGGGATTTAGCCTCTCCGATAATAAACTGACTACGCTTGCCTTCTGTCTCGATTTCCAGTTCAGCTTTCCATACCGCAGGAATTTCCTCCGAGCCTTTCCCGAATATAGAACCATCAGAATGAAGCTCCACTGTCCCTACATCGTTAGCCGCCACGAAATAACCTTTCCCTGCTTCTATCCTACCATTATTCTCATAAGAACTCCTTACAGGATTATACCACCATAAGCCAGGCAGGAGTAAATCAGAAGGCTCTGTGATTATCTCATCTTCACTTACAGAACCCATAACCGAACCGATAAGATTCCAACCCAGTGCGATATCTATACTCATATTATATATAGGATAACCCCAGACTATAACATCCTTATCCTGAGAGAATAGAACCGCATAGCCTTCACCCGGCTCGATATTATCTACTGTTACCCATCTTCCACTCTCGGTACTATATCTGTAAGCACGATTTTCTATCCCGATAGTATCCGGGCAAACCGCATCCACACTGTTATCCTCAACTACCAGCGGGAGAGAAATCATATTATAGCCAGGACTTACCCGGTAACTAAACGGTTGTTTACCTGAGCTATAATAATAAACATACAGAGTCTCACCTTCCGAATAGAAGTATTCACGCTGCACCTTCATATTATGAGTGCCGTTCAGATATATGCTTCCTATCTCTCTGAGTGTATCGATATCCAGGAAATTCCACTCGATTTTTCCACCTCGGTTAGCCACCAGCTTCCATACCACACCATCTGCCGGATTATCTGGTCGAATATCACATTCTAATCTGGGATAAGCAGCATCCAGTGAGACAACATAGATATTAAATGCCCCGACACCCTCGGGAGAAATGCAATCGAAGTCGGTGTCATATTGGTCGGTGCCTCAGGATGAATACCAACAGTTACCGTATCCTTATTCCCATCTTCGCTGGCAACCAGACTCAAGAGCCAGGTACTCTCTCTTGCCCCGATATTTATATAGGTTTCGCCCAGTTCGAAATTATCCACTTCAGCCTCTGCATTAACCCTCGGTACTGGCTCTATATACAAGTGAGCTATCTCACCTATCCGGGCAGAGCGACTGGCTACCAACCTGACATAAGCCAGAATACCTTCTCCCTCAAGTGAACGCGTGCCGAAATTGGAGAACTTGAAAGTACCTGTGCTATGCTCTTCTATATTGGGAACTTCCCATCCAGCAGCCGGCGCTCCAGAGGCTCTATTCCATCTTATCCCCTCGAACATTATACCCGAACCTTCAAGTTTGAGTGTCATATTCACAGAATTCACATTCCATCCAGTCATATCATTAACGGTTATCGGAAGCTCAAACTCTTCACCACGCACAACTCTTCTGTGCTCGGGTAACATAAATTCTGCAGTATGTAGCACCTCCGGATGAGAAACCATCTCCACCGGGATATACATTACCGGTTCCTCCGGGTCGTTGGTTATCAACTTAAGGAAAGCCCGATAATGCATTCCTACCTCCAGACCTCTTGGATCGAAGCAGACAGAATTAACTCTTGTCCCACCAACAGGTACTACTCCATTTGTATGTGCTACAGATAACCACGGTACATCCTTACGAGGAGAAACATAAAGTATCTGGTTTATCAGAAGCTCTTTATAACGCTCCTGGTTGAATATGAAGGAATTAATTACCACCTTCTCATCGGCAGTCAAAGCCATCGCAACATTATTCGGAGCCGAGAAGTGATCGTAATAAGCCAACCCCAGAGCTCCATCTTCATCCACAGACATAGCTACACCATTTATTGGCTCGCTTACAAAGGGGATACCATACGGATTGTTAAATATCGGATGTGTTGGTGCGGTCCAGCTAACCGGACTGGGAGCAGCTAACTCATCCAGTACCGTAATACCCAACCCATCCCAAACACCAAAATCACTCACTTCATCCAGGGCAGGATTAGACAACACCACAGAACCACCATTAGCAACAAAATCGGAGACCGCTGCCCAGAATTCATCCATCGTTATCGGCATAGAGTAATTTATAACGAATATATCATAATCCCCACTGGATAAAGCATCCAGAAATACTACCGGACCATTTGTCATAGTAACATCATAACCAAGGAATTCGAATACCTCATCTAGGGAGGGTGTCATTATGTCGGTCATAGCCAGAACTTTCACTCTATCGGTATCCTCGCTCATCAAATGGTCGCCGTTCAAGTATTCCTCGGTTATCTCGAAGAAAAGCGGGGCAGTCCCTACATTTGCTATCTCCAACGGGAAACAGGATATGTCATCATCACGAATAGACACACTAAAGCTTTCCGGATTAACTCTCTTAGCTGGGACACCACCACGAGCAATTCTTAGGGTAGCAAACTCCAACGGAATATCCTGACTGGAACCGGCGGGTAGAACAAAATTCCATCCTGCTATCTCAGAAGACCCTACTGCAAATCTGGCACCTAGTTCTCCACCAGGTATATTCTGTAAAGCATCTACTCCTCCACTATCGCCAGTAAGCTCGATTGCTACCTCGTAACTCACATAGCCACCAGTTAGCCCTATAGCCCCATTACCGTGGGTTACAGGGATTCTACTGTCACGATGCACTCCTCCATCTGCCCATAC
>QMQV01000126.1 GCA_003649085.1 Thermoproteota archaeon
CTTCCTATCCTGTCAAGTACTTCGTTCGCAAGCGCGCGCCCGTCTATTTTTGTTTTCCTTTTATAATTTTCCACCTTTTCCTCCACCTTCCTGTACGCTTCCAGAGCGTGAGCGTACGCTTCCCGGAGCGCGTGTTCGAGTTCGGACTCGAGGTGTTTGAAATACCGCTTTACCTCCTCACGCGAGGTAAAATTGCTTTCGGGAGAGCGGTCGAATAAATTCTGAGCGGAAGAACATTTTTCCATTCTTCTTTTCAGTTGCTCCCGTATTTCGTTAGCGAAATCTTCGTAATCCCTTTCGGCTTCCTTCACTTTCCTCTCCCTTTCCCTGTTTATCTCTTCCATTCTTCTTTCATACTCCTCGCGCAGTTCCTCTACCTCTCGCGTCAGCGCCTGCTTAATTTCCCGTATTTTGCTTCTGTATTCCTGTTCGTTCGCGCAGGAATCGATACGCTTCTCCATCTCTTCGAGCGCCGGGATTTCTGCGCGTGCTTCTTCGAGAAACGTCCGCAACGCATGTTGATAATACTGCTCCCTCCAGCGCTCCTCGTGCTTGCGCTTTTCTTCATCGATTTTCCTCATCTCGCTTTCGGCTTCCTTTCTTCTCGCGTAAACCTCGCGCTTGATAGCAGATTCCAGTTCCGTTCTCATCTCTTCCTCGCTGTTCGCGTGCAGCGAACTCGCGTAGGGAAGTTTTTTGATCTCCGAAAGCACGCGTTCGCATTTCGCTCGATTAAATTCCTGCTCGAACGATTTTCTTTCGCTTTCTATCTGCCTTGCAAGTTCCCTGTATTTTCTCCTTTCAGAATCTATTCTGCTTTCAACCTCCTCTCTCACCCTGCTTTTAATATCGCTATAGGCTACCGCTTCCAAACACTCCCTCATATCCCCTTCGCTTACGTAACCTTTGTTTCTCAGCGCTTCCGCTATCTCCATTAACTGCTCTCTGCTCAACCTCGGTCTCGCTACGTCGCGATAACACCACGCTTCGAAATTCACGGCAATCACCTCAGCAGCCCCTATCGTACGCCTGATAGTAAACTCCGACTACCTCATAGAGTTTGTTTCCTTTAAGTTTCTCCCTTTCCCTCACTCTATCCACGAATGACTTTACCTCTGGTCTTTTCGCACGGTATCCTTGGTTCGAACATCTCTGCTCCCGTTCAGCCCTCCTAATATTTTCCGGAGAAAACGGTTCCTCGCGATTCATTTCCTTCAGCACCTCTATTCCCGCTTTCAGTTCATCGGAATCTATTCCGTAGAGACGCTCCAATTCGTCGCGGATGCTCGGCAATCTTATTTCCGCTTCTACGGAATCCTTCTCATCGAAGGTAGCCTTACCGAGTAACGCTGCGTATACGCCTTCTTTTACATCGCATATATTCGTGACGCTTCTGCCGTCGAAAAACGCGGATTCTCTTGCGATGAGCCCTGCGTTTATGCTCGTTCTCGGTCCGATTTCGAGCTCGGGTTTGCTTTCCCTGACTTTCCTCACAGCCTTTACCATCACATTCAGAAATGCTTTTGGTACGTAAGGCGCTTCTTCATATTCTTTTTTCCTGAGAGAATTTTCCACAATCTTTACCTCATTTTCGTAATCCACTATGGGTATCCTTATGGATACCAACCTATCGAGCACCGCACCGATAATATTATCTTCGTCGACCGGATTCGTCGTCGCTATTAAAAGTTCGTCGACCGGAAACGTTTCTCTGCTTTTTGCAGGGGTTACGCAACCCTCTTCCGATGCCTGTATTAAAGCATACTGTCCGCTCTCTCCCAGCTTTCCGAGTTCATCAACGAACAGAACGCCTCCGGAAGCCTGACCTATTTTTCCGGGCTGGAACACCTCGGGATTAAATGGGTCTCCTATCTCGGCTAATTTCTTAAGATTGAACGTTCCTATTAACTCCTCTGGCGTTACGTCGGAACCTCCCTGAACCCTCGCGAAGCCCTTTCCTTCAACGGGCTTTTCGAATCTTACGAGCTCCACATCTTTTAAATCCACCTTCTTTCCGTTGCAGTATTCAGCCCTGCATACGGGACACGCGTCCCTCAGCTTGTATCCACGTTTCCTGACCTCGGGAACTTCGAGCGAATACGCGATGTTAAACGGTTCTTCCTGCACGGGGCATATCTCTGGATAGAACACCTCGTGATGCTTGTAATAGTCGGTAAGCAAATCCTTTACCGCTTTCGAAATCTCCGTCTTTCCCGTGCCGTACTGCCCTGTTAGCAAAACTCCCCTGCCCGCCATCAGTACTTCCGCTATCCTTCTCTTTTCCATTTCCAAACCGAATATCTCCGGAAATATCTCTTCGCCCCTCTCTATCCTTTCTCTCACAGCCTTTCTTAGTCTTTCATTCACCCTCGTCGGTTTATATCCGTTGTGAACCAACTCGTTAAGATACACCGTTTCCATTTTCCATCCCGATGGAGAATTTGCGCGGGAGATACTTATAACTTTGTGGTGGTGAATGTTACCACATTCTTCTGCATAGATTTTTCGGTTATACGAATTTCTTTAAGTAAAGAGTAGGAAGCGTGTATTTCTCTAACTCGCTTTTCAGGCGCTCTATTTCATTCTCTTTCAAAAATCTTTTCTCTCCATCTGTTTCGATCTCCACAGCAATACCATCGCTCGGCTCGGCTCTCGAGGGCTTTCTTTTGAAATCGTAAATTCTTATTCTCATCTCATCATCCTGCCTAAGTATGAAATACTCGTTCACATTCACATAGTAACCATCGCACCTGTGAAATACTCTCTCTACCATGGAATAACTTCTCGGATTTCTTTCATCCACATCCTCCCCACCATTTCCGCTGTGCATAGGGGGGTCGGCAAAGTAAACTCCTTTAGCATACTTTTCTATGGCATTTTTTATCTGCTCTAACTCTTTCATTTTTCTTACACTTTCGTATCTCTCCGCGAATGATTCCCTTTCCATATCCGAAAGTTCATCCCAGTGGTTTAAAGCGTAGGCTACACCTGGATTTTTCTCCGCATCTTCCGAAATCTCGTAAAGTTCGTTTACCATCTCCTCTACCATTTTTCCGAACCATGAAGGAGCCTTGAAACCGCGGTTTATCAGAAACTTCAATTCCCCAGCATCCGTGCTAACCCTGTGCTTCAGCGCCTCCTCAACATCTACGTCCCCATCGTACTTCACGCAGAAACCTGCATAAACTCCTCTGGAAGTGCGGTTAAGGTGGTTGAGGAGATTTTCCCCTTCCTTCTTCCATTTCTTTAACTTTTCAGAAAGAGTTTTCAGTTCTTTTCTCAATGCCTTATAGTTTTTTATTTTTTCCAATTTTTCGTTTTTCTGTTGGTCATCTGAAGAAAGGGAATCTACATATTCCCAACCTTCATATAGGGGTCTATCAGCTCTTCCGTATCTTATCAAATAGAACAAATCGGTAAATCTTGTTCCTCTGCCTCTTCCATAATGAGTGGGAATAGGAAAAGTAGTGTAAATGCCTGTTCTGGAGGGCGGATATGCTATAATTTTTTCTATTTCTATTTCCCCTTTCTCGATTTTCTTTAGAAACTCGGGAAGATACTCAACATCTACGGGGGCGAGAAGATTAATCTTTCTTCCTGACTTTTTGAGAAATTCTTTGAGTTCTGAAGCGACCTTTCCGTTATTGACACCGAAAGCCAGAGTTTCGATATTCTGAGGTGTTATTTCTTCCTCCAAAAATTCCGCTAATTCCAACAGATTTTCAACTCCTTGAGGATAGCGATCAACAGCTTGGTGTATGGAATATAAATCATCCCCCCTTTCTATTTTATCCTTAAGTGCTTCGCATGTTTCGAAAAGAACCTCGTAGCGCTTTAATTCGCGTCGTGCTGAAGAATCGTATTTTCCGTTGAGTTCATCCTCAATCGCTTGCTTGCATGTGTCCTCGTAGTTGTTCAAATTTCTGGCC
>QMQV01000127.1 GCA_003649085.1 Thermoproteota archaeon
ACGGAGCACTTTATTTAAACCAAACTTTTAGAATGTTCTTGGCTGCATAAACATCTCTATCATTCTCGTAACTGCATTCAGGACATCTAAAGCGCCTGTCACTAACTTCTGTATTTCTTTGATCTGTATTCTGAGCACAGTCTTGTAGACATCCACTTACTATGTTTCCGTTCTTCATAAGCTTAAGTTTAAGAATTTCAGCGAGTTCGCGGAATGCTCAGTGGTTTACTCGCTTACGAGGCTGCCGATAATTACTGACAATAATAATTCATCCCGTTTATTTTTAAATTGCAGGTCTGACACCTCCTTTTTCGCACAAATTTGAATTGCTGGACAGCCTCTTACGTATGAGATCGCAAGCAACAGAAAGTTAAAACAGAGAAAAATAAAATTAAGGAAAACAACTGATAATCATAATAAAAACAATCAATTATATTAGGCAGGACAACCTCATCAAGAAAGGAATGGGTAGTTAGCCACACTTTCATCTTTCTTGGGTTAATTTGCGTTGAATTTGCGTTGGTATTGCAGTGTGACTGAACTACGAACCTCTGGTTTTAAATTTGCTAATTTTTAATTTGTGGTTTTTTGTTTGGAGGAGTATGTTATGTTGCATCTTATTTGGCAAGAAATGCGATCATAAGAGTGAAGGAGGAAAATCTGACTAGTATCGGCTTGAATTGTTTTGGTTATTATCGTTTAAAAACAGATATTGCTAGGTAGACTCATACTTGTAACATTAATTCGTAGAGTGTCTTCGAGAAAAAGTTATATTGGTGTGATGCAACTGATGGTACATGAAAAAGGTGGCAATTTTGGTTAGCGTCTTGCTGGCGGTATTGCTGCTTGGCTGCGCTCAGCAGCCAGCGCAAAAACCGCCAGAAGTGAAGACAATTACAATTGGTGTGACAGACAAAGTCACGGAGCTTGATCCAGCAAACGCTTACGACTTCTACACATGGGAAGTTCTAAACAATATTATGGGAGGTCTAATGAAATACAAACCGGGAACGACAGAGTTGGAACCCTACCTTGCTGAGAGTTATGAAGTACAGGAAGACGGGAAAGTCTACATATTCCACCTTAGGAAGGATCTCAAATTTGCTGACGGAACGCCATGCAAGGCTCAAGACGTCGTTAGGAGCATAAAGAGAGTCATAAAGATTGCTGGAGATCCATCCTGGCTTGTGACTGACTTTGTCGAGGATGTGGTAGCTGTTGATGATTACACCGTGAAGTTCGTACTGAAGAAACCATGTTCATACTTCTTAGCACTTGTAGCCACTCCGCCATACTTCCCAGTACATCCAGCGTACAAAGCCAACGAGATCGATCCAGATCAAACCGCTGGTGGAGTAGGCCCATACAAGATAGTTAAGTGGGTGAGAGACCAGGAGTTAATCCTCGAGACGAATCCGAACTTCTTCGGTGAAAAACCGAAGACCGACAGAATCGTCGTCAGATTCTACAAGGACGCAACAACCTTGAGACTTGCAATTGAGAAGGGAGAAATCGATATCGCTTGGAGAACGCTTACGCCTGTAGACATCCAGTCACTTAAGAAGAACAAAGATCTCAACGTAATCGAGGCGCCAGGTGCCTTCATAAGGTACCTCGTGCTGAACGGAAATGAGTCGACTCAGTATCCAACCAAGAACAAGCTTGTAAGACAGGCAATTGCAGCAGCCATAGACAGAAACGACATTGCAGAAAGAGTGTTTATGGGTACAGTAGAGCCCTTATACTCGCTGATACCGAAAGGAATGTGGAGCCACCTTGATGTGTTCAAGGAGAAGTACGGCGATGGAAACTTGGATCTTGCAAGGAAACTCCTGAAGGAAGCTGGATACAGCGAAGACAACAAAGTAAAGATCGAGCTTTGGTGGACGCCGACCCACTATGGAGACACTGAGAAGGACCTTGCACAGGTTCTGAAAGAACAGCTCGAGAAGACCGGAATGATAGAGGTCGAGCTGAAGAGTGCTGAATGGTCAACCTACGTTGACTACTCAAGAAAGGGAGCAATGATGGCCCCACTCTTCGGCTGGTATCCAGACTACCTAGACCCAGATGACTACACGACACCGTTCTTAAAGAGCGGAGCAAACAGATGGCTTGGATACCCATACAGTGATCCAGAAATGGATGAGCTGCTTAAGAAGGCTGCAACTGCATCAACAATAGAGGAGAGGACAAAGTACTATGAGAAGATACAACAGAAGCTTGCAGAGGATGCACCAATAATTCCGCTAATTCAGGGTAAGCTTACGATTGTTGCCAAGAAGAACATACAGGGAATAGTTCTCGACCCAACAATGTTGCTCAGATACTACCTGTTGTACACATCTTAAATTTTTTAATTTTTTAGAAATAGAATAAGCTTTTTAAGGCAATTCTCAACACTTCTAGAGATGGCATCACTTAAGGCTTACATAGTTACGAGAGCTCTGTTAGTGATACCCACGGTGTTCATACTGCTAACGCTCGTATTTTTCATTCTCCGAATTTTACCAGGTGATCCTATAAGCGCAATGGTTGGACAGAAGGTACCCCCAGAAGTCCTTGAAAAGCTTAGACACGAAGCTGGGCTAGACAAACCCCTGCTAATTCAGTACGTTGACTACCTCAAAGGTGTGCTATGCGGTGACTTAGGAAAGTCGATGATATGGGGGAGAAGGCCAGTTATGGACGAAATAATGGATAGATTTCCAGCCACGCTTGAACTTACGATATTTGGTTTTGCGATAAGCGTCTTGCTTGGAGTTTTAACCGGATCGATTGCAGCTTTCAGACGAGGAACAAAAGTTGATACGTCAATGAGAGTTTACAGCATCATCGCCTACACTCTCTTCATACCTTGGTTTGGAATGTTGCTGCAAATGCTTTTTGGAGTTTACATGGGGCTTTTGCCAATAGGTGGGAGGGTAACTCCAGGCAAAGGTCCTGTGGAAATAACTAAGCTGTACGTGCTTGATAGCTTACTCACCCTAGACTTCAGCGCATTAAGCGATGCACTTCAGCATCTAGCACTCCCAGCACTAACGCTAGGAATAGTCCTTTCTGGAGCTTACACAAGGCTTTTGAGAAACAACCTCATAGACGTTCTTAGCCAAGACTTCATAACTGCCTACAAGGCCAGAGGTGTTAGGGAAAGGAAGATAATAAAGCATGCGATGAAGAACGCCTTTATTCCTGTTGTAACTTTAATGGGACTGCAGTTTGCTATACTTCTCGCAGGGGCAGTTCTGACAGAGTCAACATTTTCTTGGCCGGGAATGGGAACATTTTTACTTGAAAGGATAGAGTACAGGGATTACACATCAGTTCAGGGGGCAATAGTATTTTACGCTTTGTTTGTAGCGCTGATAAGTTTGGTAGTCGACATAGTGTACGCCCTGCTTGATCCAAGAATAAGGTATTGAGGTGAAGCTATGGAAGTAAAAAATCTTGCTACAACGATTTTTAGCTTCATTCCAGAAGCAGAAGGAAGATATATGGTCTTAGTTGGATTAGCAATAGTTATCGTAGTTGTACTTATGGCTATTTTCTCGCCGGCCATAGCACCCTACGACCCGACAAAATCGAGCGGAGATGTACTTCAGCCTCCGAATTCCGAGCACTTAATGGGTACGGACAACCTAGGCAGGGATATCCTTTCAAGGATTATTTACGGCTCAAGAGTTGTTTTGATGGTAGTTTTCAGTGCCTCACTTATTTCAATGGTTATTGGTGTTCCTCTTGGATTAGTTTCCGGATACTTTGGAGGAAAACTTGACAGAGCTCTCTCGATGTTGATGGATAGCATGTACGCGTTCCCCAGCTTAATACTTGCAATTGCAATAGCAGCCGTTCTTGGACCAAGCGTTGTAAATGCCGTCATAGCTATATCCGTCGTTTACGTTCCAACATACTTCAGGATG
>QMQV01000128.1 GCA_003649085.1 Thermoproteota archaeon
CGCTCTTTCTATCTCTTTCTAAAGAGAGTTCTTTGAAAGTTATGAAGATGAAGAGTCCCTCGAGGCGATGCACAAGCCCTGGAGCTTTCTATCTCTTTCTAAAGAGAGTTCTTTGAAAGTTTACAAGAGGTTTCAGAGACACAAGAAGCTTTTGAATTGGTTGAAACTTTCTATCTCTTTCTAAAGAGAGTTCTTTGAAAGATGCTGAGGATCATGATGGCATTGATCCCCTTCACGAACAATCCTTTCTATCTCTTTCTAAAGAGAGTTCTTTGAAAGGAGATAGCAATTGCCATCTGGGAAGCACTAGGACGACCGAGAACTTTCTTTCTATCTCTTTCTAAAGAGAGTTCTTTGAAAGAGGGTAGTAAAACAAGATTAGATATTACATTACCTAAGAACTTTCTATCTCTTTCTAAAGAGAGTTCTTTGAAAGGCGCTGCATGGCCCGCGACGCACTGGTGCTCGTGATCCTCCCCGAGTTCAACTTTCTATCTCTTTCTAAAGAGAGTTCTTTGAAAGAGGAAATGGAGTTCGGCATAATATCATACGGCGACTCTTACGACTTTCTATCTCTTTCTAAAGAGAGTTCTTTGAAAGGAAAGAGGATTCCCTTGATGTAGGAGAGCACCTGAACGATCTCTTTCTATCTCTTTCTAAAGAGAGTTCTTTGAAAGATTGTAGAAAACAAAATAGTTGAGGGATTCACCGCTTTGTTCAAAAACCTTTCTATCTCTTTCTAAAGAGAGTTCTTTGAAAGTAGAGAGACTCAGAGCGGATCTTGAGAAGGTCTTCAGCAAGTACACCCAACTTTCTATCTCTTTCTAAAGAGAGTTCTTTGAAAGTCGGTCATGCAAAAGTACATGTAATAATTAGATATTCGGGTAGTAAGAACTTTCTATCTCTTTCTAAAGAGAGTTCTTTGAAAGGCGGGAAACGAAGGTCCGGGTGATCACACCATCTCCTCCCCCGGCTGCTTTCTATCTCTTTCTAAAGAGAGTTCTTTGAAAGAGAAATTGAATAAGTGGTTGGCACAGAACAACTATCCGACCATACTTTCTATCTCTTTCTAAAGAGAGTTCTTTGAAAGGCTGATAGAGGAAATCCCCGAAATGAAGTGTAAGGCAAAATGCTTTCTATCTCTTTCTAAAGAGAGTTCTTTGAAAGGAGTACAGAGGCCTCCCGTTACGGGAGGCCGAAGTGAAGTACTTTAGGCTTTCTATCTCTTTCTAAAGAGAGTTCTTTGAAAGTAGAATATTAAAAACCGATATAAGAATGTTGAAAACCGCCATCTTTCTATCTCTTTCTAAAGAGAGTTCTTTGAAAGGTGAATTATGTGGATGGGAGGAATACTTTTACTTTCACGTAACTTTCTATCTCTTTCTAAAGAGAGTTCTTTGAAAGAGGAGAGCATAGGAAAGTGCGACAGCGAGAAGTACGATCACGCTTTCTATCTCTTTCTAAAGAGAGTTCTTTGAAAGGTGAAACAAAATGTACTTAATTTTTAAATTCGCCTTAACTTGCCTTTCTATCTCTTTCTAAAGAGAGTTCTTTGAAAGATGGTGAGTGCCCGTTTGTGGTGCTGTATGTGAAGAGGTTCTTTCTATCTCTTTCTAAAGAGAGTTCTTTGAAAGAAGTACAGAATAGTGATGCACGACCTTCCCGATCTGATTCCTTTCTATCTCTTTCTAAAGAGAGTTCTTTGAAAGACGTCGATTATGACTACCGAAACCTTGAGGACATAGAGTTATCCAACTTTCTATCTCTTTCTAAAGAGAGTTCTTTGAAAGGGATTGAGATGGAAAAAGTGTATATGGAACCTGAACCCCCATACTCTTTCTATCTCTTTCTAAAGAGAGTTCTTTGAAAGTTATCATAAGAGGGGACGAATATAAAGTGCTTAAGCTTTCTTTCTATCTCTTTCTAAAGAGAGTTCTTTGAAAGAGGAATTCGTTGAGGCGATTTTGAAAAAGGCTACTGACGGAAGAGCCTTTCTATCTCTTTCTAAAGAGAGTTCTTTGAAAGGTAGAGAATGAGCTCCTGCAACTTCTTACATCCTTATTTATAAACTTTCTATCTCTTTCTAAAGAGAGTTCTTTGAAAGTCGAAAAAATCAAGCGCTGGGCGCTAGAGGAAGTAAAGATCCACTTTCTATCTCTTTCTAAAGAGAGTTCTTTGAAAGATGACGCTGGTGCGGACGCGTCACTTTCCGGGCGCCAACTACTTTCTATCTCTTTCTAAAGAGAGTTCTTTGAAAGTGGAAGGAAGTGATGCACATTTTAGTTGGTGTCGCAAGCCACTTTCTATCTCTTTCTAAAGAGAGTTCTTTGAAAGAATTAGCCCTTTTGGGAGCAACAGTAAACCTAACACCGCTTTCTATCTCTTTCTAAAGAGAGTTCTTTGAAAGTGATGAGAAAGGTAGAGCCTTCCAGGAAATGTACAACTTCTTTCTATCTCTTTCTAAAGAGAGTTCTTTGAAAGTCACGATGTAGTTCCCAACGTACCCGCAAACGGCAGCTTTCTATCTCTTTCTAAAGAGAGTTCTTTGAAAGCCACGTGGCGCCGACCTTCCAGAAAGCACCCGTCGTACCCGCTTTCTATCTCTTTCTAAAGAGAGTTCTTTGAAAGAAAGGCAGATCCTGAGAACACTCACAAGCAAAGTCATGAGCTTTCTATCTCTTTCTAAAGAGAGTTCTTTGAAAGAAACTCCGACAAAGAGGTTCTTTATGAGGATGTGAGATCTTGTCTTTCTATCTCTTTCTAAAGAGAGTTCTTTGAAAGCTGTTGTTATCGAGGTTCACAAAGCCAATATCGAATTTATTTATACTAAACTTTCTATCTCTTTCTAAAGAGAGTTCTTTGAAAGGGGGAGTGGACATTCCCGAGTTGAAGGTCGAGTTCGAGAAGGAGACAACTTTCTATCTCTTTCTAAAGAGAGTTCTTTGAAAGTCCCAAAAATTGGTTCTCCTTGAGGGAGTTGTCAAAGGAAGTGGGAACTTTCTATCTCTTTCTAAAGAGAGTTCTTTGAAAGGGGTAAAAAACATATGTACATCCGACCAGGCGGCATATTCGTAACTTTCTATCTCTTTCTAAAGAGAGTTCTTTGAAAGTTTGGATGGGAAAGTATTTTCTATTATGAAAGGTTCGGTTGTGTCCTTGATATGGAAAAAATAACTTTCTATCTCTTTCTAAAGAGAGTTCTTTGAAAGAGATGCAAACTTCTTTAAGGAGTTAGTCAAACTTTTGGAAAATGTCTTCTTTCTATCTCTTTCTAAAGAGAGTTCTTTGAAAGCTAGAGGCATACTTACCAGAGGAGGAAGTGTATCCATCACACTTTCTATCTCTTTCTAAAGAGAGTTCTTTGAAAGTTCAAAAGAAGAGGTTACAAGGACGCCATCGAGGTTTTGCGTGCCCTCTTTCTATCTCTTTCTAAAGAGAGTTCTTTGAAAGCTCCTAGGGAGTTCACATACCGCATCTTAGGTTTCATTGTGTACCTTTCTATCTCTTTCTAAAGAGAGTTCTTTGAAAGGAAAAATAACGCAATAAAGGAATTAGAGGAATATTACTTACCAGACTTTCTATCTCTTTCTAAAGAGAGTTCTTTGAAAGTCGACTGTCAAGGTGAATACGAACTCATTTTCACCCTCAAGGCCATTGGGTTGAAACTTTCTATCTCTTTCTAAAGAGAGTTCTTTGAAAGAAAGGCACTTCCCATAAAGGGATTTTCACCAATTGCTGGTATTAGATACAAAGTGGAAATTATCACCGAAAAGGAAAGATACGCAATTGTAAAACCACACCAATGCATATTAGAAACATGGTTTGACTACGAGTGGAATCTCTTACACGATAAGGTCACCGTCTACAGAATTCACGGATGTAAGAAATGTGGAGAAATTGAAA
>QMQV01000129.1 GCA_003649085.1 Thermoproteota archaeon
CGAGGAATATTGAGTTTAAAAATGTCGTGATGCAGACTCGAACTGCGGATGCACGTAAGAAGATCATATTGGATGATGTCGAAGGGTTTGTTGACCATTGATGATACCCGTGTCATAGGAGTGAAGTGCATGACCAATAAAAGCCTACTCTGCTTGACAGTGATTGTTTTCGGATTGGGGATTCCAATCCTTATTGCCAAGGATACGCTGGCCCCACTCAAAGACGGCGTGGTGCCGCAATCTCCCAACGTGGTCTTAATCTTTGCCGACGATTTAGGCTACGGCGACCTCGGCTGCTACGGCGCCACCAAGGTGCAGACGCCCAATATCGACAGGCTTGCAGCCGAAGGTCGCCGGTTCACTGATGCGCATTCGGCCTCGGCGGTCTGCACGCCGTCACGCTATGCTCTTCTCACAGGGGAATATCCTGTCCGGAGTAACGATGGTAAAGGCGTGTGGGGGCCCGCGCCAGTAACCTCCGGGCTTATCATTGACACGGATAAGCTCACCATTGCCGATGTGTTCAAGAGTGAAGGCTACGCGACAGCGGCACTGGGCAAGTGGCATTTGGGATTCGGAGAGGGAACGAACGACTGGCAGGAACCGCTGCGCCCCGGGCCTCAGGATCTCGGTTTTGACTACTACTTTGGTCTGCCCGTGGTCAACAGTGCTCCGCCTTATGTCTATGTGGAGAATGATCGCATTGTTGGTGGGGATCCCACCGATCCGCTGGTCTATCTCGGCAGAGGGACTCATAGAGATGCAACACCGATTACGGAAATTCCTCCCGAAGCCTCTCAGCGTACTGCCAATCAGTTCAAAGGGGCGGTGGAGGCTCACAAGAAGTACAATGACTATACGGTGGGAACGGTCTTGGCGGATAAGGCGGTAGACTGGATCACGGCCAACAAGCAGAAGCCATTCTTTCTTTACCTGGCGACGACTCATATTCACCACCCCTTCACTCCGGGGACACGGTTTCAGGGGACGAGCGATGCAGATCTCTATGGCGACTTCATCCAGGAATTGGACTGGATGGTGGGGCAAGTGGCCAGTTGCCTGGAGAAGCATGGCCTGAGTGACAACACCCTGATTATCTTCACCAGTGACAATGGTGGCATGATGAACCTCGGCGGTCGAAATGCGGTCAAGGCCGGACACAAAATAAACGGCGATCTGCTGGGCTTCAAGTTCGGCGTCTGGGAAGGTGGGCACCGCGTACCCTTCATCGCGAAATGGCCTGGAAAGATCGAAGCCGGCACCCGGTCAGATCAACTGATCTGCAACGTTGACATGCTGGCCACCTTCACGGCACTTACGGGGCAGAACGTTGATGCGCTTCAGGGCAAAGATTCTGTCAATGTCTTACCGGCGTTGTTGGGCGACCCCGAAGAGCCGATTCGTAAAGAGCTGCTACTAGCCGCGAGGAGTGAGCGACATTTATCCATCCGTAAAGGAAAATGGATGTACATCCCTTCGAAAGGCAGTGGTGGTTTTGCAGGGTCAAAACCACATCAACATGCGTGGGGTGGTCCCGCGGCGGTCGCACTGGTCGGTGGTGTCAATAGCGATTTTGAGAATGGAAGGTTCAAGCAGAACGCCCCACCCGCCCAGCTCTACGATTTGGAGGCCGACGTCAACCAAGCAAGGAACCTGTATAACGAATACCCCGAAGTGGTGCGGGAGCTGGAGGCCCTGCTGGCTACCTATAAGCCGACCGCTTCAAACACACCGAAGACAAATTCCTTGAAGCAGGCCGGGTCGAGGGATGGGTCGGCCTCGGTATCTGGAACCGTGACTTGCACTCATTCGGCATTGGAAGGCATCGGGTCCGAGAAAGGCGTCATGCGACGGGACCCGAGCGACGTGATCAAGGTCGGCGACCTGTACTACGTCTGGTATTCGAAGGGCAAGATATCTCCCGGTTACGATGCGACCATTTGGTATGCGACCTCGCTGGATGGTCACACGTGGACAGAGAAAGGTATGGCGCTGGCCAAGGGTAAGACTGGTACATGGGAAGGGGCCAGTGTGTTTACGCCTAATATTCTTGTGGCCGAGGGAAAGTGCTGGCTGTTCTATACCGGGGTCTCCAGACCTTACAAGAGGTCCTACAATCCGGACTCGAAAATCGGCATTGCCGTATCGGATTCGCCCGACGGCCCCTGGCAGCGACTCGCCACCAATCCGGCTTTGAAGAACAGCGACGCTCCCGAAGATTTCGACAGTCACCTGGTAGATGATGCCTGCCTGATTGTCCGTGATGGGAAGTACTGGTGTTACTACAAAGGTCGCCAGTTGGGCAGAAGCCCCGCCCAAACCCAAATGGGGCTGGCGATTGCGGACCGTCCACAGGGTCCTTATGTCAAACACAAGGCGAACCCGGTAATTCCCGGCAATCATGAAGTATTGGTTTGGCCGCAGGGAACAGGCGTGGCCGCCATGATCGGCACCACTGGGCCCAAACACATCACGAACACGATCCAGTATGCTGAAGACGGCATCCATTTTACTAAAACTCATGATGTGAAGAGCGGCCCGTGGGCCGGCGGAGCCTACCGACCCGAGGCGTTTACGCAGAGCGGCACGGGGGATCTCCCGGAATGGGGTGTCGAGATTGGAAGACCGAAAAGGCGGGCGGGAAGTGGAAACCAACTGCCCTTTATTCAGCGATTCGACGTAACGGAAACGAAATAGGACGAGCAAGTATAAAGGCCGGACAAAAAAATGATCCGATATATTTTTGGTTCTGTACTGTTTATTGTATCTCTGGCGTATGCTGATGATTTTGCGGCTAAACGAGAAAAGGTACTCGCGTTGGGCAAACTGACGGCCCCGCCCGGCATGATGGCCGCGGAGGGACATGGGCGTGAGGGCGGACTGCAGGCGATCTACTTCGATGCCTTGGACTATGAAGGGAATCCGACCAGGGTCTTCGCCTGGTTGGGTATTCCACAAGAGCGTAAAGGCAAGGTGCCGGGCATTGTGCTGTTGCATGGAGGCGGCGGTACTGCATTTCGTCAATGGGTTGAAAAATGGAACGAGCGGGGCTTTGCGGCCATCGCCATTGCTCTTGAAGGTCAGATCGACCAGCGCACCGATAAACGAAAATGGAAGAAGCATGCATGGCCCGGACCATCGCGTCCCGGCCATTACAGAGATTTCGCGAAACCACTAGGGGATCAGTGGATGTACCACGCGGTCGCCGATACGATTCTAGCCAACTCCCTGTTGCGATCTCTGGTGGAGGTGAATGCGGAACAGATAGGGGTCATGGGCGTTTCGTGGGGTGGTGTCATCACCAGCACCGTGATGGGGATTGATGCGCGTTTCGCATTTGCCATTCCAACCTATGGATGCGGCCGCATGGCCGACGTGGACAACCATTGGGGCGCTGCATTAGGCGAGAATACCCTTTACCGCGAGGTGTGGGATCCCGTGCATTATCTCCCTCGGGCGAAGATGCCGGCCCTCTGGTTTTCATGGCCCCAGGATCATCATTTCCCGCTCGACGCTCAAGCCGCGAGCTACCGCGCGATGAGTGGCGACTACATGGTTTCGCTGCTTCCCGGCATGAAGCACAGCACCCCAGCCAGTTGGAATCCGCCTGATAGCTACGCCTTTGCGGAAAGCGTCATACGCGACGCCAAGCCTTGGTGTAGCCAGATCAGTACGCGAGCAAATGGCGCCTCGCTGGAGATTGTCTTTTCATCTTCAAAGGAATTGGATAGCGCAGTGCTGATGTCAACGACCGATACCGGATTCACAGGTGACCGCGAATGGATTGAATCCGACGCACAACTCCAGCGAATTGATGGACAGTGGGTAGTGACCGCCAAGTTGCCCAAGGAAACGACGGCCTGCTTTGTGAATGTGAAAGCCGGTGATCTGACCGTAAG
>QMQV01000130.1 GCA_003649085.1 Thermoproteota archaeon
CGCCGCCTGGTGCCCCAGGATCAAAGGGGAGGCCGAGAGGGTTATATCTGTGGAGTGGGCGCCCAGGAATGGGGAGACCTATCCGGTGGAGCTGCTGATAGAGAGCGACGATAGGAAAGGGCTTTTGAGGGATCTGTCCCACGCCATCTCGAAGCTCGGGGTCAACATAACGCTGGCCAACTCGCGGGCGATCGACTCCGTGACCGCCGTCCACAGGTTCATAGTGGAGGTCACGGGCGTGGATCAGCTGAAGAAGGTGATGACGGCTTTGAGCGGGGTTAAAGGGGTCAGGTGGGTTAGGAGGAAGACGGCGGGCGAGGAAGGGATCAGACCGCTTTGACCACTTTGCCCGCCTTGAGACATTTGGTGCAGACCTTCACCCTTTTGATCCTGCCGTTCTCGATTATCCTCACCTTTTGAAGGTTGGGGAGGAACCTCCTCTTGGTTCTGTTCCCGGCGTGGCTGACGTTGTTTCCCGTAGCCGGCCTCTTCCCACACACGTAACAGACCCTCGCCATCTCCATCCCTCCTCACAATTAAAGGGAGCGAGCTATTTAGCCCGCTCCCCTCGAAGCTTTTTGGTGCCCCCGGCCCGACTCGAACGGGCACGCCCTTGACGGGCACAGGCCCTCAACCTGCTGTGTATCCCAATTCCACCACGGGGGCACAATCTCTAAATGAGATTATATCAACTGACCCCGGGAGTGTCAAGCGGACAAGGTTGAAGTTCGGACAGGAGTTTGGAGCATTTTTTCTGCTTTTGAAATCCAATTCACCACCACCTAGCTAGTGAAACAGATACGGAATGATCGAGGGTCATCTTTTTACTGCCATGCCCTGTGATTAGCGATATCCTAACCTTAGCCTCTTCATCGAGGGACAACTCGCTATGGAGAGTAGATTCGCTTCCAGATTTACTTTTATGTCGCTGTTTTCGAAAGCTCTTCCAGGGTTTCTTTGAACTCCGTCCAGATCTCTCTACCTGCAAACAGGCCGTCAATCAAACCAGCGTTCAACAGATCCACGAAGCGTCCCAGGTCACTCACCCTCGTCTCCCACTGCTTTTTTCCATCAAAAACAACAAAATGCCAGATTTTAATTCCCTCCTTCTCTAAATCTTTCAGCTCACGCGCTACCGCGTATGTCTCATAGATGGCATTCGACATCTTACTACCCCCGCGCTTCTCCCCCCAGTATTCCTTAATCTCCATCACAACTTTTGGGTTCACAGGACCAGGAATTGAGACATCTATCTTACGGATGGAAACGAAGCTAAGCTGAGGGATCCTTATGTATGCATCCTTGGTGTAACAGCTTTCCCCGAAAAGGCGGCGAGCGATATATTCCACTTCGGAGCGAACGAAATCAAAACTCACCCCGCTCTTTGTGCGTTTCTCCTGGAAGGGGATACCTCTCCTTATTAGATCGCTGCGAGCTTCCTCCACGGTTCTCAGATGACTAAGAAGGGTTCGAACCTGCCTCTCACGCTCCTCGAAATATCTTAGGATTTCCTCTCCTAAGCTGGAAAGCTTCCCGTAGTAAGTGATTAATCCCGCATTTGAAAGGAGTTCAAGATGCCTCACTCTGGTAGCGGGTGGTCTCTCTCCCCGGCGGAGTAGGTGCATGGTTTCCAGAACCGTATCCAGGCGTCCAATGGATCGGATGTATCTGACCGCGAACCAGAATCTTCCTGGGAATGGATATTTTCGCTGGAAATAATCAAGCGCCTTCAAAGCCACTCTCCCTCTTGGGCGTCGTCTCTCAGAATTATCTCGAACTCGTCGTTTTCCTCAAAAAGGGTTTTCTGATTCATAAGGGTTCTTCTTTTGATCAGCTCAACATATTTGGGGTTAATCTCATATCCTATGGAGTTTCTACGGGTCAGCCAGGCTGCGAGGGTTGTTGTGCCTGAGCCAAGGAATGGGTCGAGGACTGTATCGCCGATGAAGCTATACATCTTTATAAGCCGATAGGGGATTTCAACTGGGAAGACAGAGGGATGTTCTTTAACCCATTCAGTTTCGGACTCCACTTTCCAGAACTTGCGGGTCCACTCCTTCCATTCCTCTTGGGAGAGCGCGCTTTTCTCCTTCACCTCTCTAGGCACCTTCCTTTTTGGGCCTGGTTTTATCAACACGAAGATGAACTCCCAGTATACGTTATTGTAGATAGTAGGTGGGTAGGGGTAGGAACCGAAAAGCGGCCCAGGAGCACCTCCTTTGTGTCTATGAAAGCCCTTATCCCAGATATAGGTGTCGAGCAACCGGAAACCGATATCGAGACAGATACGGAGAACATCATGTGCCACGGGTATCCTGTAGAATCTCCTGTCATCGTAGAGATATTTTGTATGAATATCGGCGACGTTCAAACAAACCCTTCCATCCGGGCAGAGGACCCTGTAGACCTCGGTAAAAACCTGCTTGATCATCCTTAGGTATCCTTCGTAATCGAACGGCTGCCCTTTTTGAAGGTTGCTCGTCACGTAAGGAGGGCTGGTAACGACGATTTGAACCGCCCCATCGGGCAGCTCTCGCATATCTCTGCTATCGCCGATGATAATCTTATGGCGGCATTTGATGCCCGCATTTCGCTCCAGGCCAAGGGAAAGCGAAGCGCTTTTCAATCCCCTCAGAGGAGCCTCGATTCTTGATCCCACTTCCCTCTCCCTCCTCTTATCCTCTGCCCTATTGTAGCTGTAAAAGTCTTAAAAAGTCAACTCCCTTATGGCAACAATTGCTCGCCCAGCTTCTTACTCAAAACAGTTAAAGAGAGGATCAATACTAGCACAAACCCTCCTTTAACTTGTCACAATCCTCCCTGGAATGAGGTCTCATTTGCCACCCGATTTGCCCCTCGAAAGACGGGCATGGTATACTCTCCTCGAAAGAGATCTCCTGACGGGGTGAGCCGCGCGATGAAAACGCCGCCGTTTATGATCGCGTTCCTGACGCTTCTGATGATATCGGCCCAGCCCCTCCCAGACCAGGAGGGGGGATGGCGAGGAGAGCTGGAGGAGGACTATCAGGCCGTCCTCAAAGCGACGAGGAACGTCCTCGCGCTGCACAGAGGCCTGGCCCTCAAATGGAGGGATAAAGGTCATCTGGACGACCTCATCGAGCTTTACAGGCGCGATCTAAAGGAGAAGCCCAGCTCCGGCCAGCTCAGATACGCCCTGGGATATGCCCTCCTCCTGAAAGGTGATCCGAGATCGCTCGAAGAAGCCGCCGAGCACCTCAAAAAGGCGACCGAGCTGCTGCCAGACGATCCCCTCCCCCATTACACCCTCGGCGGCCTCTACCTGCTCAGGGGCGATCCCAAGACAGCGGAGAGGGAATACATGGAGTGCCTGAGGATCGACGAAAAATTCCACCCCGCCTACTACGGGCTGGGCAAGGCGCTGAAGGCCCAGGGCGATCTGCCCGGCGCCGAAAGGGCCTTCCTGAAGGCGATCGAGCTGAAGAAGAGCTGGGCGCCCCCCTACTATGAGCTTGGGATGATCAAACTGGAGGCGGGGGCGCTCGATGAGGCGGAAGGCTACCTCAAAAAGGCGCTGAAGTATAACCCCTCCCTCAGGGAGGCCTACTTCAAGCTCGGCCAGGTCTACGCCGAGATGGGGGACGACGAAGAGGCGCTCAGGCAATACAGGCTCGGAAGCCGACACGGCGGATATACCGCCGCCTCCCTCCTGGAGCTGGCCTCGATCTTCAAAAGGAAGGGCAAAACGGGATACGCCATCCAGGCGCTTAAAAAGGCGATCGAGATCGACCCAGACAACGCCCGAGCTCACCTCATGCTCGGGGACGTTTACTACGACAGGGGGGATGTTGAGAGGGCCGTCGAGAGCTACAAACGGGCGATGGAGCTCGATCCGAAGCTCAAGACCCATTTCCTGGA
>QMQV01000131.1 GCA_003649085.1 Thermoproteota archaeon
TCACTATTAACCGACAAAAAGCTCAGAAACAGGATTTCATTAAACGCTAGAAACACGGCTATCAAGCGCTTTTCATGGAATTTAATAGCTTCAAAAATCTACGACATATATGAAAAACTCCCTGACAACAAGGCAATATGCATACATGGCGTAAACACTGCCTACGGACTGACAAGAACTTGTCAACATGTAATTCCGCTCTAGTGCCCAAGATTTGGTGGGGCCGCCGGGATTTGAACCCGGGACCACCAGCGCCCCAGGCTGGCATCCTAATCCAAGCTGGACGACGGCCCCGTCTCTTCAAAGCGTTAAAGCTTAGCGGAGAATTATAAAGCCTTCTCCTTCAACCTTCTTCATAAAGCCTCGTTTCCCTTAAAATCAACGAGAAATTGTTTTCATTAATAGCTTCTTTGTATCTCTTTAAAGCCTTTAATAGCTTGTTAACATCCACGTGTTTAAATTTTTCAGGAAGCGCCTCCAAAAGCTTTTGCCTTATAAAGAGGTATTGTACAATTGACGTAAGGTTTCTAGGTTTTCTATTGGCACTTGCAGTTTCAAAGTCTAAGATGTAAGGCTTATTATTCCAAATCTTAACATGCTTCTTAGCTCTAGTCAGCTCTCCATGATCAAGACCTAGCTTATCTAAACGATAACATTGGGTTAAAAGATCTCTGACAACTTTTCTAAACTCTTCTTCACTAATACCGCTCTTAAGCCAATCTTCAATAAGCTGCCCCCCAATATACTCCATTAAGAGAAAGTCTCTATCTCCACTTAATAGCTTAGGTCCTACGCCGACGCTATTTGCTAACTTCAACATTTCAGCTTCATGAAGTAAGCTTTCCTTATGAGCATCAAGCCTGCGTATCTTTAAAGCGCCTTTCCCACCATTTTCCAATAAAACCGCCACTACAACCCCTACGCCTCCTTTTCCTAAAACATGGATGTCGTCTATTTTGCTTTTACCTTCAGATATAATGTACTTTACTCCATGCCTTTTTAAGCCTTTTAACCTCCTGTTAAACTCGTTAAAGTCAGCTTTAGGATAGCATATGACCTTCAAGGCTCTATCACTACTAAGCTCTATCAGCTCATCCATAGCGGCTTCTTCCTAAGAAACCTCGTTAAGGACATTTTAAAGTCTTCGTGCTTATCATAAACTTCACGTACCTCTTCATTTACGTAAATTCGCCCGCTTCTCTTAAACTCATCAGCGAAGTACTTCCCTAAGCTTGCCTTAAACAATTTCTCAAGCAGAATTTGCTTTACGTTGGTCTGCTTTCTAAAAAGCATGATAACCCATCTTCTCCCCTCAATCCACGGCCCTGCAGCGACATCTTTTCCATCACGATACTTTAAGAGAAACCTTTCTTCGTCCTCAGGCATGTGAACTGGCGGCCCTTTATGAATGAATGTCCTGTTAAGTTCCATTTTATCAAGCTCGTAAACAAGAGCTACATAGCTACTTTCATCACTCATCGCTTTACAAGATAAGACATTAAAACCTTCATTCTCAAGAAGTTTCCTTATACCTAGCAACGACCTATTAAGCTGCCCCCACAATACTTCGATTGGAAGTTTAGGACATCTTGAATATAGAACGAGCAGTGACGCTTCTCTCCTTTTAAGGTCACTAATCACCTCGTTAAAAGCTAATGGTCTAATACCATCTGGGAAAAAGAACTTCATAGAGGGCTTCCTTAAAAAAGCTCTACAAGCTGATATAAACTCACAATACTTCTCGGCTGTCAAAGCAGCTGCAACATTTCTACGTCGATCTACAGGATCTATAACTACTAGTGGTTCCTTAAAAAGCGTTAACACTTGATTAGGATCACTATAGTAACCTTCTATGTCAATTACGTGTCTTTCTCGCCAAGAAGAAGCCTCCTTAACAACATTTAGGAAAGAGCCATAACGTATTATCAACAGTTCAACCAAATAGCCTGAGAACCCACCAACTTTTAGCTCAGCACCATAGACGTCAATACCTTTCATAAACCTCTTAAGTAACCTAACCTCATCCTTAGCTCTTTCGTCAAGCTTGCCTAACACGTATTTAGTGTGAAAAGGCGTTCTATCAACAGCAGTTAATCTAACATCAGGCCTATCCACTTTCAAGCATGGGACAATATCAACTCTATAGCCATCAATCTTAGCTTCAACATATGGGTGTTCTGCATAGCTTTCAACCCAATTTTCACCTGCAGCCGCCTTAGCAATTTCAAGCCCAATAGTCCTTAAACCCTCAATGCCAAGCTTTATAGGTAATTTAATGAAAATATCGATGTCGCGATCCCCTGAAAGCCATGTATCTTTAGCTATGGATCCCTCGACTTCGACCTCAGCTTCAACATGAAGCTCCTTTGACTTCTCCAAAGCTTTGTTAATAACCTTTCTAACGATTTCTGAAACTTTTCTTCTTTCATCTTCACTAGGCTTAACCCTCCTTAACACTTCAGATAACATTTGATTCAGCGTTTCATTCTCGTCCAAGCAAAACTTCCCTCAATGTCGAGTATATTGGTCCACTAGAGGTTAAAACGCTCTTCTTAAGCCTAATACTTCTAACTTCCACTTCACCAACTTCAACATCACTGAGTCTAGTTATTACTTTTAATAAAGCATCACGATTTCTGCCGCTCTTCACCCTAGCTATGGTTAAGTGTGGTGTAAACTCCTTATCCGGTCGAAAACCTAGCTTTCTAAGCCCCGTTTCAAGTTGACGATATATTTCCTCAACTTCGCGAGCTCCTTTTTCAGCTCCAATCCAGATAACTCTAGGTGAGCTAACTGATGGAAAAGCGCCTATTCCCATCAAACTTAACGTGAATGGTTTCGCTTTAACCCCTTTCATAACCCTATAAACTTCCTCAACCATGGCATCAGAGATATCGCCTAAGAACTGCAAAGTTATGTGGAAGTTCTCTCTCTCAACAAGCTTTAAATCAGCCTTAGACTCCAGCAACGCCTGCTGTATGTTTACAATCCTCTCAACGACATCCGGCTTATCAACATCAATAGCTAAAAATGCTCGGTGCATTTAAAGCCCACCTTAATGCGTAATAGCTTATATCAGTATAAACCCTTTTTGACATACTTAAAAAGGGATAACTAAAGGGATAACTAACATGCTATCAAAGGTAATATGCGTAACAGGCATGCCAGGAGCGGGGAAATCAATCTTTGCAGATGTTGCTAAAAAACTGGGGTTAAAGGTAATAAACATGGGAGACGTGATTAGAGAAGAGGCCGAAAAAGAAGGGATAACAAACCTTGGTGAGGTAATGTTAAAGCTAAGGCGCTTACACGGCGAGGATATCGTAGCTAAGAAGTGTTTGTCAAAAATTACCCCTGAAGACAATGTTGTCATAATTGAGGGTGTTCGAAGCTTAGCTGAGGTGGAAGTTTTTAGGAAAATAGCAAATGAAGTGGTCATAGTAGCCATCCATGCCTCGCCCTTAAAAAGATACCAGCGTCTGGTTGGAAGAGGTAGAATTGATGATCCAAAATCTTGGGAAGAGTTCGTTGAAAGAGATTTGAGAGAATTGAGTGTTGGGATTGGTTCAGTCATAGCACTTGCGGACAAGATGTTTTTAAATGAGGGATCGGTTGAAAACTTAGAACTTCAAGCAAAAACTTTCTTTCAGGAGGTTCTCTTGTGAAAGTTAGAACTAGAGTAGAAGCATTAGTTCATCCAACTGAGGATGAAGCAAAGGTAGTAGCTGCTATATCCAATGTCTTCGATGCTAAAAACTACGTTAAAGAAGATAGAGGTGAGTATAAGGTGGTCTATTGTGAAGCTGAAGGCATGGAACCTCTTGAAAAACTTAGAAACTTACTTAGAAGAGAGA
>QMQV01000132.1 GCA_003649085.1 Thermoproteota archaeon
CCCCATATTCATCGTACCTTGGCCTTCCTGCTCTTCCAGCCATCTGTTTATACTCAAAAACTGACAGAGGTTGTGAGAATCCCATCGAATATCTTGAGAGATATGTTATTATTACTCTCCTTGATGGTAGATTGACTCCTGCAGCAAGTGTTGGAGTTGCTGTTAATGCTTTTAATTTGCCTTCTCTAAAGGCATCCTCTATTAGAGATCTGTGAATACTTGAGAGTCCAGCGTGATGAAAAGCTACTCCGAATTTGATTAATGAGGATAATATATCGGAAAGTTGGGTTCTCTCACCTTCTACAAGTACTCTATCTGAGAGTTTCTTCAACTCGGTTTCATTCAACGATCTCCTTATTAATGGATTCTCTTTTATCGCTTCTGCTATCCTTATAGCTGCTTTAACCGCATCCGTTCTTGTTCTCATGAAAGCTATTGCCTGTCCTCCATTCATGATCTCGTCTAAGACTAGATCTATTCTTGGACTACCGGTTAATCTCTTTACCCGAGAAACCTCCCCATTTGCGAAATATATCTTATGTTGAAAGAAGACCCCCTCCTTTAAAGGAACAGGTCTCCAGTCTATATCTATGACTTTTGCATCAAGCCATTCAGCAATTTCATAAGCATTTGATACAGTAGCGCTAAGAGCTAAGATTTGCGCATTAGGTATTTCGTGTAAGAGTCTTGTTATCAATACCTCAAGAGTTGGTCCTCTATCCTCAAAGCCTATTAGATGTATTTCATCTGCTACGATTAGCGAGCTCTCTTTGATCCAAGGTGAATTATGTCTTAGTAGAGAATCCATCTTTTCATTCGTTGTAACTATCACGTCAGCATCTCTTAACTCATAACCTGGGGTGTCATAATCTCCAGTTGATATCCTAACTTTTGCTCCTAGTTTCTCCATAAGTTTGAATTCTCGGTATTTCTCTGATGCTAGTGCTCTTAAAGGAGTTAAATAGATAGTTTTGCCCACTTTTTCTGAGAAATGCTTGATTGCAGCAAGCATTGCAATTAGCGTCTTCCCACTAGCAGTTGGAGATGCTACTACCGAATTTTCTCCTTCTAGAAGTCCAGATTTTACTGCCAGTTCTTGAGGAGGATAAAGTTCTCTAAAACCCTCTCGTTGCAATAATTCCTTAGCCTCATCGCTTATAGGAAGTTCCACGATTTTCAACGTTATTCTGCCTTTCTCTCAATTAAGCTAATAATTTATTCTCTACTCTAACTCTAAAAGCTTACTCCCTTTGTTACGTGGATCGACGGAAATAATTTGTAACATTTACGAGCCATTATGCTACCTTGGTCGAGTAGTAGTAAAGTATCGAGTCTGGCGATATTCTAAGGGAAAATTGCTACTTAAATTCATTCAAAGAGTAACTTATGTGTAGAAGGAGAGCTGATGAAACATGGGCTTTAGTATGCCCTTTCATGCACAGTTATATACAAAACCTCCTCACAGATATTTAAACGGGCAATGGTTACTTATTCTATACGAATCCTCGACCTCTTCAATTGAGAAGATTCTACCTAGGCCATTAGAACCAGCAGATGAGCCAATAGTAGCAGTTTTTATAGCCAAATTTCCAGTTGTTCAAGGAATGGGCACGTACTTAGAGGCTGGTATGCTGATCAAGTCCAAATTAAAGGAATTGACAGGTTACTATGTCTATGAGCTATTCGTAACTTCTGATAGTGCAATGGCATGTGGTAGAGAAATCTGGGGAAGTCCGAAGAAAATGGCTGACATAACTCTAAAAGATGTAGGTGAGATTGTGTTAGGGAAAATGATTAGGAATTCTGTGGAAATATTAACTCTAACGTTTAAAAGAGAGATGGAGGTTAAACCAGAAGAACTACCATCAATTTTTCCTACGTTCTGCTATAAGATGATTCCCTCCGTAAGCGGAGATGGATATGACGTTAGACAAATAACAACAGCCTCAATCGACGAAGTTGAAGTGCTAGAAGCTTGGAGTGGGCCTGCAACGATTTCTATCAATCCATCAGCCACTACTAAAATGCATCTAATCGAACCTAAAAGAATTATTTCAGGTTACTACTTTAGGATGAGTCACACTCAAAAATACGGTAAAGTTCTTTACGATTATCTCTCGGACAGATACTTCATTTAGCAATTTTCTTTAGTTTTTCGATGAAAGTCTCTATTTCCCCCTCCGTATTATAAAAGTGCGGTGAAACTCTTACTCCATTGGCCTTAACAGTAGCTACAACTCCTTGTCTCTTAAGCTCTTCGACTACTTTTTCTGGATTTTTTACCTCAAAATTCACAATTCCTGCTCTCTTATCTCTGTCTACCGGGGTTCTGACTTTAAAGCCTACGTTCGTTAATTCTTCAATAAGCTTTCCGCTCAACTTTAAGACTCTATCCTCAATTTGATTTGGTCCTACTTCGTGCAACAATTTTAGAGCTGCTTCTGCGCCAACGTAATTTATCAAAGCAGGTGTTCCTGTCTCAAACTTATTAGCGTCTTTTTGCAAGCTCATATTCCAAATGTCATAAGCTAACGGGTTTGTTACACTCATCCATCCAACTATTGGAGGATCAAATCTATCTATCAATTCCTCTCTAACATACAGAAATCCGGCTCCTGCAGGGCCCAAAAGCCATTTAAAGCAAGGAGCTACCAAGAAGTCTACATCGTCTTTTTTAACATCAATTTTGATGGCTCCTGCTGACTGAGCACAGTCGACTACAAAATAGGCCCCGTTTTTATGAGCTACCTCTGCTATTTCTCTTAAGTTGAATCTAAAACCATTATTCCATGTTACATGGCATATGTTAACTACAGCTGTTTTCTCATCAACTACTTTAGTAAAACATTCTGCATCAAATGTTCCATTCTTGTTTCTAGCATATCTAACCTCTACGCCCTTTTTCTTAAAGATTAACCAATTGTATGCAACTGAATGAAAAGTTAGATCATCTATTACAGCATTTGTTCCTGGCTTTGGCTTTATCATGTTAGCTACAAGTCCTAAGCCCGTACTAGTGTTTGGAACTGAAACTATTTCACCCTCTTTAGCACCTATCAACTTTGCAAAGAGTCTCTTAGCATTTCTGAATATAGCATCCCACTCCCAGTATTTTATATCTGCTTTCTCCTCCCAGTCTTTAAGAAAATTCCTCATGGCCTGTGTTACTCTTAGACAACCAGGATTAAAGCCAGCATTTTGTAAGTAGATGTATTTTTGAGTTATCGGAAATAACCTTCGTATTTCATCTAGGTTCATTTTCAATTTAGCTTTAGGTCAGAACTAGATATAAAGAAAATGCCCCAAATGAACTTAATCTCTGTTAGCTTTCAAAAAAGAGCTGAGCAACTCTAACATAGATCTTAAATGATTCAACTACGTCTTTGAGTCTTATTTGCTCATTTCTGGCGTGTGCATAATGTGGTTCTCCAGGTCCAAATATTATCGTGGGTATTTTACCTTCATTAACCAATATTGCTCCGTCCGTCCATATACTTGATCCAGAAGGATCCAATGTCTGCCCAGTAACATCCTTTACAGCTTTTATGAATATTTTAACAATCTTAGCGTCTAAAGGCGTCTCCATAGGATCTGCTCTCTTAGTTCCAAATTCTCCTGGAAGGAGTGTTTGTAATTCTGCTTTTAGTTCTTCATCCTCCAAACTGAGCCTAGAGATTATCTCTGCAAGTTCCTCGTACACTTTTTCCTGGGGCTCACCAGGTATGTTTCTCCTGTTAATCCCTATTTCACAATAATCTGGAATGAATAGCCCTTCAGAACTTCGAATCCAACAAATACTCA
>QMQV01000133.1 GCA_003649085.1 Thermoproteota archaeon
ACTTAAAGCTTAAAACAACATTATAAACGACATGACAATGTAAGACTACCTTGTAATCTGTATTCTTATAGATTTCCTGATGAACAATAAGGTCACTTGATGCTTCTTCACTCATTTCGTCAATATCTACTGCTACAAACGATTTCTCGGATAAATTATCAAGGCAAACACCTCTTTTGGTTATAATGATTTTATCCCCTTCCCTATAACTCATATTTCCACTAGCCCCATCTATCAAGTTACTAGCAGCCAATAATTTGCCTATTTCTATTGCTTCCCCAATCATCAAGCTCAGAACATCGAAACTTTTAAAAATCTTTTTGACATAAGAGAATCTGCCTTAGAAGGCTATTCTAAAAAACTCAAAAGTGATGCAACATGATAGAAGACAAGATATATAAAGGAACTACAACAGTTGGGCTGGTTTGTAGGGACGGAGTAGTGTTGGCTACAGAAAAAAGAGCTACAATGGGTAATCTAATAGCAAGTAGAACTGCCAAAAAGATCTTCCAGATCGCAGACAGAGTTGCCATGACTACTGCAGGCAGTGTTGGAGATGCTCAGTTCCTAGCAAGACTAATAAAAGTCGAGGCAAATTTATATGAGATTAGACGAGAGAGAAAACTAACCGTAAGAGCCATAGCGACGTTAACATCGAATCTTCTGAATTCCTACAGATCCTTCCCATATTTGGTCCAGCTTCTAATTGGCGGTCTAGATGAAAGAGGGGGAAGCATATATTCCATAGATCCAATCGGCGGAGCTATCGAGGAAAAAGAAGTTGTCGCTACGGGTTCAGGGAGCTTCACAGCATACGGTGTTCTTGAGGACAGATTTACACCGGAATTAACTGTCGATGAGGCAGTAGAGTTAGCAGTAAGAGCGATATACTCGGCAATGAAAAGAGACTCCGCATCTGGAGACGGTATTGATGTGGTAAAAATTACCAAAGATAAATTCCATCAATTAACACCTGAGGAGGTTGATGCTATACTTTCTAAATTTAGGAAGTAATCGAAAATGACAGCAAGACTTGATGAGATAAAGAAGAAAGTAAAGGAGAGTATCCCTCCAAACATTAGGATAAAGAATATTGAATTCGAAGGTCCGCTTTTAGTTATCTACGTAGAGAATCCTCAGGAGATTGCAGAGATTGACATAGTTAAAAAACTTGCAAAGGATCTTAGAAAGAGAATAATCATTCGTCCAGATCCCAAAAGTCTCAAGCCTCCTGAAGAAGCAAAAGAGATCATAATGAAGATCGTCCCAGAGGATGCAAAAATAACCAACATCTACTTCGACGAAGAGAACGGAGAAGTAATAATAGAAGCAGAGAAGCCAGGAGTTGTAATAGGAAAGCAGGGTTCTACATTTAGAGAAATAATGAAAGCCGTAGGCTGGAGTCCAAGGGTTATCAGAACGCCACCAATAAAATCCAAGACTATAGAAAGCATTAGAAACTATCTAATGAGTGTAAGAGACGATAGAGCTGAAATTCTAAGAAGAATAGGAAAAAAAATACATAGAGGTATATTAATTGAGGATCGGTGGGTCAGAGTTACTTTCCTTGGTGGCTCAAGAGAAGTTGGTAGGAGCTGCTATCTCCTCCAAACTCCCGAGAGTAAAATACTCATAGATTGTGGTGTTAACGTCAGCAATATTCAAAGTACGCCGTATTTGTATGTTCCTGAGGTTCAGCCTCTTGATAGCATAGATGCGGTCGTAATTACTCATGCTCATCTAGATCACTGCGGTCTCGTACCAATACTGTACAAGTACGGATATAAAGGCCCAATATACCTGACTCCTCCGACAAGGGATCTAATGGTTTTACTACAACTTGACTTCATAGAGGTTGCAGCCAGAGAAGGTCTGCAAATCCCATACGACTCTTCGCTTATTAGAGAGGCTCTAAAACGCACAATAACTCTAGATTACGGCGTAGTTACGGACATAAGTCCAGATGTTAGACTTACTTTCTACAATGCTGGCCACATCCTTGGTTCTGCAATTGCTCACTTCCATATAGGTGAGGGTCTATATAACATCGCATTCACAGGAGACTTCAAATTCGAGAAAACGAGGTTGTTCGACAGGGCTGCGACAAACTTTCCCAGACTCGAGGCACTAGTTATGGAAGCTACATACGGCGGTGCAAGCGATATTCAACCATCAAGAAGGGAGGCTGAGGAAAGATTAATAGAGATTATCAATCAGACAATAAGCAAAGGAGGTAAAGTCCTAATCCCAACTTTTGCTGTCGGTAGAAGTCAAGAAGTTATGATAGTTCTTGAGGAGGCGATCAGAGAAAAGAGAATACCAGGCATACCCGTTTATCTCGATGGGATGATTTACGAGGCTACCGCAATCCACACAGCGTATCCTGAATACCTAAATGCACAATTAAGAGATTTAATATTTTACCATGGCATAAATCCATTTATAAGCGAAAACTTCGTAAGAGTTGATTCTGCATCTAAAAGAGAGGAAGTTATCTCCGAGTCTTCACCATCCGTGATAATTGCAACTTCTGGTATGCTTAACGGTGGACCAGTTATGGAGTACTTCAAAAACCTAGCCAGCAATGAAAAGAATACAATAATATTCGTAGGTTACCAAGCTGAGGGAACACTCGGGAGGAAAATCCAAAAAGGCTGGAAAGAGGTACCGTTTCCTGTAAACGGCAGAAGAGAGGTTGTAGAAGTAAAAATGAGAGTTGAAACAGTGGATGGCTTCTCAGGTCACTCAGATAGAAGACAGCTAATGAATTACATAAAATATCTCAATCCAAAGCCCGAAAAGGTAGCTACGGTTCATGGTGACGAAGGAAAATGTATAGAGCTTGCTTCAAGTATTTACAAAACGTACAGAATTGAAACTCGTGCGCCACTTAATCTCGAGACAATTAGATTTATTTAGTTTCACGTTGAGATGTTTTTGATGAGGAAAATTCTTGTCTGTCCAGTTTGCAGATCGAAAGATATTGAACTAGATACCGGAGGTTACACAGGAAAATACTACTGTAAAACGTGCGGATATACTGGAAGCTACATACTGGAGGTCACGGAAGGTTATTATAAGGAAATGGAAGAGGGCGAGAAAATGCAAAGAGAGTTAGATGACAAAAAATGAGATACTTCTCAAAAATTATAAATAACATCTCAACGACTTGCGTTTATGAAATTTGTAATCAATAACGCAAGATCTGGAAATCCCGTTATTGTTTACGAGAAAGATAGGGCCGCAATATGCGTGCCAGCAGAAATTGTTTCAGGTAAAATTATAAATTTAATGATGAAAAACTGTGATGAAATTAGACTTGCCATACCTTGGAGTATAATACTCAAATTAGGACTAAACAGATTTAAATTCTATAATGGTAACCTTATACCCATCGATCCAAAAATTGAAAATGTTTCTGCAGAGGATAGAGCAACTTTCATCAAGCATTTAGTTTTAGGAAAAGTGCACATTTCAGATATAAAATATCCTGGAAGGATCTTTGTTGAAGAAGTTAAGGAGCTAGGTGTCCTTGAGAGGCCTGGAATTGGCGAAGCTTGTATAGATCTTGCTAGAATGTCGGGATTTTCCACTTCAGCTGTTTATGCACTCCTTATGACTGTCGACGGTAATGTTGCTGATTGTGAGTACGCTGTTAGATTTGCCAATAAACATAATTTACCATGCTTTAGTATTGAGGAATTGATCGAGTACAGGCTGAAAAACGAAAAGATAGTTGAAAGAGTCGTAGAAGCCACTTTACCAACAAAATTCTACGGTAC
>QMQV01000134.1 GCA_003649085.1 Thermoproteota archaeon
AGAACGGTGGCTTTATGACGTGCTACTATTAGATGCTGAACCTGTTGATCTTACAGAACAAGAGAAGCAAATGGATGTAACTAGTGTAGCAACGTATTTTATACCTGATTTAGACGATTGGTACCTCGGAAAAGGAGAAAGAGAGCTTAGAGATTTTATAGGGATATATGTTTTAGCACACTACAGAAATAGGCCAGATGACCTAGCTATTCTAGCAGATGCTCCTCATCATACAGCAAGAGCACTAAAACTTCCGAATGGAAAAATTGTAACCTCTATACAACTTACCTATGAAGGAGGACTTTTAAACGAAATCATCTCTAAGATAATGGAAGAAGATTATGATGCCCCCGGAAACCTAATCCCCACAGTGGTTCTAAAACACTATTTCATAGCAGGTTTCGGTAAACTGAGAGGAATAAGGGTAGTAAGAATCGCAGTTCATCCAGAACTTATGGATCGAGGTCTCGGATCAAAAGCCCTAGAGGGCATCGAAATGGAGGCAAGAATGCAGGGATTCGACTGGGTCGGAGCGAGTTTTGGCGCCTCTAAACTTCTTCTCAACTTTTGGCTTAAGAATGGATACATACCCGTTCATATAAGTCCGATTAGAAATCCAGTTTCTGGAGAATATAGCGTGATCGTAGTAAAGCCACTAACTGAGGAGTGTTGGAAGGTTGTTAGGGAATTAAACAAACACCTAAAGTACAAACTCATCGAGGCTCTCAGTGATATCTACTACTTCTTAGAACCAGAAGTTGCTAGATTGCTCTTTAAATTTGGAAGATTAAAGAGTTCGATGATAACTCTCAACAAGGTCCAGTGGACAAAGGCGAGGATGTATGCTACTGGTAGAATGATATATGAAGCTGCTGTAGATGCCATAAGACTACTTGTAAAGAAATACTTTGTGGAAATGCCATCTACCCTTGGATTTTCCGAAAAAGACGAACTTCTCTTGATAGCAAAATGTCTTCAAGGTAGAACTTGGAGTGAGACTTCAAAAGTTACGAAAATGAAAATTAAAAGAATAAAACAAAGATTAAGGGAGTTAATCGGAAAAATATACGAATATTATGCTGAATAAGAAAAAATTATGTGTGGAACGAATCAACCCATTCAGGCAGGTTTATTTGTCCATTTTCTAATAAATTCTGCCATTCTTCGTCAGTCAGTCTCTGAGTCTGGGGCCACTTAAACTCGTAGTAACTCATAACTCCTCCAACTGAGATGTAAATTTTTCCGCCTGGAGTTTTGTATATCACAAATATCAAATGGAAATACCCTGTACCAACCTCAAGAACCGTATTCCCATTAGGGTCTGTAAATACGTCAGCGATAATTCTAGGATCTTTAGATCTCGGTCTCAATCCCTTTAAAAGCATCTCGAGGATTCCTCCGTAATTTAGAAGTAACCTTCTATCCTGCTCACTAAGTGCTTCTCCCTTTAACTCCTTTATAGAGATCTTTGTGAGGTTGTCGAGGAGATCGATAAGTGCTGTTAACTTTTCTTTCATGACTTCGTTAATAAGACCTAGTTTTTCTAAACCAACCTTTGTAGCATTAGCAAGTAGAGCCAGTCTATAATAAACTATGGGCATTGGTTCGACATATCCTGGATGCGGTGGTTGTGGAGGAATAGAAACTTTTGCAGCATACGGTTGTTTTGCATATAGAATAGTATCGTGCCTTAGCTGTGCCCAGCTAGCTAGACCTGTGAATAGACATTTATCAAGCCAAGCTTCAGTAGTCATGAACGTAGGATAGCCTTCAAATTTCTGATCAACAATCGCCTTGATTGTGTAAAGCCATGAATTATAGAGGCTCTCTGTCCAGTTTTTGATCGTCAACGACTCTATAAACTGCTTCATTTTCTCAAGCTGTTGTGAATATCCAGGATACTTACTTTTATCAATCTCTAAATATTGTTCTGCTCTCTCGGAGCCTAAAGCAGCCATTATATCGAATCCCTTAACCATAATTCTTCCATCTACTCTAGGATAACACAATTCCTGGTGTATATAACCATCCAGAATGAATCTTTGTCCCATGAATCGTAAACCAGACAATCTTTTCGCAATTTCCTCCTCCGGCCACCATGGAACATTTCTGATTCTCGATCTATCTCTTTGCACAATTTTCTCTTGAAATTCTGTCAGTTTCTCCAGATTTTCCACATCAGTCGGAGAGAACTCTCCATAAACTTCTCTCATCACTTCAATGTAATCGTAGAATGTTAGGTCATCTGATTTTCCAACTATGAATACTGTCGGAAGATATATCTTCTCCCAGATGTTTAATGCAGTTTCATTACCGACCTTTGTTGTACACATTAAATATGTTAAAATCAAAGCTTGAGCTGTCTGTCTAATTGCTAATTCAGGATTCCATGGATCATTTGCCTCAAATCTCATCCTTCCATACCACATCATTGCTCTAAAGTATTTTTGCAACTCTTCACTCTGAGTATAGTGCCCTCTTGGCTTATACTGTGTGTAATCCTCATTATATCCAAATATTGGACTAGCATACTCAGGTTGGTTTGCAGACTGTATCAAAGCTAGCTCTTTTTGTACCAATTCCTCAACTATGGATGGTATCTTAAATTCTGGATCTAAAAGTTTAGCAGCTACACACAAATAGGCTAAATTCAATTTTACAGCCTCTTTTGTCAGATTCATATTTGGTGGTATTTGTTCATACATCTGTAGGGTTTCTTTAATGAGTTTTTCTGTTAGTTCAGAGAGCATTGGATAGAATTTCTCGGTTTCCAGTTCCATAAGAATGGTATCAAAGAATGCATGATAAACAAAAAGGACACTATCTGTAGATATGTACATAGGAACTCCGTTTTCCTTTAAACTTTTGTAAAGCTCTGCTATGTCATCAAAATGAGCATCAGTCACAACGAATCCATTTCTTCTCAGCAATTCGAGCGCCTTATTATCAAGATAATTTCCTAAGACCTCTGCTACATACTCAAAATTCTCAACAGAACTAAACTCAACTGGAAGATCATATTTGGGTGGATTAATCTCATGGATTTCAATCTCTTCGATTCCTGGACTAAAAATCTCGTAACCATAAACCTTCGGGTAGATAATCGATGAAAAAACTGGCATGCTTGTGGTGGTTGAAGTTGGACTTATTTGAGTTTCTGGTTTTTTAATTAAAATCCAGCTCCCCAGAATAATCACAGATACTATAACTACGACGATTATCGCCGAAACTAGAGTTCTGGTACGTTCTTTCACCCAGATCACCAATCTAAAAGAGTCAATTGGCAAAATTTAACGATTTTTAATAAAGAGTTCTTGAAAAGGTTTTCAAAACTTTTTAAATCTTCTCAACGAGTCTAGCATCCTCGATTACGTATCTCCACGCATAAGTGTTAAGTTCAACTATCCTGCCTCTAACAATTTCAATCTTTCTCTTAAACAAAGGAGCATCAGTGACAAAAGTTTCGGCTTCTCCTCCTTCAAAGGCTGGATTAAATCCCATTTTTCTAGCTCTTCTTATGATATCATACGCTATTTTCTTTGTAATTTTCTTACCTAAAAGATCTCGATCTAATCCATGTGTATAAATCCCAGTTATCACAATTTCAAAACCAAAATCAATTAGATCAATTAAATGCATTTCCTGATTTTTTCTCCAAAATGGAGAATAACACCTCAAATTTAGTTCTTCACAAATCATGTTTATGTTCATTCTCTGATAATCAGATAGAAGTGCTCCTGAAAC
>QMQV01000135.1 GCA_003649085.1 Thermoproteota archaeon
GAAAAGTAGATTAGCATACACCGTTAAACAATCACTAATAGCTTTTCTTCCAGGATTAGGAGAGTTAATAGCTGGTTGGATGATTTCAAGGACTGTCCCGATGCTGGATATAAAACCTTGGATTCTCATAGCATACCCAATGCTTCTTACTTCGAGAGGAAACGTAGCTGGGATTCTCTCGGGAAACTTATCGACGCTTTTAAACATAGGTATAGTGAAACCATCTCTCAGGAAGAATACACATGTTTTTTACGCACTAATTTCTGGAACAATCTTCTTAACAATCATTACTGGACTGGTAGGTGGATTACTAACGTTATTAAGTTTTTTTATGTTCTATCCTTTATCAATTCTCGACTTCTACGAAATATTGGGGGTTTATCTTTCAACTGCTATTTTTTCCTCATTCTTGACAATTCCTGTTACTGCATTGGTTGGAATTTCTTCATTTCGCTTTGGTTTAGACCCAGATATTGTGGTATATCCCATAATGTCTACTCTCACAGATATTGTCATTAGTATCTCCTATTTCTTCATGATCAATCTCATAATAGGACTTTTAAATGTCATTGAAGGTTTACTTATGTTATCTATCTTTCTTCTTCTTTCTTTTCTTTTTGTATTTCGCTTTTTTAAGTCGGATGTTTTTATAAGACTAGTAAAAGAGTCCTGTCTAATAGTGGTTATTTTAATTCTAGTTGCTAGCCTTTCTGGGAATATTTTATCCACTCTAAGATCCGAGATCATAAAAAATCCGGCTATTTTGATAGTTTTTCCTGCCCTAACATGTACTGCAGGTGATATTGGTTCAGTAATCGGTTCAATGATGACCACAAAATTAGTGATAGGTTTTCTTAAACCGGGCTTTAACATCGTTATAAAGATGCTCCCAGAAATTTTAGGTACAGAAATTGTGGGCGCAATGTTATTCATGATCTACGGACTAATAGGTTCAGTAACCGAGTATATGGGGGTCATAGAAACCCTTAGAAATATCTTAGTGACTTTGTCATCCAATATCATATGCTTTCCTATAATTCTCCTTATCTCTCTTGTGACAGCAATTTTGACCTTTAGACGAGGTTGGAATCCAGATAATTTTGTAATTCCTATAGAGGCTACATTGGCAGATTTAATAACAACAATTTCTCTAGTTCTAGCTTGCATGATTTTGCTTTGAGTTACTAGGGCAATCTTTTAATAATTCCTCAAGTTTTCTAGTTGTGGAGGTGGATTTACCATTCCAACACATGGTTCAATTACAAAGGCAGGAAAGGTTAGAGCAGCAACTCCAAAGATAGAAGGCAGACCTAGAAGAAGTCCCTCTCCTAGAGTTAGGAATAAATCCAATTTTTACAAGAGATTTGTTCTAAAAAGACCACCAGGCCAATTTAGACCAAGTTAAAGCTTCTTCAAAAATTTACCCCAGTCATAACGAAAAAAATGACTAATCAATACTATGTAAGAGCATGTAAGGAAATCGCTAAGCAAATTCTACTTATTAGAAATCCTGATCAAAGGACAATTCAGAGAATTAAGAGTAGCATAGCCAAGAAGTATGGTCTAGATACTGTTCCTTCTAATCCTGACATACTAAAGTATTCTGAAGGAGATAAAGGGCAACTTAGAGCATTATTAAAACTAAAACCTGTTAGGAGCATCTCAGGGATAGTAATCCTGTCTGTAATGACGCATCCTTTCGAATGTCCTCATGGACGGTGCGTTTATTGTCCTAGATTTCCAGGAGCGCCTGTTAGTTACACTGGAAGAGAACCTGCAGCCATGCGAGCTATTCAAAACCAGTTTGATCCTGCATTACAGATAAGGGCTAGATTAAGGCAACTTGAGGACACGGGCCACTACACTCAAAAAATAGAACTTATAATCCAAGGAGGAACTTTTAACGCCACTCCAGACTGGTACAAGGAATGGTTCATGAAACGCGTTATAGAGGGGATCCTAGGACATCCTATAAGTTCTTATGAGGATGCTATCTTGGAAGCTGAGAAGAGCAAATACCGTTTAACAGGAATGACTATTGAAACAAGACCTGATCAAACAAGTAAAGAGCAAATTGATTGGATGTTAGAGAAGGGATTTACTAGGGTAGAGCTAGGTGTGCAAACTCTGTTAGATGAAGTATATGAGAAAGTCAAGAGAGGACACAAGATTAAGGATGTCATAGAAGCCACGAGGCGACTAAAGGATGCTGGCTTCAAGGTATGCTATCATATGATGCCTGGTCTACCTGATACAAACGTAAAAACTGATTTAAGTTTCTTTAGAAGTCTCTTTGAAAATGAAAACTTTCGACCAGATATGCTTAAAATATATCCAACCTTAGTGCTTGAGGGAACTGAGCTTTACGAATGGTGGAAAAGCGGGGTCTACAAACCCTATTCAACCAATGAAGCCTCTGAGCTGATAGAACTTGTAAAAGCAAATTTCATACCAAAGTGGGTAAGAATTATGAGAGTACAACGGGATATCCCAGTTTTCGAGATAGCTGCTGGGGTAAAGAAAAGTAATTTAAGAGAAATTGTCCAAATAAGACTAAGCAAACACGGCCTAAGTTGTAGATGTATTAGATGCAGAGAGATTGGTCATAAAATGATTAAGGGAAAAATAAGAAAAGCAATCAAGCCAGAGTTGACAGTCACAACATATACAGCCTCTAAAGGAGTAGAGTACTTCATATCAGTCGAGGATATTAATAACGATGCCATAATCGGCTTTATAAGACTGAGAAAACCATCTAAGGACGCCTGGAGACCAGAAATAACATCCCATGAGACTTTTATAATTAGAGAACTTCACGTCTATGGGGAGGCATTACCGCTTGGTCTAAGATTGGAGAGTTCGTGGCAACACAAAGGTATAGGTTCTATTCTGTTAAAGAAGGCTGAAGAAATAGCTGTGGAAAAGGGAGCAGAAAAAATAGTCGTAATAAGCGGAATAGGTGTCAGAGAATACTACTACAAGCATGGTTACTTTAGAGATGGTCCATACGTCTCTAAAATATTGACCAAGTAATTAGATCTGCTCTCTCCTCATAATTCTCAACTGCTCAGGAGTATCTCCGTTCTTAGTTGCATTCTTTTCTCCGCTACCAATTATTTTAATGTTAGTTGTCAAAATAGCTGATGGTAGGAGGTTTCCCAAGAATGGTTGAAGATAAACTAAAGGGCTATCGTGGTATTCTAAGAAAACTATTGAACAAGGTTGGAGCAGAAATCGGAGATGAAATAGAACTAAGATATGATAACAAGCATATAAGAGGTATCTTACTACCAAGAAGCGAATTGGAAGACGAATGGCACATCGTATTAAAACTATCTAATGGATATAATGTTGGTATAAGGTACAGAGAAGATCTATCTATAAGAGTTATCGAGAAGAAAAAAGCGGTATTAGCCGCAGTCAAGCGAGAAAGTCTCAAAATTAGAGAGGATTTGCCTAAAGTTCATATTTTAGGAGTCGGAGGAACTATCGCAAGTAGAGTAGACTACACGACTGGTGCTGTGAGATCAGTTTACACTCCAGAGGAGTTAGCTGAAATGTTTCCAGAACTTATCAATATAGCATCAATAAAGACGAAAATCATCATGAACAAATATAGTGAACACCTACGGGCCAATGACTGGAAGAGAATAGCTGAGGAAGTCGCTAAATCAATAAATGAAGGCGTAGATGGAGTTATAGTGATGCATGGAACCGATACAATGCACTATACAGC
>QMQV01000136.1 GCA_003649085.1 Thermoproteota archaeon
ACCGAAACCTTTCTCCCGCAACTAAGATAACTCAAACTCTTATCTTCCAGAACCGTGAAATCACAACAGGGGAAGATTGAGCATTAGGGTTGAGCGTCTGAGAACTGGGGTCAAAGGTATAGACGAGCTTCTCGAGGGCGGGATACCCGAGGGCTTTCTCGTCGCGGTCACGGGCGAGCCTGGATGCGGCAAGACCATCTTCTCGATCCACTTCATAAACCAAGGCATACACGATGGAGATCGATGCATATACGTTACAACCGAGGAGAGCAGGGAGTCGATCATGAAGCAGGCTGCCCAATTCGACATGGACTTCAAGAAGGCGGTTGATGAAAGGAAGCTGATAATAATCGACGCGCTTATGGGCAGGGAGGATAGGTGGAGCCTCCAATCCCTAGACATGGAAGCCTTGGTGAGCAAGATAATAGAGGCGAAGAGGGAGCTCGGATACGGCAGGGCGAGGGTCGCTATAGACTCGCTCTCAGCCTTCTGGCTGGACAAGCCCGCGATGGCGCGAAGATACAGCTACTACCTCAAGAAAGTTCTATCGAAATGGAACTTCACGATCCTCGCCATAAGCCAATATGCGATAACGACCGCTGAGAGCTTCGGGTGGGGAATAGAGCATATAGCTGATGGTATAATCAGGTTCAGGAGAATTCTGAGGAGAGGAGAGCTTAAGAGGTTTGTCGTCATCGAGAAGATGAGGCAGACAAATCACAGCAGATACCTCCACGAGATCGACATAAGGCCAGGAGTCGGACTGGTCGTCCTAGGGAGGGCTGAGAGGAGGGTTGAGGACTACAAGCTTCCACCCGAAGTGATGAGGAAAATTTTGGAGGCTAGGCGGAGATCGGAGGACATCCTATGAGCTGGGAGCTGGTAAAGCGGCACTACTCTAGGGCAGAGGTGAGGCGGGAGATAGCGGAATACTGTAGGGGGAGATGGGTCGCGATACACTGCGAGAAGAGAAATTCAAGAGGCCAACAGCTCATGATCAGATATCGAAGGAGTGGGAGAAAACCGCTCGTGATACGCGATGAAGCGGGCTTAACGCGAATCTTTGAAGAGTATTCTGAATTGAAGCCAAGAGCTTTCTACGCGACCGCCCACATATACAGAAGGCTGGAATCGGCTGCCGACGTGATGGATCGTGAGAACATATTGATGTCCGCTCCGACTTGGGACATAGACTCGAAGGACGGAGACTGGAGAAAGGTCGTCAAGAAGGCCGTCGAGATAATCGGGGTGCTGGAGAGATTTGGAGTGGTCAAATCCGTCTTCTTCAAGTGGAGCGGAAGAGGAGCACACGTTCACGTGAACCCGAGAGCATTCAGCCAGGAGATCTCAAGCAAAATAGACCCACTTGACATAGCGTACTCCGTAACCCAATATGTGGTAAACAGGATAGAGCCCGAAGAGGGGGTCGCCGTCGAAAACAAGATAGATATCCAAAGGGTCTTCACCACCCCTCTATCCCTGCACCGATCGGTAGATCGCGTCGCGGTATGCGTCAAGCCAGAAGAGCTAGAAGACTTTCACATAAGCTGGACAGATCCAGAGTCATATAAGCACTCCCCAGGCTCGTGGCGCGTCTTCGAGGAAGGCGAGGGAGATGAGATCGCTGAAAGAGCGTATGCGGCGATAGGCCCATACATAGTCGGCAAGCTCAGAAGAAGACGAAAACACGAACCCTTAGACCGAGAAATCTTGAAGACTCTCAGAAAATTCGATTCAGTGAAGTTGTGATCGAAGCTGTGTAAAGAAATGAGAATTTTTGTGTGGAGATCTTGTGTAAGAGGATGTTTATCGTATTTTCTTGAGTCCGAGTTTGTTAAAGACCACGTCCTCGAGGGCCTTTACGTCTTCTTCCTTCAGGTTGACTAGTGGCAGCCTCATCGATCCTCCATGAAGCCCGAGCATGTCCATGGTTGCTTTCATCACCGAATAAACCAAGTAATGGTCAACGTATGGCGGCGGAAGTATTGTCGTCGACGGCCCATATTTTCTGCCCATGCTGGCTATGAAGTCCTCATATACCTCGAGCTTCTTCATCAGCTCTTGAATCTTCTTGAGATCCTTGTCCAGCCCAGCTTTCAGCAGATCTAAACACAGGTCAGGCATAAAGTTGGCATATCCAGACACATATCCCCTGACGTCTAGAAATGCCGTGAGCCCGAACCACCACTCGCCTCTGCCCTGTATTATCGGGACCTTATCCCCGCATCGCCTTATCTGCTCGTATAGTATCGCGACATTAGGCGTGTTCTCCTTCACGGCGACCACGTTGTCGCATTCCTCAGCGAGCCTTCTCAAGATATGCGGCTTCATGTATATCTTGGATACGTCTGGATTGTTGTAAATGACCACTCCTATATCCACGCTCTCACAGATCTTCTTGTAATGGAGATACAATCCCTCCTCGGTCGGGACATGATAATATGGCAGAACCACCATAACCCCATCCGCCCCAATATCCTGAGCATATTTCGCCTTCTCTACAGCAGCCTTCGTCCCAGAGTGGCAGGCTCCAGGAACCACAGGAACCTTTCCGTTCGCAACATCTACTACAATTCTTAAAACTTTCTGATACTCTTCATCGTTTAGGGTATAATGTTCTCCAGTGCTTCCAGCTGGAGTTAAGACTAGCGGCCCCCGTTTCGACGCTTCCACGAGGAATTCAGTGTTTTCTCTTAATCCATCAACGTCTAGATCCTCACTACCATGCTTAAATGGAGTTAACTGGACGACCATCAGTACACCCTTTCGATAGTACTCTCTGAGATCACGTGGCTTCACAGTTTAAAACCCCTTCTTCATCCTTATTTAAAAATTTACATTAACGTTAGAATAAGAGCGATATATCTTCGAGACAAAAATGGAAAACGAAAAGAGCATGTTGACTGAGGAAGATGTGGATATCAATAGTCGGTAAGATTGCTCACGGCGGATTCGGAAAAAAATACTTTACCGGAAGTGCTATCTCCGGAGCGATATCGGATAGCTTCAATAGGCGGAATACAAATGTAGGAGTAAATCTTGAGACAAACTTCAGCGGTTCGCTCATATCATGTCTGACTCTGACACGGGTAGGAAGAAATTGGAGTATGGAAAAGTGTCCTGGTTTAAGTATCCATAACCTTATGTCGAAGCTTATCTGATGCAGAAAGTTCATGAAGTTCTTATCGAAGGCTATGATATTAATGAAGGCAATAGACCGAACACTCAAAATTGGCGGCGATTAATGATCTAAACTCGTACTATTTTTGGACTCTCTTTTATTTGATTAAGATTTATTGCATAAGGCGGATTTCTTCCGAGAAGATATGCCTTTACGTTTAGCACTGTCTCCCTTTTCTGCTCGGCCATCGCCTCCTCGGAATACCATGCTATATGCGGCGTCAAGATCACGTTCTGCATCTCGAGAAGTGGGCTATCTGCTGGCAGAGGTTCCTTCTCGAATACGTCTGAGGCGGCTCCCAAAACCTTCCCACTTCTTAAAGCGTTTATCAGCGCCCTTTCATCTATGACTGCCCCTCTGGAGGTGTTGACGATGAGAACCCCATCCTTCATGAGCTTGAAAGCTTTTTCATCCAAGAGATGATAGGTTTCCTCCGTCAATATTACGTGGATCGAGATCACATCGGAGCGTGAGAGAAGCTCTTCGAGATCCGCTCTCTCGACCGAAAGCTCCTTGAACATTTCGTCGGGAACATAGGGG
>QMQV01000137.1 GCA_003649085.1 Thermoproteota archaeon
CTTTAACTTACTGAAATATTATTATTCGAAAATTTCGGTCAAATTAATTTGAGGTTAGGGGTATTTGATAGTTCTTCTACTTCCTGCATGCTGGTTTATGCTTAAAGTCCATGTTGTAATCGTATTCACTTATTTATCTGGTTGTGGGTTAGGTTTAATTGAGGGTTTGGCTTGAGAGTTTTGATTACTGGTGGAGCTGGATTTATTGGCAGTAACTTGGCCGATTACCTCCTAGATATGGGTTGCAGCGTGATTGTTTATGACAACTTCGACGACTACTATTCGGGTAAGATTAGGAATGTTAGGCACATGTTGGATGATGATAATTTTAGGCTTTTGAGGGCTGACGTGTTAAATTATTCTTCGCTGCTGAATGCAATGAAGCGCGTGGACGTTGTTTATCACTTGGCCGCTCAGCCTGGCGTTAGGTTTTCCATGGCTAATCCGGAGAAGACTATTAGGGTGAATGTTCTAGGCACCCTGAATGTTCTTAAAGCTGCTTTGAAGGCTGGTGTTGGTAGAATTGTGGATGCTTCATCATCCTCGGTTTACGGTAATCCGGTTTACCTTCCTGAGGATGAGCTTCACCCCACCAATCCAATTTCAGTTTATGGTGCCAGCAAGCTTATGGCCGAGAATTTATGCAGAATTTTCCACAATGAGTTTGGCTTGCCAGTTGTAGTTTTGAGGTATTTCACCGTTTACGGTCCTAGGCAGAGGCCCGACATGGCCATTTGCAGGTGGGTTAAGGCGATCCTACGTGGCGACCCAATCACAATTTATGGTGATGGAAGTCAAACTAGGGATTTCACCTACGTTATGGATGCTGTTGAGGGTACTGTTAAAGCTGGATTGGCTGGAGGTATTGAGGGGGAAGTTTTCAATATTGGCAGTGGCGTTAGGGTGAGCATTAATGATCTAGTTAAAATGCTGATTGAGATTTGCGGAGTTGACGATGTTAAGATTAAGCATGAGCCGCCTAAAGCAGGCGACGTCAAGGATACTCATGCAAGCATTGCTAAGGCTTCTAGGTTGCTTGGCTACCGGCCGAAGATCGATATTAGGGAGGGATTAAAGCTGTTCGTTTCTTGGTCTAGGGAGAATTTGGTGAGGTAAATTTACTAGTGTTTTAGTTTAATTTTATTTGGGAGTTGCTTGATGACTTCGCATCCTTTATCTGCTATTATTCCAGCTGCTGGCTTGGGCACGAGGATGCTGCCCTATACGAAGGAGATCCCCAAAGAAATGCTTCCAATTGCCGTTGGGAGTGAGGGAATTTTCGAGTTTAAGCCTGTTTTACACTTCATTTTCGACGCTCTCTATGACGTTGGGGTTAGGTACTTCTACTTCATTGTTGGGAGAGGCAAGAGGGTTATTGAAGACTATTTCACTCAAGACTGGAGATACGTTGAGCACTTGGAGCGCGTTGGAAAGCTTGAATTGGCTGATAGGCTCAGAGCTTTCTACGAGAAGCTTGACTCCTGCAACATAATTATGATTAGTCAGCCTTCCCCTAAGGGGTTTGGCGATGCGGTTCTTAGAGCTGCCCCATTCATGGCTACCGACAAATTCTTCATTCACGCTGGGGATGACATCATATATCCAGATCATAAGGGGAACCTGTTGATGATGCTTAGCCACATGGATAGTCATGATGTTGATGGAGTCCTACTCTACGACTTGGTTGAAAATCCTAAAATGTATGGCGTTATTGTGGGGGAGAAGGCTGACGGCTACATTGCTGTTGAAGACATCGTTGAGAAGCCTGAGGTTCCTCCGAGCAATAATGCTGTTGTAGCCGTATATCTTTTTAGGAATTCGCTGTTCGACGCTTTGAGGGAAACTAGGCCTAAAACTGGCGAGCACCAGCTCACCGATGCCATCCGATTCCTATTGAGGAGCGGCAAAGTTATTCATGCGCTTAGGATTAGAGGTAGTCGACTTGACTTCGGGGTGCCTGAGCATTACTTGGAGGCTTTAAGGCTTTTTGTGCAGTACGCGTGATGGTTGGGAGGTTTATTCTTGAAAGCTTTAGGGAAAGTGTCTGTTTTCGGCTTGGGATATGTTGGCTTAACCTTTTCAGTATGCCTTGCGAGTAGGGGCTTCGAAGTTATTGGCGTTGACGTTGATTTGGAGAGGGTTAAGCTTGTCAGTGAAGGCGTCCCCCCTTTCTATGAGCCCGATCTTGAAGCTTACCTGCGTAGAGCTTTGAGCAGCCGATTGCTTTCATGCACTACCGACTACTTTGAGGCTGTTTTGAATAGTGATGTTTCCTTCATTTGCGTTGGCACCCCAGCTAAAGGTGATGGAAGCGTTGACCTAAGCTATGTCGAGTCTGCTTCAAGAGGCATTGGCCATGCATTGAAGGAGAAGGAGGATTATCACCTAATTGTTGTTAGGAGCACTGTTCCACCGGGAACTTGTGAAGGAGTTGTTAAGCGCGTAATTGAGACTGCGAGCGGGAAGAGGTGCGGCGCCGACTTTGGATTATGCATGAACCCGGAGTTTTTGAGGGAGGGCTCAGCGATCCGCGGCTTTTTCAATCCCGACAGAATCATAATTGGAGAATATGATGCTAAGTCTGGGGATTTGCTTGAGAACTTCTACCGCTCATTTCACGGTGATAGTGCTCCTCCCATCTTGAGGACATCCCTAGCCAACGCCGAGCTCATAAAGTATGCTAACAATGCTTTCCTAGCGATGAAGGTAAGCTTCATCAATGAAATAGCTAACATCTGCCAAGTAACTCCAGGCACAGATGTGACTGTTGTAGCTGAGGCTTTGGGGCTTGATCATCGGATAAGCCCAGAATTTTTGAAGGCTGGCTTGGGGTGGGGCGGATCGTGCCTGCCGAAGGACTTGAAGGCGCTAATTAGGTATGCTGAGAGTCGAGATTATGATCCGGCTTTGCTGAGGGCTGTTTATGAGGTTAATGAATTTCAGCCGTACAAGGCTGTTGAGCTTGCTAGAGAGTTAATTGGAGATTTGAAGGGTAGGAGGATAGCTGTTCTGGGGTTGTCATTTAAGCCGAACACGGATGATATGAGAAATGCCGTTTCAATAGTTATCATAGAGAAGCTGCTTGAGGAGGGGGTTCAAGTTGTTGCCTATGATCCAGCTGCAATCAACAATGCTGCAAAACTTTTTGGCGATAGGGTTAAATTTGCCCCTTCGGCTTTGGACTGCATTAGGGGCTGCGACTGCTGCATAATAGTAACGGAGTGGGATGAGTTCAGAAAGCTGGAGCCTGAAGACTTTGTTGAGAATATGAGGTACCCAGCTTTGGTTGATGGCAGAAGGATTTACGATCCTTGTAAATTTGCTTCAAAGTTAAAGTATAGGGCAGTAGGGCTATGTGCATGTGGTGGCTTAAGTGGTGTTGACGGTGGAATAGGCTAGAAACACGTCCTAGCTTGATCGGGGGTCGAAGGGAAAGGTTGAGTTAAGGGACTCGAACATGCTGTTGTCTAAGCTGTCGAGGTTATGGGTGAAAAAAGGGTTGTGGCTTATTTGAGCTTTTAGCGTATTATTTTTACAGGTATTTTTCCTCTAAGTATTTCAGGAAGTATGTTGGGTTTATTTCCTCTTTGAAGTTTCTTTTGATGAGCTCTTTTGGCGGGTAGGTTGCTCCCCACCTGTGAACTTTTTCTCTCAAGTACTCCCTTATTGGCTTTAGGTTTAAC
>QMQV01000138.1 GCA_003649085.1 Thermoproteota archaeon
AGAAGATGGAGGAGTTAGGTGAGCTAAACGAGCTAATAGAACAAGTTAAGCAATGGGGTAAAACTAATAGCGTCATAACCTATGCTTAACAAAAACCCACGTCGAAGCTTAAGGAGAAAAGCTGTTTTCATCAAGTATGAGACACGAAGGATCATAACCCTCTAAGTCTCCGAGGACATAAGCTTTTGCTCTACATCCTCCACACAGTTCGTTAAACTCGCATCTTCCACAAGGACCCTTAAACATCTGCGGCGACCTTAACTTCTTTAAGGCATCTGAGCTCTCAATCACGTCTACCAGCTTAGCGGACTTGACATCGCCAAGCTCGACATCTAAGAGGAAATTGCACGGCAATACTTTACCTGAAGGAGATATAGCTAAAAGCCCTCTACCAGCAGGGCAGCTTGGCGATATCAGCTTGTTCGAAACATTAAAGCGCTTGATAATATACGGTGCTGCTGACGGCAAGCCTCCTATATCCACTTCAACGCCATACTCTTTGACCAACTCAACTAGACGCTCTATAAGCAGCTTCCACTGCTCAGAGGTAATCCTGTTGCCTTTAAGAAGGTGAGCTCTACCCACTTCAATTAAGTCACATAGGTAAAAGGCCTTAACGCCGACTTCAGCATATCTCCTCAAGAGGTCGGGTATGTAGGCATAGCTTCTTGAAAAGACTAATGTTTTTACGCACACGTTAAGCCCCTCATCGATGCAGGTTTTGATAGCTTTAGCTGCAAGCTCGTAAGAGCCACAAACACCAGTTATGGCATCGTGAAGCTGTTGAGAACCATATATCGGGATTGCCACAAACCACGTACCGCACTTCTTAAGCTTAGCAACCACATCTCTGTTTAGCAGCGTGCCATTACAGCTTAACACCGTTAAAACGCCATGCTCGTTGAAGGCCTTCGTGATCTTGAATACGTCCTTCCTCATCAAAGGCTCACCGCCACTTAGGAAAACTACTGGGATGTCGAGGTCTACAAGCTCCTTAACCACCCTCATAGCTTCAGCAGTTGTCAACTCTTCGCTACGCGGGGCACCTACGTAGCAGTGTGAGCACCTTAAGTTGCAATCGCCTGTCAGCAGCCATATGACCTCTCCTACGCCATGCTTCTTATACGCATTTAAACACTTCTTCTCAACTTCAGCGACCTCAGTCTTACCGTATAGGAGAGAAGCTATGTGCACCATTTTCTAAGAGACACCTCTATAGCGGTTAACAACCTTAACAGCTATCAAGGCTCCCACAAAAGAGAAAATAGCAGCTACTGCGAAGATAGCTAAAACGAGTATAAAGGCAGGCTCAGGTATTAGACGTAGAGCCTTAACTAGTATGAGGTAATGGCTAAGGCCAGTAAAAACGCTGCTTAAAGCCATAGCAAAAGCAGTCTTTAAGTATGGATGTGGTCGTGATCCGTAAATTCTCAAAGCTTTAAACAGCAAATCTGTTGTAAAGCCTCTTATAAGCCAAGAAGGCATGATGAAGAGACCTATGGGACACGTTGTTGAGTGAAGTAAGCCACCTATAAAAGCGATAAGGGAAGCTGAGCCAAATAAGTCGACTATTAAGACGCCTGACGTGTAGACTATGGCGAATAACACTTGTAGGGTGTGGTAGACATGGGGGTTGACGACTGATATTATGAAGAGCGAGGCTGAAGTTAAAGCAGTGATAGCCGCCTTAAAGCTTCTTGAAGACCTCCTTTCATAATGCATGGATGTGAAGAAGACTATAGGCTCCTTATACGTATTTTGTAACTGGAAGTAGTAACAGCTACTTATTCAGTTAGCGCGCTCTATCCCATAAAAGCTCGAAGTATGCCTTCATAAGCTTAGCAAATCTAGAATCTTCAACTCTTATCGAAAAGAGAACTTCTTTTAGCTGTGGATCAGTAAAGAACACGTACACCAACACCTCGTCTAAGATCGAGAAAGGCTGATGGACGCCCTCATATATTCTAAGCTTAAGCTTGCCTTCTTTAAGCCACTTCGCTATTGTCTCATCCTTTCTTACAGTAGCTAGTAAGTTAACATTGGGGAATACTATTCGCAAATGGCCTCCTCTATCGATGAGGCTTGAAAGCGAATTGAGTATTCTCTTCCAGTTAAAGCGAGCTGGGGAGCTCGATATAGCTACTAAAGCCTCGCCCCTGGTATTTTCTAAGTCAAATTCGATAGAGGATAGCGTGTTAGCAGAGCCTTCTATTAACGATATTACCCGCTCAGCTTTAGGCAAATGGTAAAAGCTTTTAGATGTTAATGCTTCAAGAAGAGGTAGCAAAAGCTCAGCAGATGTCTTCTTACCCTCAAGGCTTTGCTCAAGCTGTGCTAATCTATTTTTAATAGCTAGCCTAGGAGGTAATGCTTGGCACTTCATAGGTTTAGTAGTTATTAAAGTTGCCATACCTTTTGAAACCAATCCTCTAACTACGTGATAACATTTAGGTCTAGGCACGTTGCTAACAACACTAAGCTCGCCCATAGTCAAAGAGCCGTGAGTTAAGAGCGCGCAGTAAGCTTTAGCTTCATAAACCGTCAAGTCTAAGCACTTAACTAGCTTATCAACAATTTCCTCCATAGGAAAAACCTCACGAAAACAACATTAAGAAAGACTTCGCGCAAAGCTGTTAACCTTTTCGATCAGCTCCTTGAGGCAGAGGCAAGCGGTCGCTTTACTAAGCCAGCGTTTTCTCCTCGTCTAGCTAATTCTCTCTTTGAGCTGGACGTAATGTGGCAATACCCCACTATAAAGGACATTATGTCATACCCGGTGCTCACAGTACGTCCAGATGACAAGCTAATAAGCGCGATAATACTTATGCACAAACATCAAGTTGGAGGAGCAGTCGTCGTTGAAGAAGGAAAAGTATGTGGAATAGTAACTGAAAGAGATGTCTTAAGCGCCATAGCCAAGGGCGTAAACCCTGCTACATGCGTGGTAAGGCAGGTAATGTCGAAAAACGTCGTGACCTGCAAACCCAATGATACCATATTGCGCGCCTTCACACTGATGAAGAGGCTGAAGATAAGACATTTGCCAGTGTTAAATCAGGGAACTTTAGTAGGCATTATTAGCTCAAGAGACGTAGACTGGGCTTGCGTAAACGAAATTTTCAACACGACCTGTGCATTAATGCACAGCTTAATAGAAACGCTATCGAAGTTCCTCAAATCAGGGCTAGCGTCGCTAATGCCTCAGCTAATGGAAAGCTTCCAAATTCAGCTATCCCTTCAAGGCGGTGAAGGAGGAGTTGACGAAGCGCTTAAAGACGCTCAGACAGTAGTAAATGAATACCAGGTGCTGTTCGGAAGAGTTAAGATAGACAAGGTAAGCGAAGAACGCGTAGTCGTTAAGGTGCAAGAATGCCCGCTTAGAGAAGTCTTTGACGAGAAAAGAGCCTTATCCAGCGGATACTTCGTTTGCCCAAAAGCCATACTAATAGCTAGCTTACTAAGAAAGAGAATTGGCAAACAGGTTTGGCCGTTATTCGCTAAGCTAGACGGAGATGTCTTAGAAAACGAAATTGTCATAACAAGAGAAGAAATCAATAATGCACAAGGGGGAAGCTTAGCAGATGCCACTTAAAGCTATGTCAACATGGCGGCGTAAACATAGGTCAGCGCTGAAAAAGTAAGAGCTGAGTTAAAATCGACTAAAGCTTCTCAAC
>QMQV01000139.1 GCA_003649085.1 Thermoproteota archaeon
AATTTTATTACTTTAAAAAGTCATTGAATAAAAAGAATTTCACTTTTGCTGAGCTTCCATTCCCTCATTGAGGGGCGGCTTTCTAAAACCAGGGGCTAGACTGAGCTTACATATGCAAGCTTAGTTAAGCATAAAAGGCATCTAACCTTCTTTTATTTTCCGCGGCGTCTTATGTCAGAAGCTAAGTTTAGGGTATATTTCTTCCCGCATTACCACTACGATGTGGTATGGCGCTTCAACAAGAGAGACTACTCTTACATAAACCATAGGCTGTTACGACAAGTAGCAACGCTATGCTCTCTGTTTCCAGAGTTTAGGTTTGGAATTGAAGATGCTTATCAGCTTGTAGAAGTTGAGCGTAGAGACCCTGCTTTGTTTAATAAGCTTAAGGAGGAGGCTTTGAAAGGCAGCGTAGCCATTGTAGATGGTCAATACTTAATGGCTGATACATACCTTTCCGGCGGAGAAGTCTTTGTGCGGGAGATTTTGCGAGGCAAGCGGTATGTTAAGGAGAGGTTGGGCATAGACGTTGACGTCGGCTGGATTATAGACTCCTTTGGCTTAAACGCTCAAATTCCTCAGATATACGCCGATGCTGGGTATAAGTGGATTGTATTTGGGAGAGGTTATGAGAAGAAGCTTGGGGGCGCAGATTTCAGATGGCGGGGGCTTGATGGTACAGAAATCTTAGCACACTACCTATGCTCTAAGCATAGCTATCACGTCGGGCTTTTCGCTGAGTACCTTCACGATAACATAGAGGAGCTTAGGAAGTACGCTACGACGAGACATATCTTAATGCCTTGTGGAATCGGCAGCACACCATTTCCGGAGTGGGTGCTTAAAGCATTAGAAGATTTTAGAAAAAAGCATCCTGAATACGAAGTCGTCATTGCGACGCCGAGAGAGTATTTTGAAGCTTTGGAGAAGGAAGGTGCTCAGCTTAAGGTTGAGGAAGGTGAGATGTATAGGGGGGACCGCGTTTTCGATGGCGTGTGGAGTACTAGGATGTGGATGAAGCTCGACTACTACAAAGTTCGAAACTTGATGTTAAATGCTGAGAAGTTTTCGACAATTGCTTGGCTTTTAGGTATGCAGTATCCAGACCATGAGCTTAAAAAAGCATGGGATGACGTGCTGCTCCTAGCTTTTCACGACGTGGTAACTGGTACGTCGATGGATGAAGTGTTTGTTGAAGTTAGGGACTTGATAGATGAGCTTAAACCGAGGCTAAGTGGGTTGTTGAGCTCCGCTTTAAACTACATAGCTTCTAAGGTGTGGACCGATGGCAAGGCGCTTATAGTCTTTAACCCTAATAGCTTTGAAGTCAAAAACTATGTTGAACAGGAGGTCGTCTTCGCTCCTGAAGAGAGGGTTAGGTATATAGGCGTTGAAGGGGCTTTGTGTGAAATTGTTGAGGAAGATAGGAATTCTGAAGGCTGGCTTATAAGGGCGAAACTAGGGTTTATAGCTTCAGCTCCGCCAATAGGCTATAGAGTATATGATCTTGAGCCAGCTTTACGCCATGAGAAGCTTAGGGTTGTTCACGGCAAGACATACGTTGAAAACGATAAGGTGAGGATTGAGGTAGATCCTATAACTGGCGTCTTGACGGTTATTGATCGAGAAGTTGGTACTGTAAAGTGTAGGTTTGAAGTTGAAAATGAGGTGGGCAGCGTCTACACTCACAGGGATCTAGCTAAGGGGATCGTCGGGCTAGTAGCTGCTGAGGGAGTAAAAGCGTCTAATAAGCCTGTGTTTAACATATCTGATGTGAGAGTTCTTGAGGGACCAGTATCTCAGCGCTTGATTGTTAAAGAGGAGCTGTATGGGTGTTTTTGGCCATATAGGCTTCATGAACACTACGGCACTGAGCTGTATAGGTATAAGCTGATGGATATCGTGAAGGAAATTAGAGTTTACAAGGAGATTCCGTGGATCGAGGTTAAAGTTAAGCTGAAGAACGACTTTCCGCACATAAGGCTAAAGTGGTGTTTTGACCTGGGCTTTAAGGGGGAATACGTGGCTTCTACAGCGTTTGGCTCTGTCAAGCGCACGCCTGAGCTAAGAGAATACCCAATGGAAGATTGGATGTTTTACGGCAATGGAGAAAAGGGATTCACGCTGTTTACCAGAGGGATACCTGGACATCAGGTTGAAGATAGCAAAGTTTGCTTGGTCTTGTTGAGGTCTGTAGACCTCTTGTCACATGGTGATAAGGGTCCAATAGTGCCCGTCTTAGACGCCTTGGAGATTAATAAGAGCTATAGCTATGAATTCGCCTTCATGTTGCATAAAGGGGATTGGCAGGATATTAAGTCGTGGAAACACGCCTTAAGCTACTCAAACCCGCTTTTAGCTGTTCAAGTTAAGGAAGCTAAAGCTAGGGGAGAGCTACCTAGTGGTGAACACTCTTTTCTAAGCTTACCAGACGACGCAGTATTGACGTGTTTAAAGAGATCTGAAGACAATAAGAACTTGGTAATTAGGTTTTATGATGCCTCAGGGAGGGGCTGTAAAGCTGTAGTCAACTTCTTCAAGCAGCCTAGACAAGTATTCAGATCTAACATAACTGAGGAGAAGGAGGAGCCTTGCAGCCTCAGCGTTGAGCTAAAGCCCTATCAAATAGCTACTCTCAAACTCTCATTATGAAGTCGAGCTTTCTTTTCTTTAAGGTGAAGCTTCCTTGAAGCTACGAGAGCAAATTGAGGCGTGGCATGATCTGGCTTTAAAAGCTTTAGAGCTTGAAATTCAAGACTTTAAGGAGGTTAAGCCTAACTTAGTCGCCTTTATAGGGCTTGGAGGATCAGGTATCGTCGGGGACTTTGTTAAAGCTTTATGTTACGATGTCCTTGACTTACCAGTATACATTGTTAAGGAAGCTAGGCTTCCAAAGTGGGTTAAGGAGGGTAGCCTGGTCTTCGCCATATCCTACTCAGGTGACACTATTGAAACCTTGATAGCTGTAGAAGATGCGGTTAGACGAGGATCTGTAGTTTACGTAATCACATCTAATGGAGAGCTGCTAGATTACGCCGAAAACAGGAAACTCCCACGAGTTAAGCTGGATGAAGGGTATGCTCCTAGAGCAGCTTTGCCCTTAATGCTATATTCTTGTCTAAACATCTTGAAAGCATTAGGTCTAGTTAACCTAGATGTCGAAAGGAGCTTAGAGGTCTTAAAGGACGTTAAAGATAATAAAGCTGTAGCTGAAAAACTGGCTCAAGGCCTGCTTCACAACAGCATACCAGCGATAATTGCCGACGCCAGGTTTGAGGCATTGGCTTGGAGATTTAAAAGCGATTTAAATGAAAACGCCAAGATATCAGCTAAATGCGAAATTGTCCCAGAGTCCATGCACAACGACATTATGGGCTACGAAGGCAATAGAAAGCCTACGCTTGCGGTGGTGTTAAACGCTAACGACCAGCACCTATACACTAAGATATTGGAAGAGTTCGTCGAAGAACACTTAAGAGAGCTTAAAGTCTTAGTCGAAGAACTACGCCTTAAAGGAAGAGATATGTTAGCAAAGCTGATGTATGGGTCGCAGATATCCAGCTTAGCTTCAATAGCTCTAGCTGAAAAACAGGGCATTAGCCCAGAAGCCACAGTCAGCATAGCCAAGTATAAGGAAAGGCTACGAAAG
>QMQV01000140.1 GCA_003649085.1 Thermoproteota archaeon
ACGAAATTTTATGAAGCACTATCTCCTAATTCCAAAGCACGCTGTGGAAAAGTATCGTGAAAGAGTTTTTTCTGATCCGCAAAGATATGGAAGGGATGATGAACAAATAAGGTCAATAATAGAAGAGGCTTTTAACAACTCTATACATCCAAAAAGATTCTCTTTTAATACACACCTTTTAGTATATTTCACCGACCCCTCTTCGAAGAAGGTTCTAGAAAACCTTTACTATCTGGTGATATGCCCAGGAGAACAAGATCCAACAGACCCTTTTGGTAGAGTTCTTGTTTGCAAAACAATAAAGTATTTCGGAAACCTGCCAAAAACATTAAAGTGGGTTGAAAAAGAAAAGAACAGGCAAAGAAGAAGAGGACTTGAACTTGAAAGAAGAGCCGAAGGATTTTAATCTAATAAAGCCATGGAGACATTCACAAGACTTCTCCCCAACCGATAAGTCTCCAGTGGTGATTAAAGTTTCTCGCAATTCCCACTTTGTCTCCTTTCAGCGCAACGACAGGAATGCTTAATTCTAAATCCAAATCATTTCCAGAAATCTTTGAAATCCTTCCGAGAGTCGTGGTGGTATTTACATTAAGCATAAAAGTCTCTCCAACTTTTGGGGGAGTAACCCCTTTATTCTCTTCCACTCCAAATACTCTGTCGAAAAAACTAGCCCTCAATCGAATAGACTCAGAGATAGGTGGTAGAATTCCTTTCTTCGAAACAATGCATCCTGTAAGAGAATCTGTTTTAGCCATGCAGGGATCTAAACTAGTTTCAATAGAAATGCTCGCTCCCGGGCGAACCTCTTTGACAGAAAAATCTCCTTTATACAAGGAGAGGATACGCGTTACTAAAGGCTGATAATGAACCTTTCCAGATTTTCGTATGCTCAATCCTGGCTTTATTTCAATTTCATCTTCAACTTTTAACCTTCCCTTTTTCAAAATACCTCCTAAAACCCCTCCATTTAGGTCTTCTATACTTTTTCCAGGCCGGTTCACATCAAAACTTCTCGCAACCAAAAAAATAGGGTCGCCTTTCTCATCTCTCGACGGAATCTCAATCTTACAAAGGTATTCTAACACTTTATCAACATTCACGCCTTGCTGTGCAGATACAGGAATTATTGGAGCATTTTCGGCAAAAGTCCCTTTCAAAAAGCCCTTGATTTCTTCGTAATTTTTAAGAGTTTGCTCCTTCGAAACCAAATCAATCTTATTCTGAACAACTATCAAATTTTTTACGCCCTTTACTTGCAAAGCCATGAAGTGTTCCCTAGTTTGTGGTTTTATTCCTTCGTTCGCAGCAATAACAAGAATAGCAGCATCAATTATAGAAGCGCCGGAAAGCATGGTAGCCATAAGCATTTCGTGACCAGGAGCATCAATAAAACTCACATATCTTTGAGGCTTCCCTTCTTTAATGTTGAACTTTCCATTCTTATTGTAAATGACTACACTTGCATACCCAAGTTTTATGGTAATCCCTCTCTTTAACTCCTCCGAATGAGTATCTGTAAATTTTCCTGTCAGGCTTTTTAGAAGAGTAGTCTTTCCATGATCGATATGTCCAATAACACCAACATTTAGCTCGGGCAAATTAAATACTCCCTCTTTCACCTCGCTTTTCGAACCCATTTCACCAATTAATCGAAAAAGAAGTTTTTAAGCTTTAGTGTCTGCACTCTTGGAGAATTTAATCCCAAAATCCTAAAATCTCGGATAACCCTTTCAAATCCGTTTTCCTGAAGCACTTCTTATCTCCAATAATAAGTCCCAGTCTCTCTGCAGACTCTTTTGCTTTTGACGGATCGCTTCCAACGAAGAAAACATATGGAAACCCCTTTCTGTCATAAACAATTTGAGGAGTTCCTCCAGGCACCTCGACCAAAGGATTTCCAAGAGAAGTTATAACATCGCTAGAATCCTTCATCCTCGAAAAATAAGGGCCGACGCTCGCAAGTAAAGGACTAACTAAAAAATATCTTTCATCTCTCTCAGAGTTAGACTTAAATTCCATGCACGTCCTAAGAAAAACCCCTTTTTAAACCTTTCTATCTTGTAACCACTCTAAAGAGACTACTACACTAACAGTTCAACTAATCGCGCTTCCTCAAAAGTTACTAACTCCTTATTTGCTTGAGGCTTCGTTAGTGGAAACCTCAAATCTTCCTCAAATCTTTCTTCTTTTTAAAGACTTGCTTATTACTTCAAAGCAATCTCCCTGAGAGCTTTCCTCCAATCCGCTCCAATCTGATGCACAAATCCCTGCCTCCAAGCATTTTGCCAGAGGAGAGTACTCTTCGTCAATTGCTCGCAATTTCTCATCGAATTTTTTAGCCAATTCGTATTCCGACCTTAAGTCCTCTTGAGAAAGAGGTAGCTCTGCGTCTCTGAGAGGAAACCTCACATGCCTCGCACTTCTCAAATGATATTCTTTCATTTTAACAAAAACAACACTTTCCATAAATAACCTCATTTATAAATTTTATGATGCTGCATAGCAATTTAAGTTCGAGATTTAATCCGCTTCTGTATGCACTTACCTGCTTAGAGATAACTAAAAAAGCAAGCTATTTTTCGTTATCTTTCATCCTTTTTCTTATTTCTTTTTCAAAGCCCCTATCCGTCGGTTCATAATATTTTGCATTCTTAAGTTCTTTCGGAAGATGCTCTTGCTCTATTTTTGCTCCCTCGTAATTATGTGCATACTTGTATCCTTTCCCATACCCTATCTCTCTCATTAACTTTGTTACAGGGTTTCTAAGATGAAGAGGAACTGGTAAGTTTCCAGTCTTTTTTATATCCTCTTTCGCTTTTTGAGCAGCCTCATAAACTTTATTTGATTTCGGTGCTGTTGCGAGATAAATTGCTGCCTGGACTAAAGCAGTATCACACTCTGGATAGCCCAAAAATTCCACAGCGTCCTTCGCAGCCAATGCGACCTGAAGCGCTTGCGGATCCGCATTTCCTATATCTTCTGAAGCAAACCTAATCATTCGTCGTGCAATGTATTTAGGATCTTCTCCCGCCTCCATCATTCTCATTGTCCAATAAACTGCAGCTTGCGGATCAGAGTCGCGCATAGACTTGTGAAGGGCTGAAATTATATTATAATGCTCCTCACCATCCTTGTCGTATCTTAAAGCCTTTTGAGCAGAATCGAGAATCATCTTTTTTGTTATTTCCTTATCTGCAATACTTGAAGCAATCTCCAGAATATTAAGAGCAGAACGCGCATCTCCATTCGCAAGATTTGCAATAAGCCTTTTATTCTCATCAGAAATCTCAAACTTTCCTCTAAGCCCTTTTTCCGAAATCAGCGCCCTATCAATTATTTTTAGCAAATCCTCTTCACTAAGAGAGTTCAAAACATAAACCCTGGACCTCGATAAAAGTGCTGGAATTATCTCAAAAGAAGGATTCTCTGTTGTTGCTCCGATAAGGGTAATAGTTCCTTTCTCCACAAATGGAAGAAGAAAATCCTGCTGAGCTTTATTGAATCTATGAATCTCATCTAAAAAAAGAATGATTTTTCGATTAAAAAGTTTTGACTTATCAATTACTTTTTTAATCTCTGCCTTTCCAACCCTCCCAGCAGAAAAGTCGACAAAATCTGAATTTGTATGTGCGGAAATTAAC
>QMQV01000141.1 GCA_003649085.1 Thermoproteota archaeon
CAATCTGGCTCAGAAAATACTGGATGCCTCCTGGGGAGAGTTTGTAAGGATGCTATCCTACAAGGCGGAGGGTGCTGGTAGGATAGTCGTAAAGGTAAACCCCAGGGGGACATCCAAAGGTCTGGATTACAGCAATCCACTGAGGGATTATATATCTGCATGCAGAATATTGATGAGGGGTAGGGATTACCCTGATAGCCTGTTGGAGAGGAGACCCCTACTCAGAACCATCTCCTATAAAGAGGTGGTCTCTGGGCAAGTCTTCTCGATGAAGCAGGAAGCCCCTTGCGTAAGCGAGGGGTAGTTCACCTTTATGGGTGGCAAAAATAAAAAAGAGAAGGGGTGATGCTCTTCGTAGATTGCTGAGTTGGAAATGTATTGACAAAAAAATAGGAGAAGATGGATATACTGTATATTTCTTAACCCCTCACGGTAAAGGATTAATAAAGAATTACGAAGAAAAACAACATCTTAAAGAATATTGGACGCCGCCTTGGGAATGATTTTTATGAAATTACTTTTATGAACCTATATTCTCATAAAAAAGTTTTATAAACCAGTATTGCATTTAGCTTAAGCATCTACCAACGCTTGCATCTCCTCTCTATAACTGTTAAGTAGAGCTTGCAACCACTCTTCCGGGTAATCCTGAGATATGTAGACCTTTGGAAAACAATCTTTCAGTTTTTCAGGTGCTGTTATCAAGACCATGTTTTGAGATACTCCACAAATTTTAAATAATTTTTTACAGACCCCCTCTCCATCCAGATACAATCAGAATTGCCAACCCAAGGAAATAAGATGTAACGCTCAGGACTGCCATTATCGGATTTTTTCCCAGTATGCATGCCAAAAACAACACTATAGATAAAATCACGTGAATATGAGGATGTAAGTCATCTTACTCAATTTGGTAATAATACCTATTCCTCCCGCCACTATTCAGTTTTATCCTCTTAATTTTTCCATCTTCGACTAAATTCTTTATGGCTTTCAGGTATTCTCTTCTTGTCAAAGGCATAATGTAAAACAATACTCTTAAATTTTTCCTGAAGATTTTCGGCTCAATCTGTATTTTACGATATGCTCTGAAGGATTTGATTTTGAAGTGTCTGAGAAATTTGATAAATACCTTCTGTATCGCCTCGTTCTTATGTTCTGATTTGACTTTGTAATTGTACAGTGACTTTAGAAAATTGAAATCTCTTTCAGTCAACCAAGTAATCTTTCCTTTGAGTGTTTTCTCCATCTCTGCATATGTATCATAGAATGTGTTATATCTCATATCTCACCATTGGTTTATCAGTTTTGGAGTGTAACGAATATGGGCATCTCCTTATCCTTCTAATATCTCCAGTAACTGCAATATCAACATAGGGTTTCTCTGTAGTATTCAAACTCGTGGGAATCTTATATTCCTCGCAAATCTCTCTTACAACCTTTACACAGAAATCTGGTTGAAATCTACCCATTACAATTACATGAAATCCTCTACTCGTATCCCATACCTGCGGATTGTAACCTTTTTCCTTCAAGCCATCCGCAAGCCTCAGGGCGTACTCCTTCGCCTGCCCCCTCTGTGAAAAATCATCGATGTCAATATCTGCAAAAATATCAAAGCCTGTTACGAAATCTGGGTCTCTACCTTCAATCCAATCCATCCACTTCTGGTTTATGATTTTTCGTGCTTCTCTGAGATTTTTTAACCCGCATGGGAGTTTTGGTAGTTTTACGCTTGCATTTGATATGTATAAATCGAATTTAACGCCTGTTAATGCTCTCTTTATCCAGTATTCGAGATGTTCTGGTTTGAAAATTTTGAGGGGTCTCAAAGTAACGTTTCTATCCCTCAATCTCTTTATTGCCACCACTTCTCTGTATCTGCAAAATTTAACGATTTCTTTTATATTTTCTGAATTTGAGTAGTAGTTATACCATACATCCATCTGCTCCTTCCTCCATTCTGCTTTTCTTTTTCCTTTCCTTCACATACTCTCCTTGTGGTTGGGAGTGAGAAACAAAGTTTATAACATAACGTATAACCCTTCCTACGAGGTTTGGAAATGGTAACGAGTTGATTAATCTATATGCTCGTATCTGCCTTTCAGTCAGGCTTGGTCTGTATCTTATGTCATCTATCACAGGTACGGGTTCGTCAATGAAATCACAGATTTCCTTTATGATTCTATATTTGTCTCTCTTGAAATCTTCAAATCTGTAGACAAAAACTTGGTCGAAAAGAGAACGGAGATGGGAAATGTATCTGTCAAAATCAAGATGCTGTTTATCAAAGTTCTTATAAAACTCATCAAAGGTCTTTGTTCCACCTTCTCTGATATACTGACTGTACAGGGAGCGGAGCCATGACTGTGCATCCCTTATGCCAACGATGATTTTTGCATCTGGGAAGATTCTCTTCAAGGCATCTGCAACCGCAAATTTCTCTTCTGCCGAGCTGTCATATCTGTGCAGGGAGAGGCTTTCATGGGAGATAATCGTCTTCTTTCTCCTACATCCAAACCAATCTGTGAAAAACATCGACCTAATGAAGCAAACATTTAGCTTGCTGAACACCTGCTCCTGTAGGTATGTTGTTCCAGTTCTTGGAAATCCAACATGAATTATAACCTCATTCATCTTTTATCACCCTTATAATCGCAAGTTGATTCCAGTATCTTTTAACTGGGAGAATACCAAACAACTTGCCGATATGACAGTGATAATAAAGAACTTCAGCAGGGAATACATCGAAATTGGTGAAAAACTTTGGCTCTATTTTTGAGATATGGGTCTTGTCTTGCGTCATAAGAGGGGATTCTGGATGTGGAGTTCTGATTATAATGATGCATCCATCCTTGGATATACGATAGATTTCTCTCATCACAGTTATGGGGTCTCTTAGATGCTCGAGAACATCTTGCATAAGTATGGCATCGAAAGTATTATCACGAAAAGGATATGGAAAGGTATCAAGGTCAAAAACGATATCTACTCCGGGATATTGTATCTTATCCAAGTTTATCCATCCCTGCCTGACATCTCTACCGCACCCCAAGTTAAGCTTTAGCAACCCTCTTCCACTCATATGCCTCCTCCCTGTTGAGGATGGCTTTTATCATACTGAGAAAGATATGCAGATTAAATTTGAAATGTGTCAAATCCTTGAAATGTACTGTACATCTGAAGCCCCACCACAGAAACCAGAATGGTCTCATCAAAGTATATGGATTTATCCCCTTTGCTTTGAGTTCTCCCGCAATGCCCCACGCCTCCGTCATCACTCCAAATTTGCTGTAGGTATGGCTGCGGAGATGGGTGCAGGTAACAGGAACTTCAACAACATGGTATCCTGCTTTCAACATCTCCTGAGTCATCACCCAGTCCTCCCATGCATTCAAATGCTCTATCCTTGCATTGAGGAGAGGTTTGCGGAGACATAGGGTGTTGTTGGTGTAGGCTCTATCCCCTTCTTTCAGAAATCGGTATGTTCTGTTCCTGAATTCTCTCTGCATCTTATACAGTTTCTCTGACCTCAAAGGTTCTCTATCATCTATTGTTCTTCCATAAATCCAACCAATTTTATTTTATTGTGCG
>QMQV01000142.1 GCA_003649085.1 Thermoproteota archaeon
CCTAAATGATTGGTGTTTCTCATGGCTGGAGAAATAGAACTATGGGTGGAAAAATATCGTCCAAAAAGACTCGATGAAATCATAAATCAAGAAGAAGTAGTACAAGCATTAAAACAATTCGTCAAAAAGGGAACAATACCTCACATGCTTTTTGCGGGACCTCCAGGAACAGGGAAGACGACCGCAGCTTTGTGCTTGGCATATGAATTATATGGAGAAAATTGGAGAGCATACACGTTAGAGTTGAATGCGAGCGATGAACGTGGAATTCAAATGGTTAGAACAAAACTTAAGGATTTCGCAAGAACACAAGTTGCAGGTAAATTCCCGTTCAAATTACTGATTCTCGATGAAGCAGATGCCATGACAAGGGATGCTCAGCAAGCCCTTAGAAGAATAATGGAAATGTATTCGGCAAACACCAGATTTATTCTAATTTGCAATTATGTATCAAGAATAATTGAACCAATTCAATCAAGGTGTGCTGTTTTTAAGTTTAAACAACTTGATCCCAAGGATATAAAAGCTAGATTAAAGTATATTGCAGAGAAAGAAAACGTTAATATAACTGAAGAAGGTTTGGATGCTATAGTTGAAATTTGTGAAGGGGATCTCAGAAAAGCAATAAATCTCTTGCAATCCGTTGCATATTTGGGAGTAACTGTTGATAGAAAGGTTGTGTACCGAACGGCAGGTCTCGTTTATCCAGAATTAGTTGCACAGATGATAAAAGATGCCTTTGCTGGAGATATTGAAAAAGCGCGAAAAGAACTTACAAAAGCACTTGTTGAAGAAGGAGTTTCTGGAATAGACTTATTGAGACAGTTTGAAAGTGCTATTAATAAGAAAGTAATTGAATTATCCACAGAAGATCGAATAGCTCTTCTCAAACTTATAAGTGAAATTGATTACAGAATATCCCAAGGTGCGACGGACTACATTCAATTAACTGCTTTGCTTGCATATATTGCTGAATTAGGTCAAAAATATCGTTCAAAGAAACAAGCATAAGAATATCACTAGATTATTTATCTACATTCTATTTTTAGATAAGAAGAGGTTCTTCATGAAGGATGAAAATATTTTAGTTAGTGGTGTAATTCAATATACAATGCCTATTATTAAATTAACGATTGGTGATATCAAGCCAGAATTTCAGGATATAGTTAATGAGTCCAAGAAAAACTCTTCACTCAAGTTTGCGGAGGAATATATCTTGAACTTTGAAAAGGCATTAAATTTGCTTGGTATTCCAATATCAGATAAGAAAATCATTGAGATAGGTTTACTAGATTTTTATCTAAAGCCAAACGAATTTGAGATTAGTAAGAAGATAGAAAAGGAACTTAAGGACTTTTCCTCAAAAACTTTAATCTCAGTAGATCCAATGACATATGGACTTCTTATGATGAAGAGAGAGATACTTAAGAAATACAAAATAACAGTGGTTCCCGTAGTCGATGTCATTCTTGAGAAATTACGCACGAGGTCTATTACAAAAATTTCAAAGAAAATTACTTTGCATGAACCTTGCTGGTATGCACGATGGACTGATAAGATTACAGAACTTAATGAAATCATGAAAATTACATGTGAGAATTTCATCAAATCTCGTTATCATGGAGTGCTTTCTGTGTGTTGCGGAGCACTTTTGGGACTCACAAATCCGAAGATGGCAATTCCTGCGGGAAAAGAAGCTCTGAATATTCTCAAGTTGAGTGGAGCAGATACAATAGTAACTGCATGTCCGATATGTTATGTTTTCTTCAAGAAAATCTCTGATAAACTTGTAATTATGGATCTTTCTGAACTTTTGCTTCAGGCTTTGGGTGAAAAATGATGATAGACAAGGGTATTCTATTAGAATTAAAACGTATATTTGGCAACAGAATCATCGTTAATAAAGATTCTTTGTATGTATACGCATCCGATGCTATGTGTGAATTCAGAACTTTACCCACAGCAGTAATATTTCCTAAAACAACAGAGGAAGTTGCAAAGCTTATGAAAATCGCTTATGAGCATGAAATTCCTATATATCCTCGAGGAGGCGGTACATCATTAAGTGGTGCATCAATGGTTTTAGATTCTCGAGGAATCGTTGTAAGCTTTACAAAGATGAACAAGCTTCTAAACGTTTATTTAAAAGATTTACAGGCATTAGCAGAAGCAGGTATAACCATTGATGAACTGAACCTACACCTCTCACAATATGGTGTATTCTTTCCACCTGATCCTGCTAGTTCACCTGCGGCTACATTAGGAGGATGCATAGCAATGAATTCTGGCGGTGTTAGAGCTATAAAGTACGGAGTAGTAAGAAATTGGATTCTTGGATTAGAATTAGTTCTTCCAAACGGGAAAGTAGTTAGAACAGGAATGGGTGTCTTTAAGAGAGTTGCAGGTTATGATTTAACACAATTAATTATAGGTTCAGAGGGAACCTTGGCTCTGATAACAAAGGCACTAATAAAATTAGCACCAATTCCTAAGTATAGAGTTGCTATGTATGGTTTCTTCGAAAGCGAAAGAATAGCAGCAGAAACAATTTATGATTTAATAATTTCTGGGATAGATTTAACTGCCGCTGAGTTCCTAGATAGAGTTACTCTTCGTGCTCTGGGCGGGTTCATGGGATTCAAATATACTGGCAATGCAATGGTCTTAATTGAGATATCTGGAAATGACGTTGATTTTCTTAAGAGGGAACTAGAGAGAGCAAAGAGAATCTTTAAAGAACACAAAGCACTTGAGATAAAGGAGAGTAAAAGTGAGGAAGAGTATTTAGCAATTTGGAAAATAAGAAAGGGAGCAGCACCAGCGCTTGCATCGTTAAAGCCTAAGTATTTAGTCCTAGATCCTACAGTGCCAATTTCAAAGGTGCCAGACTTGGTAGAAATGATAAATAGAGTATGTGAGAAATATGGAATAATTTGCGGGACGTTCGGGCACATGGGAGATGGAAATGTACATCCAAACCTTCTTTATGATCCAAGAGATAGGGATGAAGTTGAAAGAATGAAAAAAGCTGCTCATGAAATAATGGTTGAAACGATAAGAATGGGCGGAACAATTTCTGGAGAGCATGGGATAGGAATAGAAAAAGCAGAACTTTTCAAGAAAGAAGCTGGTGAACTGTACGAGGTTCTTCAACAATTGAAGAAAGTATTCGATCCAAAAAACATATTAAATCCTGGAAAAATTTTTATCAAATGATGCTAAAATTCTAGATGCTTCTTTTTCCCTAGCATGTGTTTTTCATATATGCGAAGTACTGCCATTGCAATGAATCCAATTCCTAATCCAATGAGCCACCCTGCATAATCGAATCCAAGGAGATATCCAAGGCCACCAAACAGTAGTAAGAATCCAGTAAAAATAATACCACTTCCTTTCCTACCCTCATATAGTCTCGCGATTGACATTGCAATGAATCCAACACCAACACCAATTACCCATATAGGCCAATCTCGGTAGCCCAAAAGATAAAGTATTCCAGCCGTCAAAAACATAACACCAACAAAGATTATTCCGCTTATTTTTTCTGTGCTGGACAATTTTAACGCCCTTATACTAA
>QMQV01000143.1 GCA_003649085.1 Thermoproteota archaeon
AGCTGAAGGCTTAAAAGTGAAAAAGACAGCGGTCGAAGCGCCAACACCCTCTACAGTTAAATCAGCTAAAAAAGCTATAAGTCACATACCACCACGACGCCTCTTTCATAAACGCATTTTCGACGAGTAATGAGGACTAAGACGCTATACGGTCTTTCTACAAAATTTCTACAACAAAACTTATAACCCATAGGTGTAAAGCAAGCCCCCTAGCTCCAAAACCGTTAACAGCTTTACGAGAGCCTCTCGGATAGACTTTGTATCAGGCTCACGCAATAACCCGTTAAAACCAACAACTAAAACCTCACGGATATCCTCAAAATCGGTGTCTACAACGGGCAAGCTACAAGCCATAGCCTCTATGAGAGTTTTAGATGTCCTTCTCATAGCGACGAAAGCGAAAATTTTTCAGATCTTTTAAGCAACAAAGGCTTAACCGCCGCTCTTAAAGGACATGTTTAAATACTAATAAACCTATTCTCTAAAACGCCCTAAGCCGATCAATAAAGGGGTATGGCACGCCATTAAATAAGGGCTGTTCTTCATGATTTTAAGCCCAATACGCGGGAAAGAACTACCGTTTATCGTATGTGCTCCAAACAAGATGATACTTCAACTTTCAACGCTCTTAGACTCTAAGAAAATAGGTGCCCACGGGAGAGCCCTCAAAGTCTTCGTGGAGAGAGGCGCTGAAATACTGGCGTCTTACCTCCAAGCTGTAGGAGAAAACATAGAGTTAGTCTGCTTCCTGGCTTTAAGCGACGTGAAGAACATCGAGGACCTCATTAACCAAGTTAAAGGCTTAGAAGGCGTAAAGGAACTCGAGATATACGGACCATATCCCGGCATAACGGTGGACGACGCACACTTTCCTTTCACGGTGCGGCGTGGCGCTAGAATGATAGTCTTCAGCGCTGAACGATACGCACAAGTATTAGCTAGGCTACGCGAGCTCTTCGGCTCAGGAGCAGACTTAATACTATATGAAATGGGCAAGAAACACGGAGAAGAAATGGCGAACGCGCTGCAGAAGATGGCGCAGGAAGCAGGCGTAGACTTGAAACCAGCTCAGCTAGCTGAGCTAATGTTCAGATACCTGCAGTCATGTGGCTGGGCAAAGTTCAAGCTAAATATAGTAAGCGAGGAACCTCTACAAGCAACAATACGAGCTGAAGACTTCTTCGAAGCGCTCGCTAGAAGTGAAGGATGCAACCTATTCAAGGGGGAACTCACAGGGATATTCAGCGCAATCTACAAACTAGACATAAAAGTGGAAGAAGAGGCGTGCAAAGCGAGAGGCGCAGAAGCGTGCGTTTTCAAAGTGACTTCCAGGCAAAGCCCATAACCATTCGCAACCATCCTCCTCAACTTCGTCTGTAAGATAATTCGTCCACACATCTCATTAGTGGGTACTAACTCATTATCCTCCTTCGTGCCCGTAATTCGACAACCTTTGAATAACTTACCGCTATGCCATGGGAGAACTTAAGGATGCATAAGCATCGACTTTAATATGTCTCTCTTGTGAGCTTCGACTTTAGCAGTTTGCCTACGCGTTTGTTGGTCAAGGCTTTCAACATGTCTATCGAGGTCGCTCTTGTGAGGTTATCTATTCGAAATTTTTCTACCAGCATAACCAGCCATAGCGGTAGCGGGATCTTATATGGTGCCTCAACTAGTCCTAAGCGAATTTTCCTGTTTAAGCTTAAAGCAGCTTTAAGTGCATTCTCACAATTAAGTTCTTGAGCGAGCCTAATGGTTTTCTTAGATGTCCATTCTTCAACCGTGAAGAAGTCGTTTAACGTATAAATTTGTTCCTTGTATATCGCGTGAGATGCTGCAACAAGCGCCTCAGCGTAGTCTTCAAGAGATACGACTTCAGTTTCGCTAAGTTCCTTGACGCATGTATGTTCTAAGAGTCTTTGACCGTTGATGAACATTACTCCGCCGAAGCTTGGATGAACGTACAGGTCTATTATCGACCCCCTTTCATAAGGGTTATACAGTATGGATCTTTAGCCACGACTCTATAGCCGAGCTTCACAACTTCACGTGTGACTTCCTTAACCTGTTGAGCGTTGACTAGAAGATCTACGTCTGCTGGGACATATTTTACTGGCTTGATAAGCTTAAAGAACGCGTAGTCGTAATTCTCTAAGAGCTTTGAGATAGTTTGAACAACGCTGATAACCTTCTCCATTGCCGATTCCTGCTGTTTTCGCAAGGATCCTTGAATGTTTAAAACTCTAAGCAAATGAAGCAGAACTTTATTCTTAAGAGCACCGTCAATTAAGATATCTACGTTTACCTGAGGAGTTCCCTTACCTCTAAGCACGTCAATTAAGATCCTCGCTATAGATTGTTTTTCAATTAGCATCTTCTGTCTGCTCTTAGAGCTATCTCAGCTCCTTAAAGGTGAGCATAAAGCATTTTTGCTTCTTCCAACACCTTATCGTATTAGCTCACTTTAGAAACATCTTTGATACACGGCTTTAACACCCTAACAATTTCATCTACATGAACTTTCACGAGGTGACGTGTAGAGCCGCCACCAACCAGTACTTCGCCTTTGCCCCTTACCGATTCATCGATGATGATGTCATACTTCAAAACTTCATCTAAAAATGGGCTAACCTCGCCTGGCCTAACATTAAGTAGCTCCTCAACCTTATCGGGCTTCGCCAACCTGACATTCTCAGCGCTTAGCTCTCTACTTAACTTTCCAAAATCTAACTTCCTATCACCTGGGAGTATGACAACATACGACCTCCCTTCAGCGATAGCTACTAAGGTCTTCAAGATTTTACTAGGCGGAAAACCTGAAGCTCTCGAAGCGGCGGGAACGCTCTCAACAGTTTCATTAAATTCCAAAACTTCAGCTTCAACTCCATGTTCCTTAATAAAGTTCTTAACCCTATTAACACCCTCCATATTCATGCTAAGTGCCCTCGCTTAGCTTAAGCTTTACATGCCAGGAGCAAAATAGAATCGCTTTAGCGAGGTTCAGAGTTGTGCTTTTTAGAGCTTCCCATATATTATCTTTATCTAGCAGATCGCATGAAAATGGATTATTTCTAAATATCGGTGGGCTTTATATCGAAGTTGTAATAAATAGCTGCTGAGGGTTTACATGAGGCTTGAGCAAGCTTTTGCTAACGTAGAGCTTAGGTCCGATGCTAGGGGCATTAAGCTAAAGGCGTTGGTTGATAGTGGTGCTAGCAAGAGCATCATCTCCAAGAGGCTTGCAGAGGCGCTCAGGGCATTTACGCCTTTTGAAGGAGCCATACGAACTCAAGACAGCTAATGAAGAAGGTAAATTAAGAATCGTAGGGAGGTGCATGGTCGATGTGGTGTTTCAAGGGGTTAAGGTGCCAAGTGGTGCAGTATTTGAAGTTGCTGAGAATTTAAGGAAGGATGTAGACCTAATCATAGGTAGACCAGAAATAGATTCTTGGGATATAGTATTTACACCCGAAGGGCCAAAGCTGCGAAGAATACCGATAGAATTCGAGGTAATCTAAATAACGGCTCTTCCCTTACAT
>QMQV01000144.1 GCA_003649085.1 Thermoproteota archaeon
CATAAGGGTACTTCAGCACGCAGCAAAAATACATCCAGATAGAGAAATTGTATCAAGAACACCGTTTGGAATGGTTAGATACAGTTACTCAGAGGCTTACAAGCGCGTTTGTGCAATTGCAAATGCTCTTGAAAATCTGGGAATCAAACCCGGGGATGTTGTGGGAATAATTGGTTTCAATACACACAGGTTCTACGAAAGCTACTTCTCAGTTCCTAGTTTGGGTGCAGTACTTCTGGAGTTAAACCTTAGATTACCTCCGCAAGATTTGACGTACGTCGTTAAACATAGCGACGTTAAGGCACTTTTTGTAGACAACCTTCTTATGCCACTCGCCGAGGCATTGGCATCTCATCACGATTTTGACTTCTTTGTAATTATGGGTGAAAGAACTGACATTGACACCAAACTTAATCCAGCTTACCACTACGAAGAACTTGTAAGGGAACACAAAGGCGAGAGGGATTGGAAAGAGATAGACGAGAGGAGTGCAGCAACAGCGTGTTACACATCTGGAACCACAGGAAAGCCCAAAGGTGTTTATTTTTCCCATAGTTCTATTTACCTCCATGCACTAACTGGAGTTACTTACCTTGGCGTTACGTGTAATGATTGCTACATGCAAGTCGTTCCAATGTTCCATGCAAACGGTTGGGGTGGACACATCGGCTCGACGATGGTTGGAGCAAAACTTGTGTTTCCAGGATTTTTCACACTACAGAACGTCGATGTGCTTGTAGATTTATTACTGAAGGAAGGAGTAACCGTGACTCATGCAGCACCGGTCATTTTAATTCCAATGCTTGAATATCTACGCAAATTGGATCCAAAGCCGAATCTTACTGGGCTTAGAATAGGGTCTGGAGCATCTGAACCTCCAGTAGCAATGATGAAAGGTTATGCTGAGTTTGGTGTTGAGATTATCCATGCTTATGGAGCAACTGAAACTAGCCCCTTAGTTACGCTTAACTACGTAAAACCGGGATTGAAAGTCGAGGGAGAAGAGCTCTGGGAACTGAGAAAACACAGGGATTGCCTGTCTTGGGTATTGAGATGAAACTTGTTGATTCAAAGAGTAGGGAAGTAGGGTGGGACGGAAAAACAATGGGCGAAGTGTGGATAAGAGGACCGTGGGTTGCAAAGGAGTACTACAACGATGAAAGAACAAAAGAAAGCTTTAAAGATGGTTGGTGGAATAGCGGAGATGTGTGAATAATTACCCCAGAAGACTATCTTAAAATCGTTGACGGGCTCAAGGATGTTATAAAGAGCGGTGGAGAATGGATTAGTAGCGTCGATTTAGAGAACGCCCTCATGGCACATCCTGGAGTGTTCGAAGCTTGCGTTGTGGGCATTGAACATCCTAAGTGGCAAGAGAGACCGCTGGCATTTGTCGTCCTAAAGCAAGAGTACAAAGGAAAAGTGTCAAAAGATGAGTTGTTGGGGTTTTTGAAGAAAAGTTTTGCAAAATGGCAATTGCCAGATGACATCATCTTCATCGATGATATTCCAAAAACGAGTGTTGGAAAGTTCGATAAAAAACGTTTAAGAGAAAAATATAGGAAATATTTTATTGAGAGGTGATATATTGGCAGCTATCGTAGGTTGTAGCACCTATATACCAGTTTGGAGGTTAAAGAGAGACGAAATTGCAAAAGAAACGGGGATGCAATCTTTTGGTGGTGAAAAAGCGGTAGCAAACTGGGATGAGGACAGTCTAACCATGGCGGTTGAAGCTGCGAGGATGTTAGAAGGGAAATTTGATGCAGTCGTATTCGCATCAACAAGTCCACCATTTAAAATAAAGCAGTGTGCTAGTTTTGTAGCTTCCGCTTTAGATTTAGATAGCAGTGTATTTACAATGGACATAACAGACACATTTAGAGCTTCAACCAATGCACTGATAACGGCAAATGAGCTAGTAGATTCTGGAAAGTTTAGTAGAGTTTTAGTAGTAGCAGCGGACTGCATACCAACTAAGCCCGGGACTTTGTATGAGCAGCTGTATGGAGATGCCGCTGTGGCGTTATGCATTGAGAGAGACGGCCCAGCAAAAATTGTTGGGTACAACACAACAACCAAACCGATTCCTGGTTTATGGATGAAGAGTGACGAAAATTACGTGAGGGATTTTGATGCACGTCTTGATGCAAGATACGCTTACGCTGCAAACGTTCAGCAAGCGGCAATGCCGCTTTTTGCTAAAGTGGGGATAACACCTGCAGATATTGACAGAATGGTTGTTTCTTCACCAGATCCAAAAAGTTATGCTGGACTGCTAAAAGCTGTTGGTGCAAAACCTGAGGAACTCTTTTTCTTTGACATAGGAATTGCTGGGACAGCTCATCCATTCATCATGCTGGCATCTCAGCTTGAAAGGAGTGGAAGGATAATTTTCAGCGGGTTTGGAGAAGGAGCTGACGCATTTGTAATCGAAATTGACGAGGAGATAAGAACAAATCTTGGAAGAATGATTGAAAGCAAGAAGGAGATAAGTTATGGAGATTACTTGTTTATTAGAAATTTTGTAGGGGTGAGGGATGCGCCTGATAGGCCATCGCTTGCTAAATACTGGAGAGACGAGAAGTCAATCATACGGTTCTACGGTATGAAGTGCAGGAAGTGCGGAACAGTAAGCTATCCAATAAGCAGATGTTGTGTTGAGTGTGGAGCTAAGGATGAGTACGACGAGGTTAAGCTTGGATTTAGAGGTAAGATATACACTTACACGATAGATTACCTTGTCATGCCTGGAAACTACACGGGAGACGGAGTACATCCACACTGCGTTGCAGTAGTAGATCTAGAAGGTGGAGGGAGAGTCTTTTTTGAGATAACTGATGTTATAAGAGACTTTGATGGCATGGATTGTGACGTAGAAGTCGAAAGAACATTTAGGCTTTTGTTTGAGAAGAACGGATTTAGGTACTACGGCTGGAAAGCTCGTTTGGTGAGGTGATGTTTTGTGCAAGAAGTAGCTATAATAGGTTGCGGTGTTACAAAATTCGGACATCACTGGGAAAAAGATCATGAAGACTTGCTAGTTGAAGCAACGTATGAAGCTCTTGCTGATGCGAATGTGGAATTAAAAGACATAGAAGCCGTGTGGTGCGGAACATTTTATTCATCCACTGGAATTAGCGGAAATGTATTTAGTAACACATTAAAGTTCTTTGGAAAGCCAATCTCAAGGGTTGAAAATTACTGTGCAACTGGAATGGACAATGTAAGGAATGCAGCGTTTGCTGTTGCAAGCGGCGCGTACGACATAGTTCTTGCAGCTGGTGTGGAGAAGTTAATGGATGCGGGTTCTAGGGGATTACCGCCGATTGAAGGCATTTTTAGTCTCGCCATGCCAGTTGTTAGTGCTCCAGGAATGTTCGCAATGGCAGCAAATAGGGCTTTTAAAGAGTGGGGGTGGACGAGGGAAGACTTGGCTTTAGTCGCTGTTAAAAACCACTACAACGGAGCAAGACATCCAAAGGCACACTTC
>QMQV01000145.1 GCA_003649085.1 Thermoproteota archaeon
GAACCTACGCCTGTACTCAAAATTTTTACTTCTGGAAGCTTTTTTGATGATAGGGAGGTTAGCAGGGAAGTAAGGTTGTTTTTGAAAGACATGATTAAAAAAGTCGGTACAAAGAAGTTAATCGTAGAAAGTAGACCAGAATTTATTACAGAAGATGCGCTTGAGGATTTTAGAGAAGTAAATTTGGAGGTAGGTATTGGTCTTGAAACAGCAGATGATAAGATCAGAGAGTTATGCATAAATAAGGGATTCATGTTTTCAGATTTTGTTAGGGCGGCAAAAACTTTGAAAGAATTTGGATTCAGGGTAAAGGCGTACCTTCTACTTAAACCACTTTTTCTTTCTGAGTACGAGGCAATAGAAGATGTTGTAAGTTCCGCTGAGAAAATAAAGGATTTAGTTGATGTAATCTCGATAAATTTGACAAATGTACAAAAAGGAACACTTGTAGAGAGATTGTGGGCTGCTGGATTGTATAGACCTCCTTGGCTATGGTCAGCTGTGGAATGTTTAAGAAGAATTAGCGACATTGAGGTAATCAGCGATCCAGTAGCAGCTGGTAAGCGGAGAGGACCACACAACTGCGGTAGATGTGACAGAGAGGTTGCAAGCGCTTTGAGAAAGTATTCATTAACACAAAACAGAAAGTATTTACTGAACTTAGACTGTAAGTGCAAGGCTGTTTGGGAAAAAATCTTGGAACTAGAAAACTTTGCTAGGATACCTTTAATTAAATAATTAAAAACGATAAAATTTTGTGGGCGAAGGTGTGAACGAGATGTACCAAAATCCTGTTAGTATCAGCATTATGAACGCTATAGCGAATATTATTGCTATTGCGATCAGTGTTACTACTAGTGCTTCAAATAGCTCTATATCAAGTACGACTTTAAGCACGAAAAGATAGATTAGAAAGAATACTATTGGTTTGATAAATACGAAGAATGGAATTAGTGGGATCAGCGGGACCAAATTAACGATAAAAGTTACAAAGGTTGCTACTATCAATGCAACTAAATTTGCAATTCCACAGTGTATGATGCTTCTTTCCTCATCGATAACTCTTAGACCTAACCAAATAAAAAAACCCGGTACTACTATAGTTAGGGCGAGAAATAAGATGAATGGAAGGGAAAGCGCTGAAAGAACCAAAATAGAGGAAAGTATGTTAGAAAAGGGTGGCACCCTCGTCAGCCCCTCTTACGAGCTTTGCGTATTTTGCTAAGAATCCTTTTAATTTTCTCTCTTTTGGTCTCCATTTAGATCTTCTCTCATCAAGTACATCTCTGTCAACTTTTAGCTCTAATTTTCTTGAGAGTATATCTATACTTATTACGTCACCCTCTTCAACCAGCGCTATTGTTCCCCCCTCAGCGGCCTCTGGTGAAACATGTCCTATGCAAGGTCCTCTAGTAGCGCCACTGAATCTACCATCAGTAATCAATGCAACTCTCTGCAAGCCCATTCCAGCGATTGCTGCAGTTGGTAGCAGCATTTCTGGCATACCCGGAGCACCTTTCGGACCCATGTACCTTATGACTACTATATCTCCTTCTTCAATAGCACCACCAAGTATCGCTTTTAGTGCTTCCTGTTCGCTATCGTAAACTTTAGCATGCCCCTCAAATCTTAACATGTCTTGCTGAACAGCAGCAGCTTTAACAACAGCCCCTTTTTCAGCTAAATTACCCTTTAAAATTGCTATTCCACCCTCTTTATGTATCGGTTCGCTCAGACTTCTGATGATGTCTCTTCCTCTCACCACTGCGGTTTCAGCTACCTCATAAAGACTCAGACCGCTGACTGTTAGCTCATCGTGGAACAGATGTTTTGCCTTTTTTATTATCATCGGAACTCCACCACTCTCGTCTAGGTCAACTATCATGTCTTTACTGGCAGGATCTAGCGACACTATATGCGGTGCCCTCCTTCCAATTTCATCAAACATTTCAAGATCGAGCTTTATTCCCGCTTCCCTCGCTATTGCTGGAAGATGAAGAACGGTGTTTGTGGAACCTCCGATTAGCATATCCATTGTTATAGCATTCTCAAAAGACCTCTCCGTGACTATGTCAAGGGGTTTTATATCCTGCTTAACAAGCTCAACAACCCTTTTACCACTTTCTTTTGCAATTCTAAGCTTTCTTGATGAAGCAGCTGGAGATGTTGAACAGTAAGGCAGACTTAAACCAAGTGTCTCGGTTAGTATTTGCATGGTGTTGGCTGTAAACAATCCTTGACAACTCCCGCAATATGGGGCGCAGAAATCCTCATAGAGCTTTAAACCCTCGTCGTTGAGCTTTCCAGATTTGTACAACCCTGCAGCCTCGAAAGCATCTTTTATGGATACTTTTTCACCAAATATTTTCTCGGGAATCATTGGGCCACCAGTTACTGCTATCGCTGGAATGTTAAGTCTGAGCATCGCCATCAACATTCCAGGAACGATCTTATCGCATGCACCAACAACCACGAGACCATCAAACTGATGAGCTTCAACCATGGCCTCTATAGTGTCTGCTATAAGTTCTCTTGACGGTAGCGCGTACTTCATACCCACGTGACCCATAGCAATTCCATCGCATATTCCTATTATTCCAAACTCAAATGGAACGCCACCTGCTGCATATATTCCTGCTTTTACAGCCTCAGTAATTTTATCTAGATTCATGTGACCTGGAACAATAGTGTTGTAGGCGTTAGCGACGCCTATAAATGGTTTATCTAACTCATCATCGGTTATAGCTAATGCTTTTAGAAGAGCTCTGTGAGCAACTCTGTCTATACCCTTCTTTACTATATCACTTCTCATGGTTTTTAAGTAATTTAACCATTAGTTAAATCTATTTCCCTTTGGCCATCTTCCAGAAGTAAAATCCAACTCTGAATTCATAACTTTTTAATGGAACGTAACCTTTTTTCTCACACTCCTCTTTCATAGTTGTAAAAACGTAGTCGTATCCTATGGGACAACCACCAGCTGTAAATGTTACGCTTTCGTGCCTCAGCATCCATGGTAGCGGCCAGTAGTGATGACCTGGTACGTATACAGCGACCTTCCTACCCTCTGAAATAAGATCTTTTATTGTTTCAGCAATTTCAACGGCTCCAGGCTGAGTTTGCACATATATCAGCTCTTCATTTCGAGCATCGTTGTAATTTATGTAGGTGATGTGGAAAGAAACAACTAGTGTTGCTATGGCTGCAAAAATGAAAGCAAACCTCAAAGCCTCTTTGTCAAGATTAAATAATTCTCTTCCCACGTATATTGAACCGAAAAGAGAGAGAGGGGCGACTATGTGTACAACAAGCCAGGGGGTTTTGTAGGACATTATGTGGTAGAACAGTACAGCTAGAATCAACCACACAGCACTGAAGACCTCAATAAACGACAGATTCTTCCGGTTTTTCCAGAAGTAAGGGACGCTTGCTATGGCCATTGCTAAGGGTAGAAAGTCGTATTTGAGGAGCATAGGTAAGAAAAACCATAC
>QMQV01000146.1 GCA_003649085.1 Thermoproteota archaeon
CCTGGCCATGATGTAGTATTCTATGGTTTTGTTTGCTAGTTGATTGTAGGCTGGTAGTAGGGCTGTGTAAAGCTTTGTTGTTTGGTTGTAGGTCATTGGCATACTAAACCAGTTATCGTCTATCTTGAAGTAGACTTGAACTTGTTCTATTGCTTCTATTATGTTGCCTTTTCCTTGGGTTGTTATATTGGCTTTTACTTCTAGGATTGGGCTTATTCCTATGCTCATTTGAATAGTATTTGTTACATTGAAGGTTAGAAGTTGAGTGGAGTTCCAGTTTCCAGCTGTGTCTTTAGCATACCACTTGTAATAGTGGGTTCCTAAAGATGAGTTGAGTAAAGTTTTGCTGTAGATTACTTTGTGTTCGAGTGGTACGCTGACATAGCCGGGTCCACTGTAGCTTGTAAAGTCTATGTTTTCATATACCTTGTTTATGTCGGTTACATTGGTTCCGTCTAGTTCTAAAATTACTTTTTCGATTGCAACGTTATCGGTCCATGTTATGTTTAATGTGTACATGTAGGGAGCTTCTGGGACTTGCGAGACAGTTGTGTTTGAATATTTTGGGGCTTGGCTGTCCGTTAGGGGTAGGTAGTCACCTCCCATCAGAATCCAATTGTTGTGGTTGTAGGGTAGGTTAGTGTTTCCTATACCATCTCCATCCGTGTCTAAGCCTACATAATCATCCCAGTAATTTCCTCCAATGTAAGGGCCTCCTATTATGTTAGTTCCTTCAGTTTTAGTCGTGTTCCAATAGTTCTCGTAACCTGAATCATCGTAAGCATGGTAGTAATTGTTGGCGAAATAGTTATTGTAGATCTTGTTTTCTTTGGATTTTCTGATGTGGACTCCGAAGAGGTTGTTATAAATTATGTTATTTCTTATTACAGAGCCGTAAGAAGGAGGTAAGTCTGGGTCTGCGTTGAAGAGGATTGCTTCGTTGTTGTCATAAATCTCATTTTTCTCTATTATCGCAAGATCCGAACCCGGTTCTATGTTTATACCAATGGTGAAATTAGTTATCCTACAATACCCCATAATGAAATTGTCACTGTTGCTTATGTTGAAAGCGATCCCGTTTCCATTTCCAGTTATCGTATGACCTTGACAATTCACACCAGTAGCTGCTATAGGTCCTGGTATGATGAAGCAATCTCCATTTGCATTTATGTCTGCAGTTATGTAATAACCTGTTTGTTGATCCATTATACAGCATTCAGTAACGTTTTTAGGATCAGGACAAGGTTCAAGAGTTGATGTGATTGTTGTTTTTGTTTTTTCCATTTGCTTCGGGATTATTGTTTGCGCAGTCATTATTGTTGCTACCATTATCACCACTGTTAGGGCTGTTACCAAAGTCCATTTCAAAGCTTTACTTCTATTTTCACTTCTAGACAAGAACTGATATACAGCGTAAAAGGTTAAGGCAAGGATTAATGGAACATAGAGAACCTTGTAGAAGCTTAAGACTGCTATTAACACTTGGCTCAGCTGTGTTGACGGAATGGTTATTAAGCCTACAGCAATCATTGGTAAGCCTCTTATAAAATCTATTAAGCGCTTGTTATGATCCTTCCATTCCCTAGCCCTCTCAACATGAACAGAGCCAAAATAGAGTAGAGCGGTAATCAGCACAAGCGGCAAGACAAAAATCAAATTATAATAAATCAATATCGGAATTGTCTGCATTCTTGTAGCATCATCTGCCATTCTGGCTAGTACGTAGAAGTATGGGCCTCCAGTGCATGGAACCTCGAAGCTTGTAACCAAAAACCCGACAATAAAGGCAGCTATCGGTCCAGAATTCCTACCGAAAAATGCTCTGCTAAGTCTACGCTTCAAGCATGGTCTCAGAAATTCTGGAACCTCCATTTTGAAGCCGCCAGCACCGTAAAAGAAGGCGTCTTTCAACAACAAAATGCCAGTCAGTACAGCTATAGCGCCAGCGACAGCTTTAAAAACGCTAGACAAGCCAGACAACACGATAGTTGACAATATTCCAAAGCCAAACAGCAAGTTTGCAATGAAGACAGACAACGTGAAAGCTAAACCAACCTTCAGGGCTTTTCTGCGTTTCTTAAGCAAAAGCAAACCAGCCAACAAGAAGAACAAAATAGCCATACTACAAGGATTAATGGAGTCTACCAAAGCAGCAACGCTAATGGTGACGAGAGATAAGCAGTCAACTCCACCTGATTCAACATCAGAGTTACATGCTTCAGTTTCCTCACCTATAGTTTGAACAATGTCTTTCTCTTTTCCTCGTTCATCACCTAATAGTAGATGCTCCAAGTTTTCTAAGATGTTTGCATCTCCCACCAAGTAAGAATCCTTAACGAAGACCGCTGGAACACCCCTATCAGCAACGGGAACATTAAACCTCTCAAAATACTCATTTAGAAGCCTGAGATTATCCCTATCAGCAAAAACCTCAAAACGCTGAATGATAACTCCTTTAGACTCCAATGTATCGATTAAAGGCTTAACCCTAGCACAATGAGGACAACCCTCACCATAAAAGTAGACTACACTGACATTACCAACAACCCTGAGAGATCTATTCTCAACATTGCTACTAACATCCACAGACAAAGCCACAACATACAAGACAGTAAACGCTAAGAAAAGAAGAACAAGCCTCCTCCCCAAAACACTCCCTCTCCAATATAAAATTCAACTGTAAAGCCAATAAAAGAATTATGGAAGATAATACCAACTTCATGTAACATCACGTCATAACCAACTATCGGATAATGAATAAAAGGGGTTTATGCTTGTTTTCCGAAGTTTTTGGTTATTAAGTGGATGTTTTACTTCATCATGATGGAGAGGGTTTTCCACTTTATGAATCCACCTGATGGGGTCAATTTAACCGTTAATGCGAAAATCGCTAAATGGGTTGTCTCTCCATAAATTACATTGTTTTCTATATCTAGCATGGTTGTTATGTCCACCCATTCATTTGAAGTTTCGTTCCACTGCATTAAACATAAGGCTGTTTCTTCTTTCTGCATCATATTAGCATCGTCATAGATTATACGAATCCTAATCTTTCCAGTATAGTTTGCTGTTGTTTCAATATCATAATATTTTCCAGCCAATTTGAAACCGCTTGGAGGTTCAGGACCATCATCCGTGACGCTAACAGTAGTCAATCCTTCTTGAGCTACATTTTCGAAAATTAAGCAAACATCAGATGAAGGGTAGGCAGTTACGTTCTGCCCTTCACTAGTTAATCCACCAAACGGACCCATCAAAGGATATCTATCAGTATTATTCACATCAATAATATACAGTGAGTCACCTATTCCATCACTACCAGTCTCATTCTGATAAGGACCACTAGACAAGTCAACACCAACATAATCACTCCAATAGTTGCCGCCAGAAGGATAACCATCATCCCAGAGATTATCATATGATTCATAAAGAGATGCTTGTACTCCGTTATCAATAAGGTTGTTATGATAGATAATGTTGTTTGAAG
>QMQV01000147.1 GCA_003649085.1 Thermoproteota archaeon
TAGCTGTAATGGACTACATCACCTTGCAGGCGTCCGCAACTGCCTTCAGCTATAATCCTGGGGTGGACCTCTACTTCTTCATATTTAAATTTACTTTTTCTAAATAATTTCACTTTAGGCGCAGGATACCAACCCCCCCATTTTATCCAATAATCACCTATGTAAGTTTTAAATGGCATTGAAAAGTGAGTATGCTCGGTATTCTCTATAATTTCAGCTATTTCCTTTTTCAACTCTTCATCCGGTCTTTCGTCCGCATCTACACTAAAAATCCAGTCATTACTTGCTTTTGCATAAGCCCAATTCCGGTGCTTCCCTTCGATATCCATCTTGCGTACAAAAACTTTTGCTCCCAAGCTTTCTGCAATCTCTTTAGTATTGTCGGTTGATTCATCATCAACAACGATTATCTCGCCTGCCCAGTCAAAGACTGACTTAATACAATCTGCGATTCTTGTTTCTTCATTCTTGGTTAGAATTACCACAGTTAAAGCAATTTTTTCTAACAAATCAATCCTCCTTTTACTTATACAAGGTTAAAGGCAAAAGGATAAAGGAAAAAGTAACAATATAATCCATATTCACTTCATCCTTTATCCTTTATCCTTGTAAAAAGTTTTAACTTTATCAAAAACTTCTTCTATACTTATAGAAATCAGGCACTCTTTGTCATGCAAGCAATCGGCAAGCCTGAAATTCTTATAGCATGGACGGCAGGAAATATCCTTTTTTATGACCAGATGTTTTGCCTGGTCAGGATAAGGCCCATAAACTTTTTCATCTACCGGGCCGAATATCGAAACGACATTCAATCCCAAAGCAGCTGCTATATGAAGCGGGCCTCCGTCATTTGCAATCAAAAGCTTACATTTTGACAGGAGCGATAAAAATTCAACCAAACTTGTCTTTCCTGAAAAATTCAATGCCTTTTCTTTCATGAAATTACTAACTTTATTGCCGATAGAGTCTTCTTTGAGTCCTGCAAATATCATCACTTTCACCCCAAGCTCTTTAATGATTTGATCAGCTAGTTCTGCAAACTTTACTGCCGGCCAATGTTTTCGGTCTGCTTGTTCTCCCCAGCTTTGCCCTCCTCCGGGACAAATTGCTACACAAAAATCTTTACCTGGATTTATGCCTTTCATCCTTAAGATATCGCTAGCAGCATCCAGATCTTCTTTACGCATATTTAACTCCAGGGGAAATCTTTTAGGTTGTATACCAATCAATTCCAAAACAGATAAATAATAATCAACCACGTGCTTATCAGAAAATCCTTCCAAAGGTATTCTTTTAGTCAAAAAACGGCTGCGTCTTTTACGATCAAGGCCTATTCTTGTCTTTATGCCTGCAAACACAGTAAACATGCTGAATTGAAAATTTAAAGAATAATCTATAACTAAATCAAATCTTTTCTTACGTATAGAGCTTATGAATGCCCAGCCTTTTTTAAAAAAATCAATCTTTGATCTTTTTAATATCTTAACCATCTCTTCTTTTTCAAATGCAATAACTTCATCTAAAAATTTATCCTGCCTAAGGAACGGCCTTACCCTTGAATTACATATATAGGCTATGCGGGCATCGGGGAATTCTTCCTTTAAGTTTCTTATTACCGGCGTGGTAAATAGCACATCCCCTATACCATAAGGATTTATTATGAGTATTCTTTTAAACTTTTTCTTCATCCTGTAATTATATTGCTCTTAGAAGTCTTTACTTTTATAAGAAGCGTGATTCTGAATTTCTTGGATACAAAAAATTCAAAATTCCTTTATACCAGATATATTTTGATAACTGCTGATATTAACATCGGAACGCAGCTGGTTTTCATTGCCGCCATAGATAAGATATCCTTTTTTACTCTTAGAATTCAATTTATAATAATATCTCAGCCCTTTTAAAAAATCTCTGTTAATGGTTTTACCAAGTTTGATTTCTACCGGAATAACCTCAGTACCATAATCCAATATTAAATCAACCTCATTGCCGACATTATCTCGAAAATAATAAAGATTACTTCTTTTTCCCGCGTTCAAGCGCTGTTTCAAGATTTCCGTAACCACAAAAGTCTCAAATAAAGCTCCTTTCAAAGGATGGCTAGCAAGCTGTTTTGGATTTTCAATATCCAAAAGATATGCGGCTAGGCCTGTATCAATAAAATATAACTTGGGAGATTTGACAAGCCTTTTCCTAAAATTTTTATAATGCGGCCTAACTAAAAATATAACATAGCTTGCCTCCAATACATTAAGCCAGCTCTTTGCCGTATTATGATTTATTCCGCAGTCATTTGCCAAACTGGAAAGATTCAAAACCTGCCCGGTTCGCGAAGCGCATAATTTCAAAAAAGTTTCGAATCTAGAAAGGCCTTTAATGTTAATTAACGAACGAATATCTCTCTCGAGATAAGTACTTACATAAAAAGAAAGCGCCTCCTGAGGATTAAGCTTCTTATCATGTATCCGCGGGTAAAACCCTTTCTGCATAACAATATCTAAAGACGGTGAAGTTGTTTTATAAATCTCATCAAAAGAAAAAGGCAGTAAAGTTGCTAAAGCTGTCCTTCCGGCTAATGTCTGGCCTATAGTATTTAATAATTCGAAGTTTTGGCTCCCGGTAAGGACAAAAAGCCCTTCTTTTGCTTTTTCATCTACAATCGTCTGAATATAAGATGTTAATTCAGGGACACGCTGAATTTCATCCAAAACCACGCCTTTTTCAAGATGCTTTTCTAAAAATGCCCTAGGGTCATTGCGGGCATAATTACGAATATCAATGTCTTCTAAAGAAAAATACGGCTGTTTTGGAAATAACATTTTACAAAGAGTAGTTTTTCCAGACTGCCTGGGCCCGGTAATAGTAACTACAGGATATTGCTTCCAGTAAGATTGTATTTTTGCTTGAATATTACGGGTAATCATAGATAAAGTATACCTTCTTTTTTACATATTGTCAATATAAACATAAAATTGTAAAATTAGTTACACTTTGCCGGTTTTACTCTAATCCCGTCAGAGACAAGCAGGCCCAGCCGGCGGGCTTAGGCGTATTTGCTGCGAAATTATATTGCTCTAGCTATTATGACCCCGGCAGCTGTTTTGATTTTTAAAAGAAGAGGGGCTCTAAATTCTTTCGACATATAAATCTCAAAAGCCACTCCATGGTTAGATGACAAATCCTCTCTTCTGACTTCTCCTTCCAGCAATACAACATCACCTTTTTCTTCTGTAACCCTTGCTTCTAAAATATAAATTTCCTCTTTAGAAAGAAGTTTTATTTTATGGGCCCTATATAAAGCGAGGTCTTGTAACTGAAGATAATAAAATGCCGAAAGCGGGCAAAAAGTCATAGGAGGTATTTTATATTTTTTTCCGTCCCGCTCGGCTATATTTTTCTCGGGATGAAAAACAATTTCTTTCTTCTTTTCCTTTATATCAAA
>QMQV01000148.1 GCA_003649085.1 Thermoproteota archaeon
AAAGACTGATTTTTAGCTCAACCCTTTTTTACATCCCCAAATTCATTTCTGAGCTTCAACCTGAGATACAAGGCATCCGCATAAATCTCCTCAACCAGCTCCTGCACCTTGCCAAGACTACCAACAACCCTAAGCTCCCCCACCTTCCTCCCCAGCTCATCCACAACCCTCCAGAAACTAGAATCGACCATATCAGGCACCCAATATACAACAGAAGATACCTAATAATAGGTCAGGCACCAAATCGAAAGTATCAATTAACAGATGTAGCACCTACTACATTAACAAATACACCCTCCTTTACTATTCGCAAAACAAACCAGACTACAATTTATTTGGGTTTCCATATAATATTTTTACTGTGGGGATGAGTAGTGATGTTTAGAAGATTGTTTGTTTTCATGCTATTGTTTTTCATTACCTTCGGTGTTGGAGTTTACCCTATAGAGGCTCAAGAACCAGAACAACTAGTATTTGTACCAATAATAACAACACAAGCATATATAGGCAAGGGCTACATAATAGCACCACACATGTATAAATGGAGATTCGACGGACAAGACGACTACGTGAGTGTGCCTCGTTCGGATATTTTGAATGTTAGGTCAATAACTCTTGAAGCACTAGTGAAACCATGCTCCTTCTTAACAGGTGAAAACCCGATACTTGACAGGAATAACTATTATGCATTCGGATTCAGAGATGGACGTTTGTGGAGCTGGTTAAGGCTACCAACAACGCATAGGACTTCATCAACAGTTGAAACAGGTAAGTGGTATTACTTTGTCGTTACATTTGCAAACGGCGTTAGAAAACACTATCTCAACTCTCAGTTAGATGCCGAATGGAACGAGGATGCAGACGAGCTGGAAGTATATGATGCTGTAAGAATGATCATAGGTGCAAACGCAAACGATCTTGATACTGAGCAAAAACCACCATCCTACTTCTTTAATGGCTACATATCTTTTGTCCGTGTCTATAACCGTGCACTAACTAATTCCGAGATTTCCACTAATTATAATAGTCATGTCATTAATGCTTCTGGGCTTGTGTTGTTTCTTGACCCGACTTTCTTTAATGGTACTCATTATGTTGATTTGAGTGGTTATGGTAATCATGGCGTTCCCTATAATGGTGTTGAGCGTGTTGAGGATGAGAACAAGTGGTTATGGATAGTGCAAGACGCTACCAATGATGACTATGTGCATTTGAAGTGGTTTCCTAGGGGTTGGGTTGTTAGGTTTAGGTATGGTGGTGAGGTTGTTAAGGAGGTTGTTATAGCCTCTGATGATGTTGTTGTTAGTGGTTTGAGTCTTCCTGCCGAGTACACTATTGAGGCTGGTTACTATGTTTATTTGAGTCCTGTTTCTCTTAGTGCCTATACTGATAAGGCTTCTCTCCAGCTTAACGAGTCTGTCTATATCTATTTTGAGCCGAGGAACATGACTGGGTTTATGTCGGGTCTCGAAGTTATTGCCAGTATTGTTAAGCCGGATTCAACGGTTGTGAACCTTACTATGGTTGAGGATCCGTATAGCGAGGTCTACTACTGCTTGTTTAATGATACAGACTTGGTGGGAACTTATCAAGTCAAGGTGTTTACCGAGATTTTCGGTATACTAGTCGAGGCTAGGACAAGCTTTGAGGTAGGCACTCTTGAGCAGAGGCTTGACGAGATAGTTGGCAAGATAGAGAACTCAACCAACACTATTTTATCCCATATATCCAGTATAAACGATACATTACTGGATGTTAATGCAACGTTGTCTCGGCAAATCAACGTTACTTATGAGGAGCTTAAGTCTATGATTGAGGGGCTTGAAGCGAAGCTTGTTGCTATGAATAATTCCCTCACGGAGCTTAGGGACTTATTGCTCTCGGTAAAGGACACTCTTGAAGCCCATAACGTGTCTGTGGAAGAGTATCTTTCAAGGCTCAACACCACCATAGAGCAGATCAACAACCTGTGCCTAGAGCTGGAGTCACTATCATCTACAACGCTTGAAGAGGTCGAGGACACACAGGTAGTCCTCGAAGCCGTCAAGGAGATTAGTGTGTCGATAAGGGATGTCACCTATGTTGTTGCAGAGATAAGCACCGACATAAAGTCCCTCGTACAGGAGCAGACGGGTTATATACAGAACCAGCTCCTCATAAGCCTTGTAATAGTGTTCATGCTCGGAGTGTTGTTTGTGGCAAGCTTCAAAGCAGCAAAACACACGATCCAAAACACACTGGAAAAGAAGAGATTCGTTAAAAGAAAATAAGCTTGAACCTATTTGGCTTTTTCTTTAATCTCCGAGTCTAGGATGTAGCACCTCCTACATGTAGAATGAATCCCACCAAAACATACATAGTCTTAGAACCATCTAGTGGGATGAGGGGATCTATTATAAACCAGCCCATAATATAGTGGGGGTCGGTCTACATGACCTTGGTGCAAGCCTATGTCTGCGACGAGAAGGAGGGCTGTTACTCGGAGAGGATGACATACGAGGTAAACAGCCTAGAAGAACTCAAAAAGATACACAAGAAGCTGAAAAGCATGGTCTCGGGCAACGCAAAGATACTGTTCGAGATACTGGAGGATGAGGAATAAAAAAGTTTTTGATTAATGAGCTTTTCCGAGAACAGTCTTTTTCAGTATCTCGTATCCTTTCCTCATGGACTCCCTATCCTTAAAGACATATACGAAGCTGTGCCCTTCGACCTTTTCACAGAAACCCAGTTTCATCTCCTCATACCTCCTCAGGACACGATTTACCTCGGAGTCTGTCTTCAGGCTGATCCTTATCCTATATGCCATGTAGCACCACCTACATCAGCCTCCTAAGCTCCTGCCTTACAGCCTCCAAGACTCTTTCACGGTCGTATAGGTTGCTGAGGCTCAGCTCCTCGCCCCGCTCAAGGGCTTCTAGGAGCTGCTGGTATGCGTTCGGTAGGGCGAGGTTTATCTCCTCCCTAATCCTAGCAACTGCGATATCCATGAGCCTCTGCCTAATGTCCCTAAGAACCTCGTCGACCACAACGTATGCCTCGGTATGTATCTTCTCGGAGATCTCGACTTCGAGACGCCTATGGACATCCATGTACCTCAGTATTGATTGGCGTATGAGGTCACGGAGTACAGCAGGATGCAGAGCATCAAGCTCTACAGCAACCTCTCCATATCTTTCAACGAAGTTTCGATACCGTGGGTCAGATCTCTTGGGTACCATCGGCGGGAGCCTATACCTACGAACCTGCTCCCTAGTCAGAGCAACCTTAATAACTTCAATATTATAGGGTCTAAGCTCCTCGTTAATCCACCTAAATATGTCAACGCCTGATGGATCAAAATCGCCAAAATAAAGGATTACATACCTGACATCTGGAGGCACATGCCGTTGCTCCTTAGCCTCCCTAAGGCGTGTTACCGAAGGATAGCCTCTACATATT
>QMQV01000149.1 GCA_003649085.1 Thermoproteota archaeon
ATCTCTATGAGTTCCGATGAGTTGAAGTATTTTGTTGTATCTATCTGAAGCGTATAATTTTCGACACCACTAACATTTGTCCATCTGAAGATAATCGGATGATATTCCTCGATAGTACAAGAATTTCTAGGATGTTTCAAAATGGGCGCAGGAGGCGTTACAATAATGTTTCTTATTTCGGAACATATCCTTTGCCCGTCTTCAAAAATAGCATAAACACGCCAATACCAGAGACCAAATGAGAGGCCACTCTTGAGAGTATATTCGGTAGTATTTAAACCCGCTACCTCTATGAAATATGAGGTGTTGAAATGTCTTGACATGTCTATCTGAAGCGTATAATTTTTGGCTTTGCTGACATTTGTCCACTTGAAGGTAATCGGCCGATACTCTTCAACTATACAAGCGTTCTCGGGTGATATTAGAACAGGAGCAGTAATATTGTCGGTCTTATTAGAACTCATACTGCCCAAAAAATAGAGAGCTCTAGTAGGTATTATAACATAATGAAATAACCCTCTATTAGCAATAATAACTGATGGCAAGATGAGTGAATATAAAGAAGTTAAAAGGATTAAGAGAAATGCTGCTTTCCGCAACCCCAACACCCTCAGTAATTCAATATGTGTACATGATTAGGAGTATAATAAACATAAACCCCAGACGGAGCATTGTCATAGAATACATACCAGTCATTAAAGTACATCATCTGTCCATTATAAAAGATTATCGTCGTGTACATTAGGTCATAGTTAATATGAGGATATGCCCATCCAATTACACCTTCCTCGTAATCCGTAAAGTCCCTATATGTTTCATGAGACCATGGATTATAATATTGCGGTGCTATTATGAAGTACGATCCGCCTGTAGTAACAGTTTTTCTGAAAACGGTCTCCCACCGCCAAGAGCCGTCAACTGCATGTCCTTCCACCTGAAATGTCACTCTGCCATTTCCATTTGTATACATTTCGAATAGATACACCCAATCATCTTTAAGCGATATATCTGTTATCTCATGATGATATTCCACTCTTCCTTCTCTTGCATTATATGTAGTCCACGAATAAATAATCGTCCAATTTCCATTCCATGCAGCGAAGCCTATTTGATCATAACTTCCATTGTTATCAAAAACGGATATTAACACTAATTTATGTCTCCTATATATGGCTTTGCGCATTAAAAAATGCACCACCCTTATGTAAAATCAAGAATAATTATGCTATTTGGTATATATATCGGTTGAAAGACTGTTAAATGAGATTATTATATCGATTATCGTTTCGAAACTTTTCCATGATGCTACCTTTGTATAGTCACTTAGAAAAATAATGTCTGACTTGTATCTCAATTTTATATCATCTCCCTCAAAGAAAAATTTCTCACGCCTTACAGAATTAATATCAACAAACAACTTATTAGACAAATGCGTCTTAAACATCTCTACACATCCTCAACCAGATTTAAGTACAGAGAGTACATAGTGATCTAGAAAATTTTTCCTTGTAGAGAGATACAGCATCCCTACTCTTGCCTATGAGACTCTTATGAGAGAGCTATCGTAATGTGCTATGTTCACTCACGGTGATGAAAACAAGCAATATGCATACTTACTAGAGTAGAATTCTGAACCACTATACATCTAAACATAAAATTAAAGAAAATGATGGCTTTCTACACACCTTATCTTACTATAAGTCCAAGTCTAAAACCGCAACTGCATTAAGCCAAACAATTACTAATTTGTTGTTGCCGAGCCAAGATATTTCACATAAAATATCTAAATCCTCTATATCATCCTCTATTAATGCTTTCCGCATACGCCACTTGTAAATGACTTCGCGTCTCTCTAAGTCCCAAATACCTATCATTGTATATCCATAAGTGCACGCCAAGTACCGATCATCCGGGCTCACCACATAATCTCCAGGATGATAACTTATTTCTCCACCGCCAGATAACGCTAATTCATTCTCATCCTCAGTAAGAAAATCAATGATGTGAAGACGAGCCTCTATATAGCAATCGTTGTAAAAATAACGATCATCGACAAACCTCCTATGGTACTCATCCCACAACTCATTAATACGGCCACTCCTAATATCCTCAAGAAGTTTCTCAAAGTTTATCACCGCAATCTCATCATAATAGTGCATATATAAATGCGTTCCACTATTATTCCATATGGCAGATCCAGCCTCGCCATAGCGGCCCATGAACTGCGCAATGAACAGCAGCTGCCCACCATCCTCCAACTTGAATACGTAGTTCGCCTCGTCACCCAAAACTACAACATACTCACCATCTGGGCGAAGATATATTGCCCGGCAGTATATCTCCTCATCTATCGGTACAAACTCCGGTTTCGATAACGGATTCTTAACGAGGATCAACTTTTCTCTATCCAATGCGATAAGCACCCTCGAACAGTCTCTAGAACACGTCACACTGGTTATATACTTAAAGCTGGCCACATCATGAACGTTGAAAATACGCCTCATACTGCCGCTACCCACGTCTACCACGCAGACATCACCATTTCGTAATGCGACACCAAGATAATGTGTCCTAGGAAACCAGAACGCCCGACTAACCATCTTACCTCTTAATCTGAAAGCCTCAGCGCCTGTCTCGATATCCAAGACCATAAGCTCCAGATTGTGCCTGAAAATTAGTGGTAAGTACTTGCCATCGTAGCTAGCATCATCAACGAGAGCTATAGCGCGAGGAAAAAACTTAATGAGGCTAATCCTTTTCAGCTCACGCAACCTTCTTCGAATAAAGTTATTTTCCTGGTCAAGATAAAGAGCTGCCGTATAGTACCTGACAGCATCATCAATATCACCCTTTCTCTCAAGCTCATCCGCCCGACTCAAAAACCTTTCAACTTTATGCTCATCCAATTTGTCACTCATCGCAATCACCCTAATGCTCATGTATGGGGTTCTACTACAGACGACGTATCATACGACGCCTCATCGTATCTCCAAGTCTAAAACTGCAATTGCATCGAGCCAGACAATCACCAGCTTGTCATTTCCAAGCCAAGAAAGTCCACGCACTGCGTCTAACCGCTCCTCCCGATCTTTTATCGTCTTCCGCATACGCCACTTGTAAATGACTTGACGCCTCTTCAAGTCCCAAATTCCAATCATGGTTCGCCCGTAAATACATGCCAGATACCGATCATCTGGGCTCACTACATAATCTTCGGGATAGTAACCTATTTCATCACCGCCAGACAATGCTAATTCATTCTCATCCTCGGTAAGAAAATCAATGATGTGAAGACAAGCCTCTATATAGCAATCGTTGTAAAAATAACGATCATCGACAAAACGCCTCTGGTACTCCTTCCACAACTTATTAATACGACCACTCCTAATGTCCTCAAGAAGCTTTTCAAAGTTTATCACCGCAACCTCATCATAATAGTG
>QMQV01000150.1 GCA_003649085.1 Thermoproteota archaeon
CTTTTGAGAGAAGTAGAAAATCAAGTGGGATAGTAAGGAAAAAAATAGACGGTTTTCGGCTTGATGATGAGGTAGAAGTTGAGATTTTTACTAAGGTTAAGACCCCCTTAAAGGGAAATGAACATCAAATGTTCAAAGTCCTTTAAGGGTGTAGTTAAAGTAACCACCAAAAGGCAAAATCCAAGCCCCAAATTGGATTATAAGAAATGTCCTTACTCCAATTTTGTAACAGAGTGAAGAGAAGAGGAATAAGCCGAAAAGAAGGGCTTACAGCCCCCCTTCTTTTTAGGGGGTGCTCGCCATAAAATGAAAATTATTTCACATTAGTAGAGAAATGTGAAATTATGAAGAGGCTACCAGATTACTTGAATGGGGTGGAAGTTGAAAGGGTTTTGGAAGTTGCATCCAAAGATGCCTTCAGGAATTACTTGATAATCAAACTGATGTGGCAATGCGGGTTAAGAATAAGCGAAGTAGCAAATTTGATGACTCGTGATATTGACTTCCTTGATAAGAAGCTAAAGATCGTGCAATCAAAGAGAGAGAAGGATAGATATGTTTCTATTACCGCAGAGTTGTTGAGAGAGACAAGATTTTATCTTGACGCTCAAAAGATAGAGGCGGGGCATATCTTTCTTTCTACTCGTAAGAAGCAAATATCAACGAGGAGGATACAGCAATTGGTGGGGAAGTATGTAAAGGAAGCGAAAATCCAAAAGAATGTTACAGCACACACATTTAGGCATTCCTTTGCTGTTAATTTCCTTAAGCATACAAAGAATTTGAGAGCGTTACAGCAAATATTAGGGCATTCGGACATTAAAGCAACGGAGATGTATCTAAATCTTAGCTTTGAGGATATACAGGAAGATTATGAGCGGGTTTGGAAGTAGAAATTATTGAGATTCTGCTATCATCTTTCTCGCTATTTCAAATGCTTTTTTGTATATTTGTGCTCCTTTCCATCTTTCTTTCCAATATTCTTCAGGTATTGTAGTCTCTATTCCATCTATCACTACATATCCATCTTTAAATATAATCTTCATCCCTCTTCCTCCTCCATTTCATCCATAAACCCTTGAAGAGCCTCCACAAGTTTATCTATGTCTTCCTCGCACTTATGCTTTTTCTTTGCGAACTTAATGCAGATTATCCGAAACAGTTCTATTGGATGTTGCATCTCAGGGGCAATTATTTTACAAACTCCTTCTCTAAAAGGCTCAAATAATTCATACAATCGCTCTGCATCTGTTTTTGGCAGATTTACCAGCAATTTCTTAATTACTTGGCTGTAACTCGCTCCTCCCTCTTTCCGCTTGTTGAGCTCTTTTATCACCTCGTCAGATAGGGCTACATTCTTTACCATAATGAATACATTCATTAATGCATATATAAATATTTAAGAGTGGGTTCCCTACCTACTCAACTTGGGGGGTAATACCAAGAGGCGGAGATTTTATATGCTGCCTTTATTCTTTCCTTACACCTCTATAACGCATTTGTAGTTAGTGATGTAAGTGATGTTTCCCTGGCCATCATCTCGGTATTCACCGGATCCAACCTCTTCTGCACCGGGACAATCTTCTGCATGTGTCCTTTCACAGAAGTTCTTAGCATTTTGATATGCCTTCTGCCTCGCTTCTTCTTTCGTCTTCCCAGTTCCTGATGTGTCAAAAGGTTCCTCACATTCTACCATTGTTTTGTTTCCTATTTTGTAATGTTTTGTATAGCCTACCCTTTTAAAAGGTTTTCTATTTTTTCCTTTTGTAAGTTCTGACTCTCTCTCTTAACTTAACTTATGCTTCTTTGCTGGATAATATAGAGTTGCTTATCAAAATAGAGGAAGCAAAGAGGGTATTAGATTTAGAGGGCTATTATAAGGTCTTGTGGGCGTAAGGTAAGAAAGGCAAAATCAAAACACTACTTATTTAAGAAGGAATAGCCATAAAGACTGATTATGGAGTCAGCGCCCATAATAAGAGCAGGAATTCAAAAGTTTAGAAAGTTTATTAGCGAGGTAATTGATACTTAATATTGGAGGGGGGAGAAGGGGTGCTGACTTTAATTCTCCTCCTCCAAAAAAACATACAAAGGGGATTATTCACGGCTCACAAGCCAGTGCTTTCTTTGGAGATAAGAGCCTGTATTATGCTCTGATTTCTATTTGGAGGAAGGAGGGAGGGGATTTAGAGTTCAATTTAGGAGATTACAAAGGCTCTTTTTACAGTAAGAGGAGCGGATTAAGGAAAGAGGGAAAGGGGCTTTTTGAGTATGTTATCTACCTAAAAAGCGGGTTTAGAACGCTGTATCTTAACTTCTCTCCAAGAGTGCGAGGGATGGAGTATGGGAAGGGGAAGGAGTGGAAGTTAAATGAGAGACAAGGCGAAGGCGTTGCTGTGTCAATAAAAGCCTCTTATCTGTATTTTGATGAGATAGAGGAAATAATATTGAGCCTCTTTAAGAGATTTGATTTGGAGAGATTTTATGGCTTGTGGAATAAAGAGGAGAGTTATCTCATCTCTCTGGAAGACCACATTAGATACCACGAGAGGAAGGAAAGGAGTGTTATAAGGGTATTTGAGGATATTTGGCTCTTGGTTGGGCTAACAGAGGAATATCAAGCGGAGCATAAGATAGACAAGAAGAAGGCGGGCTATAAGTTCGCTAAGGTTGTTACAGATAAGTGGAATGAGCTTGGATTTGAGAATAAAGGCTTGTTCTTCTATGTCAAGTCATATCGGGGAGAGAAATTCCCAAATATAAGGGATGCGATTATTAAGCATCCAAAATTGGAGATTGGGCTTGACCCATATTACAATAAAGGAAATCGCCCAAAGTGGAAGGATTGGAAGCGGATATTTGATTTGGAGGAGGAGATAAGGGGAAATATTGCTATCTGGAGTGGCATATCTGTAAGCGATTTGGTTGAGGATGCGATGTTTAAAGTCCTGCCAAATCAGGTAGAAGTTAAAGAGTGGCGACCAGAGAAATTAAAAATATACTATATGGAGCGGGCTAAGGAGGTGTATCCAGATATTGAGTGGAACCCCTCCAAAGCCAAGACAATTTACATTGTGGCTAAAGAAGGCTCTGTTGATGTTAGAGAGGTAGCTAAGGAGGTTGGTATAACCAGGCAGCATGTTACAAGAATAATCCGATATTTTGAGGATAAAGGGATTTTAAAAAGAGTTAGAACTTACGGGAATTCGTTTATAGAGTTTGAAAATCCGTTGGTAGAGAAGGTGATGAGCGAGAAGATTGAGTTGATGAGTAATCTCGCTCCTTTTGAGAGAAGTAGAAAATCAAGTGGGATAGTAAGGAAAAAAATAGACGGTTTTCGGCTTGATGATGAGGTAGAAGTTGAGATTTTTACTAAGGTTAAGACCCCCTTAAAGGGAAATGAAC
>QMQV01000151.1 GCA_003649085.1 Thermoproteota archaeon
CACTAAGCCTCTTATTTGAAACACCTAAAGCCTCTAACAACCCATGGTTTATGTTCATTAAGTCTCCAAGCTTATCAAAATCACCTTCCTTAAGAGCTTCCTCAGCCTCTAAAACTAACACCTCAATAGCGTCCAACACCTTATCTACCAAGTCTAAATGCTTATCACGTAACCTCTTAACCTTAGCAACTAGCTCACCGGTCTTAGCCTCGCGAGCTACGTAGCCTATCACGATGGGAATTTCAGCTGCACGTATTTCACGCACATCAACTCGACCACTTAAAGGCTTGATAAATATGAAGCCGCCTCTAGAAGAAATCATAGTATCCATTGGGCTAGCAGCTCCCTGAACTTCAAGTTCAACTTTATGGCCAAGCTTAGCGACCTCGTCGACGCTTAGGTCTACACCTAAAACAGCGCCATATCCCTTAATGGTCGCTACGGAAACGGCAGCTGATGTGCCTAAACCAGCTCCAACAGGCATCTCAGATCTAACCTCAACGTCGACGCCAACTTTCTTGCCAACGTATTCTGACGTTATCTCAAGAGCTTTCTTAATGTAGCTAACAGCGCTGATAGCTCTACCATAATCTGTCTCGATCACGACCTCCTCTCCACTAAAAGTTAACACTACACCAGGTAACATCAAATCATAAGCAGCAATCCTTATCCTTCCATCATCGCGTAACTTTAAGGAAACCATAACCCTCTTGTCGATTGCAGCAACAATAGCTGGCTTGCCGTAGACGATGGCGTGTTCACCAAATAAAGTGACCTTACCAGGAGCTATAGCTAGAACCTGCAAGTCTAGCCTCTCCAAAACACTAAAGCTATTTCCTCACAAACTTTAAAATAATGTCCTCAGCTTCAGATAAAACCCTATCAAAGCTGTCGACCTCTATTAAAAACACGTTATCCCCTTTAACAAGACTTAGAAAGGCATCTTGAACCCTCAATATGTACTCTAAGTCGTTTTCGCGCCACTCAACCATAGTCTTCCTAGACCTAGACTCAACATTACGCTTAATCATTAAAGGGTCTCCGTGCAGCAAGATGATGATGTCTGGCTTATACGGATAAATTTCATAAAGCCTCTTCCACACCTCTTTAAAAGCGTTGAAAAGCTCATCATCGAGTAAAGCTCTAGAGTAAGCTAAAGCGTCTTCAAACCCCCTATCACATAGCACAACTCCATTTAAACCCTTCTTTCGCGATGAGAGCAAGTTCGATAAAATCCACATCTCATTAACAAACCCCTTAAAGCCAACTGAGCCAAGAGGGTAAGGCGGCGAGCTATCAAACTCTTCTTTAAAAGCAAACCATCCATGTCTCTTGGAAAGCTTATCAACTAAGCTTGTTTTACCTATCCCATGAACTCCTGATATTTGCACATAAAGCTTCAACGTCCAGCACCTTAAACGAGGTAAGCCACTAATATTTCGCAGGTATTTAAGCGGTTTTAGCGTGAGGGGAGTAAACGTTGAGGAGAGAGGAGCTTGAAGCGCTTGCAGAACTCACGTTAAACAAATGCTTACAAAAAGACATTGAGGATGCAGCTATACTCGTAACAGCTGTTCAAAGTCAGCTTTTAAACTTCTCAAACAACGAGATCATAGGGTCGCAAAGCTGGTCTGAGACATCAATAAGCATAATGCTCGGGAAAAGCGGGAAACGCTCAGTTATACACATGAACAACACGTCACCTGAAGCTATAGCTAAGGCTGTAGAACAAGCTTTCAAAAACCTTGAAAGACAAAAACCAGGGACCTACGCTAGTCTGCCTAAAGCCCCGAGAAGAGTGATTGGAACCGAGCTACAATGCGCCTTCGAGGAAATCGTGGAGAAACAGGCGGATATGGCATACGAAGCGATTGAAGCAGCTTTAAGTGAAGGAGCATCTCGCGTAGCTGGCTCAATATCATCAGATCACCACAAGCTGGTGTTGGTTACATCATCAGGTTTCACAGGCTTTGATTCGCGCTTTTCCATAAGCTTAAACGTGAGAGCTTTTGCCAACGGTGATGCTAGCGGACAATCAGCTATTACAGCCACGTCGCTAAACGACATCAAAGCATCTCAAATAGGATCTGAAGCAGGGCGATTAGCTAAAGAAGCGAGAAACCCCATCGAAGTAGCAGAAGGAACGTACGATGTGTTACTAGGCTATCTCGTAGTAGCAAACCTCGTAAACGAGCTAGCTGACTTTGCTTCAGCATACCACGTGCTAACGGGCTTCTCGCCATTAGCTGACAAGCTTAACGCGAAGATAGCATCAGAAAAACTCACGTTAATTGATGACGGTCTTGACCCATGTGGTCCAGGCTCTAGAAGATTTGACGATGAAGGAGTAGACTGCCAACGTACGACAGTAATTGAAGACGGAGTTCTAAAGACGTATTTGCACAATCTCACCACAGCTAAACAGTTTAACACGTTTTCAACGGGAAACGCTGGCTGGTTAGTACCATCCCCCTGGAACATCAAGGTTAAAGAAGGGGGGCACAGCTTTGAGGAACTCTTATGTGAAAGTAGAAGATGCTTATTTGTAACGAATAACTGGTACACGCGTTTCCACAACTATAGGACAGGAGACTTCTCAACAATATGTAGGGATGCGGCTTTCCTTGTTGAAAACGGGGAAGTGAAAAAAGCTGTTAAAGGCATTAGGATAAGCGATAATCTAATGAGGATGATGTGTTCAATAAAGGCGCTGTCAAGAGATAGACGTTGGGTTGAGTGGTGGGAAGTAGAAACCCCCTCGTTGGTACCAATGATGTTAATTCAAGGAGTAAGGATAACTAAAGCTCAAGCTTGACTAGGAGATGGGAGCACGACCAGAGGCCTCTTCTGAGCAAGCATCTCAGCCAACTTTCTTCTAGCAGATTCCAAACACCTCCACAAAGTACCTCTAGAGATCCCCATACGAGCAGCAGCATCTTCTTGCGTAAGCCCTTCTAAATAAACTAGTTTAAATGCCTCCAACTCATCAGCGCTCATGTATATAGGAGGCGCTTCAACAACCCTACCATCTTCAATAGGCAAAAACTCAAGTCTACGAGGTTCGAAGCTTAGGAAGCGAGGCTTAAACGGCCTTCCAGGTCCACGACGCATATGACGCCAGCAAAACATTCCATAGCCTCCTTCTACAAATTCGGACAGATAAGGCTTATAAGCTTCTACGAGAATGTTCTGTGCAAACGCACAAAAAGATCGATAGGAACACTTAGATAGGGAAAGTTGCATAAAATAGAGTGGTTGTTAAGAATGTGGTGGTATCATAGGAGATGGATGAGAGGCTGGTATACGCCGACACAAGAACAGCAGCAACAACCTTCCAGTCAACAACCTTCTAGTCAAACGCCACCTCCATACCCCCCATATCCGTATCCCTACCCATACTAC
>QMQV01000152.1 GCA_003649085.1 Thermoproteota archaeon
CCCTCTCAGGGTAGATGCCCTCGAACCTCAGCGGAGCCCACTCGGTCTCCGCCAGCCGTATGGCCTCCTGAACGGCCTTCCTTATCGCCGCATCGGGGCGTTCAGCCGTGAGCCTTAACAGCCTCATGACCTATTCACACCTCCTCCTGGTATTCATACGGCCATCCAGACCTCACTGGGCTAGCCTGCGTCCCCCCCGTGTGCGTAAACGCCTCGGAGGGGCTTCCGCCCAGCCCAGTGAGGGCCTTGATGGCGTGGGCGACTGCGAGTCCCAGTGCTCCGAAGGCCGCCAGCCTAGTGTATACCTTGTAGGCCGCAGGTGCAAGCCACTCGCCGACGACGAAGAGGCCCAAGCCGATGACTCCCTCGGTGGCGACATCAAGCCACTTCTCAGGAACCCACTTGGAAAGCCATCCAGCCACCCTGTCGCTGAGCATGTCCACTACGACGACGCCCAGCCCGACGGCGAGCATCTCATCCCAGTAGTCAGTAATCCTGCCGAAGGCCGCCATAGCCATGTTGGTTCACCTCCGTGGATGAGGCTACTCTCCAGTGACTAGCCTCATCCCAGCCCTAGTGATCTCAGCCCTCTTCTTCTCAAGTAGTGATCTAAGGTGTGGTAGAGATACCCTCTCAGTTCTAGTGTAACGCTCCCTTCTCCTGTCTTCTGGGGAAACGCCTCCGTAGGCTCCGACGCCCTTCTTCATCTCTCCAGCCAGCTTGACGGCGATTGCGGGCATATCGACGCCCTTATAATTCATCTTGCCAGTAGTTCCATAGAGCCTGTGGGCCTTCTCTGCGAAGTCCACGACGACAGCGAGCTGTGCAGGACTTAGTTCCTCTGGTCTGCCTAGCCATGGAGGGCCGTTCTTCACTATGAAGCCAGCTAGTGTTCGCTTCCTCGTCCACGGGGGGGCCTTGGCGAGTATCATTCCAGGGATTACCTTAAGCTTCACCATGGCTTTTCCCGTTTAATGGTTGTTTTGTTGAGGTATATAAAGTTTAAGATTCTGTTAAATGTATATTATTGATGGGATAAATTTTATAAATTAAATGGATTCACTTTAATAGTAGGATGGAAGAGGTTTATGTGACCACTAGGGTGGACAGGGAGACTCATAGGAGGCTTAGGGTCAGGGCGGCTGAGAGGGGTATGACCCTCACGAGCTTTATAAGCGTGGCTCTGAGGGAGCTGGTCGCAAGTGCACCAAATTGAGGATAGGCTGTCCAGAATAGAGGAGAGGTTATCTAGAATAGAGGAGAGGGTTAAAAAACTTGAGAAGAAGCCTCTTAGGCTCAGCTTGGCTGAGAAGTTTCAGATCCATGACCGATCCATGGATCTGAAGAGGTATTTTGAATGCGAACTTTGTCATTTGATACCTGAGCATGTCGGAGTTGTAAAACTCAGAGAGGAGGTTAGAGTCATAGTTGAGAAGCTGTGTGAACTCTTAGATATGGCTCTAGGAGTTAGGCCTTTAAAGCTCTAGTTCTAGTTTTGCACTTCCTTCTTCCACTATCTCTCCTATCCTTCTTAGAATCCTCCTAAGCCTTCTAATCGCCTCACTCGGCCTTGGTGGCAGATGCTTTCCCTTCAACCTTCTAGCGATCTCGACAGCGTGCCTAGGCATCTCGACGCCCTTGTAGTATTCCTTCCCTCTAGTTTTCCCAGACTTAGCCAACTCATGGCTGACCTCTGCGAGTCTAAGCATCTGCTGAAGACGCCTCCTATGACCCTCGTCTATGGGACCTCCAAACATCTCGGCAAGTTTAACTGGGTTTATGCCTAGGTAGGGCTTTATCCTCCAGTATCCCCTACGCCCATCCTTCCCAGGTCTCACATACTCTATGTAGGGTGCAATCCAAGGGTGCTTCCTCAAAAGCTCTAGAAGTTCTTGCTCATTCATTACTCCAACCCCACATACCTCTTCCTTTCTTCTAGATACTCTCGGTATATCCTGTCCTTTGTTCGGTCATCCAGCCTTATAAAGTCTGACATATACATATTGTATCTTCTTCTAATCCACTCCTCAAACTTGGGGAATGGGGGCCTCATATACTCCTCTACGACCCTCTCCAGTATCCTCTGAATCTCCCTTGGAACACCCCATGTAATTCGTGGAGGTCTACTCGCTAGCTCTTCGGCTAATCTTACTACTCGTTCTAGGGCTTCGTCATAGGTTATTACGCCATCTAGAATCCTTGCGAATTCGGCTCCGTATCTCTGCGGCCTAGTCACGCCGAGCCTAGAGGCATGTTTGAGGAATTCGTTCCATAGGCGTTCTAGGTCTAGTCTGCTTAGGCTTGGATGCTCGGTTATGGGGGGTGGGGGCCTCGGCTTTCTCCTAGCTTTTTCACGCTCTATGATCTCCTTGGCTAGCTCCTCTACGGCTTTGATCATCTCATCCTCGGTTTCCAGAGTCCTTATGGTTTCAAGCTCTAATCTGAACTCTGGGAGGTATCTTCGGGGTGATATGCCCTCCCTGATTAATGCGGCCTCGAAGATGTCTCTGAGCTTCCTTTCAAGCTCCCTCGTCCACCTAACCCTCTTGGGCTTGGGCGGTGGAGGAGGAGGCTTTGCCTCCTTGACTTTGGGTATCATCTTCTCAGCCATTTCCTTGTATCTCTTCAGCTCCTCCACCTGTTTTTCGAGCATGGCGATCCTCTGCTCGTATTTGGCCTTCCTCAGTATCCTCTTTCTCTGGGATTCTAGGGATTTCAGGTATCTTTCAAACACTTCCTCTATGGCTTTTATGGATTTCTCCAAGTCTCTCCTAACCTCTTCAGGCTCAACATAGGCGACTTGATAGCTTAGGCTGTCCAATATGTCCCTGACTCTCTCCTCTTCCTTTTTTATCTTGGATACGGTTTCAACCTCCCTCTTCCTCGGAATGGGGTATTCGGTTCTCAGGTGTTCTATGAAGGAGCCTATGTTCTTGAATTCCCATAGCTTTTCAAACATCGCACCCCAGTCAAGCTCATCGGCGGCATCCAATACACCTACGGAGTCCAGAGCCTCAAGAATGTGTTTCACAGCGGCTCTTATGGCCTTCGGGGGAAACTTCGCCACTGTTTTCTCCCAAAGACCAGCATCCTTAAGTTCCCTCTCGACTATACGGTAGTAGTAGTCCACTGTTTGTTCCAAGACCAAGGCTACTCAGCCTCCAGCTTGATCTTCTCAAGCTTACGGCTGAACTCCTCGAAAAGTTCGTCTAGCTTCCTCCTAAGCCTCTCAACCTCCTCCTCAGCCATATCCCTCAATATTTGAGAGGTGAAGAAATCTTATAATCTTACCTCCGTCTTTTCGCTGGGAGGTCTTTGAAGAGCCAGTGTCTCCCTTCGGGGGGATCAACCTCCTACTCGCATGAGGGGAGGACGAAGTATCCAAATTC
>QMQV01000153.1 GCA_003649085.1 Thermoproteota archaeon
CCTTAACCACCGCAGATGGCAGGTCAGAGACGCTATCAGTTACAATCCTAACTGCCATCGGCTACTTGCTTCCCGCTTCCAGAACAGTTACCGACAGGACACCAGGTCCGGCATATGTTCCCACCACCGGGCTGATTGTTGACCTGTAGATACGTTCTTTAGGGAATAATGGGCTGAGGCGCTCAGCCAGTTTGTCAGCGTCATCAGGAGTGGTAGCATGCTCCACCGCCAGCTCCTCAATCTTGGGGAAGCCAGCAACAAAATTATACAGATAATCCACACCTGCCACTCTGGAGCGAACTCTGGTTAAAGGGGACACCTCACCATCCCGCAGGATAAGTATCGGCTTTACCGATAGTAATGAGCCCAGCAACCCCTGTGCCTTGCCGATGCGCCCCCCCTTGGCTAGATATTTGAGGGTGTCAAAAAGCATAACAACGTGCGACCGAGGCATAGCCCTACGCACCAAATCAGCCACCTCATCTAGGTTTGCCCCAGCTTGAGCTGCCTTGGCGGCAGCAATGACTATCAGCCCCAGACCCATTGCCACCGTTAACGAGTCAATCACTTCAATACGGCACTTTCCCTTTATCATGCCCTTGGCGTTTAGCGCTGACTCATAGGTGCCACTGAGCTTACTGGACAGGGTAATAACAAGGATCTCATCGGTTTCCTCAGCCAGCTTGTTGCAGACATTAACGAAATCGCTAGGAGGAGGCTGTGTGGTAGTCGGCCAGGTAGTGCCATGAGCCAACCTTTTGTAGAACTCATCCGTGGTCATAGTAATCCGGTCGAGGAAGGATTCCCGGCCGAAAGATACAGTTAGGGGCACAACGGTAATCCCCAGCCCTTGGGCTATGTCACTAGTAATGTCAGATAGGCTATCGGTTACAATTTTGACTGCCATAGCTACCCCCCATTATTCTATTGAAACAATGTAATTATAGTGAGGCTGACCACCCTTGACTACCTCAATCTGAAGTTGGGGATGTTGCCGGTGGATACTGGCGCTAATCTGCTCCGCCTCAGCCGGTTTGGTATCAGCCCCGTAGTAAATAGTAACTACCTCCACCTCGTCTAGATTCAGCTTAGCCAGTGTCTGATTAAGAACATCATTGGCACTATCCCCTACGGCTACTAACTTCCCATCCAAGAAACCGATAGCCTGTTTCTTTTTAATTTTCAATCCATTTAGCTGGGTAGAGCGCACCGCCCGAGTAACCTCAATTGACTTTACTGCTGATTTTGCCTTTTTCATAATCTCGGCATTGGTGTCAAAATCAGCCTCATAGTCAAAGGCTAGAAGGGCGGCTATCCCCTGTGGGATTGTCTCGGTAGGTATCACCTTAATAGACTTGCTGGTCAGGGACTGGACCTGCTCGGCAGTAAGCACTATATTTTTGTTATTGGGCAAAATGATAACCTTATCTGCAGCCACTGACTCTACAGCCTGGAGCAAATCCTTGGTACTGGGATTCATCGTCTGTCCGCCGGGGACAATAGCCGCTGTCCCTAGGCTGGCAAAGACCTCACTAAGCCCATCCCCGGGGACAACAGCCACAGTAGCAATATCAACTGCTGGGGCTCTCTCCTTCTGCATCTCCAAAAACTCTTGGTACTGCTCATCCATATTCCGTATATTTATCTCATGCAAAGTGCCTAAAGAGGCAGCATAGTGGAGAATATTACCCGGGTCTAGGGTATGAATATGGATCCTGATTGTAGATTCATCACCGACTACAATTAGCGATTGTCCCTTCTTCTTCAATCTCCGGCTAAGCTTATCTGGATTAAGCTCTTGTCCCCTAATCACAAAATTGGTGCAATATCCGTAGGGTACCTCAGGCTCTAGCATCTGGGGCTTGGCAACTAGGGGTATACTGCTGGCGATCACCCGCGGCTTGCGGAATTGCATCTTCTCTGTCTCGCCTTTGAGGTAATGAAGGGCGCCCTCCAGGATGGTATACAGACCTTGTCCCCCGGCATCCACTACCCCGGCTTCCTTCAATACTGGTAAAAGATTGGGTGTATTAGCCACCGACTCATTGGCAGCGCTAACCGTAGCCTCCATGATTGATATCACATCGTTGTCGCCGCTAGCTGCCTGCGTCTGGGCAGCCGCTGAGGCTTCTCTAATTACAGTGAGAATAGTTCCCTCCACCGGGTTGCTTAACCCGTTATATGCTGTCGTTGATGCCTGGAGTAGGGCATTAGCTAGGTCGTTGCCGGTAAATGTTTCCTTCCCGGCTAAGCTTTCTGCCATACCCCGCCAGATCTGCGACAGGATTACCCCGCTATTACCTCGAGCGCCCATCAGTGCCCCCTTCGCCATAGCTTGAGCCACTGCCGAGGCGCTACGGTCAGGAGCCCGATAGGCATCCTCAATGGAAGAACGCATGGTAAGCAGCATATTAGTTCCGCAGTCACCATCAGGCACCGGGAAGACATTCAGAGCATCAATATCGTCAACACTCTTCTCTAGCCATTGAGTAGCGGTGGCAAACATTTCCCTTAGCTCTTGCCCGCTGATGGAATCAACCTGTCTCATTACTTATACCATCCTTGATAAGATTATCTGGCTATGATAATATTTTAAGCGGCATATTACAGTAAATCTAACCAGCAGTCAAGGGACGGAATATGAAATGTGAATTATGCGGAAAAGCACCTCAATTCGGTCATAATGTGAGTCACTCTAAGCGTCACACCAAACGACGCTGGGTGCCTAATATCCACCCGGTTACTATCATTATAGATGGTCAGCCAAAACGGCTTAACTTGTGCACCAGATGCCTGCGCAATCAGCATAAAGTGGCTAAATTAGGCTAGCTCGTATCTTTTTCAGGGCTTCCTTCACTGTTTGTTTTGAATTAAATACGGCTGCCCCAGCTACTAGCACTCTGGCTCCGGCTTGCACTACCTTGGGGGCAATCTCAGCATTGATGCCACCGTCCACCTCCAGCTCGGTAGCTAATCCCCTTTTGTCTAGCTCAGCTCTTAAACGGGCTATCTTATTTAGCATATCCGTAATAAAGGTCTGCCCACCGAAGCCAGGATTGACCGTCATGACCAGGACTAAATCAACGAAGGCGAGAATCTCGTTAACCGTGTCTATAGGAGTACCCGGGTTAATGGCAACCCCTGCCTTAATGCCGGCTTCCTTAACTGTCTGCACTATGCGGTGAATATGGGGGCAGGCTTCTACGTGAACGGTGATGATGTCTGCCCCGGCATCGGCAAACTGAGTAATTTGATGCTCTGGTGCCTCAATCATAAGGTGGACATCCAGAGGCAGGTTAGTCCAGGAACGGATGGCAGCTACTACTGGAGCCCCGATGGTTATCTGAGGCACAAACTGCCCATCCATGAC
>QMQV01000154.1 GCA_003649085.1 Thermoproteota archaeon
GAAGGCTTACGTTTTAGTTAGGGTTGATGCGAGAAGGGCAGCTGACATTATAGGTAAGATGCGAGAAGTCAAAGGAGTTTCACGCGTCGACCCCGTACTGGGAAGGTATGACGTAGTTGTAAGAATCGAAGCTAAGGGGTTTGGCGAAGTAGCTGAAGCAGCAAAGAAGATTAACAGCATCCAAGGAGTTAAGTTTACGGAGACGCTCGTAGAAGCGTAAAAACCTCTTTTCTCCTCACTTTTTCTGCGTAAGCTCTTGTAGAATCTGCTTAGCTCTATCAAAGCTAATTCTGCGCTCTCTAACCATTTGCTCAGCTACCTTATCAACTAAGTCTCCAACAGCTCCAGCAGCTATAGCTAAGTTTCTGGCGTGAAGCTCCATATGCCCCCTCTGTATGCCCTCAGTTGCTAAAGCTTTCAGCGCGGCAAGGTTTTGAGCTAATCCTACCGAGCACATAACTTCGCTAAGCTCACGTGCAGTCTTAACCCCCAAGATCTTCAAAGCTATCTTAGCTATTGGGTGGGTTCTAGTAGCTCCTCCGACGATGCCTACAGCTAAGGGCATTTCAAGAGTGCCTACTAAATCCCCATCAGCGTTTTTCTCCCATGTCGAGAGCGGCATATACCTACCAAACCTCGCTGCATAAGCGTGTGCCCCCGCCTCAATAGCTCTCGTATCGTTCCCAGTAGCTGTCGCGACAGCCACTATGCCGTTCATAATCCCCTTGTTATGCGTAGCAGCTCTAAACGGATCTGCTAAAGCAAAGGCATAAGCTTCTAAGATTGCGTCGACGACTTCTTCTCCGCCAACAGCTTCCTTAGCCACAACAGCTTTAGCTCTCGCAAGCCTCTTAACAGCTAAGTTTGAGAGAATTCTCAATAATACCTTACCTCCAGCGATCTTCTCAACAAGAGGAGCTACTGCCTCAGCCATCCCGTTGACGATATTAGCTCCCATGGCGTCCTTGCAGTCCACGTGCAGTTCTAATATCACCATAGGGCCTCTAATGGAGTCAATGACCTTAACGTCTAAGTCCTTTGCTCCTCCGCCAAGTTTCACGAGCGTCGGATCCTGTTCATTTGCTTTGGCTAAAATTTCCTCCTTAGCTTCCAAGAGCCTCATCCTAGCACCATAGGGGTCGGGGACCTTAACGACTTGAACCTGTCCTATCATGATAGGCTCGGTGCTTAAGGCCTTAAAGCCCCCCTTAACCCTAGCCATTTTAGCTCCATGGCTTGCGGCTGCTACGACAGACGGCTCTTCAATAACCATGGGTATTAAATAGTCCTTGCCATTGATTAAGAAGTTCGTCGCCACGCCGAGCGGCAAAGGATATACTCCAATAACGTTTTCAATCATCCTGTCCGCGATCTCAAGCTTAAGCGAAGATTCAGCTCTCAATAAGTTGACTTCTTCCTCGCTTAAGCCTGAAAACTCAGTTACGATTTTAAGCCTCTCATCGATGCTCAGCTTGTAGAAACCGGATATTTGCGAGCTTTTACTCATAGCTAAAACACCTTAAACACAAGTAAGCGCTAAACTACCTTAAATCACTACCTAAAAACGTAGAAGCGTAAAAAGAAAGTGCTTTCCTTAGGCCTTGTAAACAGCTCCGTCTGCTGCCGATGAAACCATTTTAGCGTAGCGGGCAAAGACGCCTTTAAGAGGCTTTTCCTTAGGCTTAAACTGCGAAAGCCTCCTAGAAAGCTCATCTTCGCTTAGCTCAACGCTAATTTTCCTAGCTTCAACGTCGATCTCGATGACATCACCATCCCTTAAAACCCCGATTGGGCCTCCTTCAGCAGCTTCAGGTGAAACGTGCCCTACCATAAGTCCCCTAGTAGCCCCTGAAAACCTACCATCTGTTATCAACGCTACGTCCTCGCCTAATCCCTTGCCCACCAATATCGCTGTTAAGGTAAGCATTTCCCTCATTCCAGGCCCTCCCTTAGGCCCCTCATATCTAACCACCACGACATCTCCCTTGGATATTGCACCGCTTAATGCGGCTTTAACAGCATCTTCTTCGCAATCAAAGACCTTGGCTGGGCCCTTGAAACTGAGCTTTCTCAAGCCAGCTGTCTTGATAACAGCTCCTTTAGGCGCTAAGTTACCCCATAAAATTGCTAAAGCTCCTGTAGGCCTAATGGGCTTCTCGACAGGCTTTATGATCTCTTCATCGTAAATAACCGCTTTCTCAAGATTTTCACCAACAGTTTTCCCATTTACCGTTAAGGCATTGGTGTCTATTAAGCCTCTAGAAGCCAACCTTTTCATAACAGCTTGGACGCCGCCAGCTCTATCAAGCTCTTCAACTGATACATCCCCTCCTGGCATCATAGCTACTAAGTGAGGCGTCTTTCTGCTTACTTGGTCGAAGTCGTTTAAAGATAAGTTCACGTCAGCTTCCCTAGCTATAGCCATTAAGTGAAGTATTGCATTTGTTGAGCCACCTAACGCCACGTCAACCGCTATAGCGTTTAAGAAGCTTTCATACGTCAAGATTTTTCTCGGAGTTAAATCCTCCTTAACCATCTCGACAATCCTCTTACCAGCTTCCTTAGCTAACCTAAGCCTTCTAGCGTCTACAGCAGGTATTGTGCCCCCACCAGGCAGTGTCATGCCGAGAGCTTCTATCAACACAGCCATCGTATTTGCAGTATAGAGACCAGCGCATGAGCCAGGTCCAGGGCAAGTGCGCTCCTCAATCTCCTTAAACTCCTCATAGGATAGCCTGCCGGAGGTGTATTCTCCAATGGCTTCGAAGATGTCTTCAAGCCCAAGCTTTCTACCCTTGTAAAAGCCACATAGCATTGCACCTCCAGTTACGAAGATCGATGGAACGTTAATCCTAGCTGCTGCCATAAGCATGCCAGGTTCTATTTTATCGCAGCTGCACACGAAGACCATGCCGTCAAACTTGTAAGCATTAAACATAAGCTCTATGGAATCGGCGACGATCTCTCTGCTAATTAATGGACTTCTCATGCCCTCATGCCCCATCGCTATGCCATCGCATATAGCTATCGTGTTAAACTCTAAAGGTGTACCACCTGCAAGCCTAACACCTGCTTTAACAGCATCAGCTACGCTTTTCAGGTGTATATGTCCGGGAACAACTTCATTCCAAGAGTTTGCAATACCTATTATCGGCCTTGAAAGCTCGTCGTCAGTCAACCCTAGAGCTTTGAATAATGCCCTATGCGGTGCTCGGACAATACCTTCAGTTACTTCAAAACTCCTAGGCTTAAGATCTTTACTCAAAAAGACACCTCAAGCCACTTATGTCTTTAAACTAAGCTTAATGCTTTATCAGAAGCTTTAGATCACCGACACTAGCAGAAAC
>QMQV01000155.1 GCA_003649085.1 Thermoproteota archaeon
GCTTTGTTAAAAGACTAAGACAACTAGGCCTCTAGCTTTTCTTCACCTATATGCTTGTATTCTGTATACTGTATTCCTTGGGAGAGTAAGTATAGTATAGTCTCTGACAGGGACAATTTTACCTCTAGCTAAAGTTAGAGTAATGTCTACTCATAAATTATGTGTGCTTTCTGCAGAGCAAAGGTGTGGTTGTTATAGCATCTAACAGTTTGTCCTATTCGTACTCTAGTCTTATCTACTAATAGGATTACCCCACACGTAGGACACTTGATTATGTATAGTCCTTTTAGTGCTTTTAGTAGCTTGTTTATCTCTCCTAGTTGTTCAATTCCTACATTGGACAGTTTTTCCTTCAGCTCTTCTATTTCTTTTAAAACTACAGGTTGATTTACGTCTATCTTCCTTAGCTCTAACCATTTATTGTAAATCTCTTTTACCTTGTCTGGGTCTAGTCCTGTTTCTATAACTATTTTTGGTAGGCTCTTTCCTTCCTCGAGTCTCTTGAATACTTCTACTATAGGTGTTTTCTTAGCTTCTTCTCTTGCTTTAAATCTCCTGTATGCTTCGTAGACGGTGCTTTTTGCGTAGCCCTCTTTTATTAAGTCCTTTGGTTTCTTCCCTTTTTCAAATTGCTCTATGAGTGTCTCAATTACGGACATAGTTCTATTCCCTCGTTAGTCTATATTGGGACTTTTAGTATTTAAGGGTTGGACATAGTTGTATCATTCCAATTGGGTGTTATTTACTTAGTTTTCATGTATAGCTTAGAATCCTATGTTAAGGCTCATGTACAATAGTACTAGAGCTAGATAATAATAGTACTTGGGTCTATGGGATCTATGGATTCGCTAATGGAATTGTCTTATTATCTACTGGACAGCAAAGTTTAAGTTCATCAACTCATATATCATGATATGAGTAGTGAGTGAGGAGTGATGGAGTGGACTATAGTAGTTACTGAGAGGTTTGAAAGGTATATTAGAGGCATAGAGAGGAAGATTGCTATTAGGATTATTAGGGAGATAGATGTTCTAAAAGAAAACCCCTTTAAGGGTAAGTTATTAAAGGGACTTGTAGTAAGGATAGGAGATAATGTGTTTAGGGTTTATAGTCTACGTGTAGGGGATTACAGGGTTATCTATACTGTGAACCCGTTAGAGAAGAAAGTATATCTATTACTTGTAGGTCATAGAGACTGGATTTACAAGGAAACTGAAAGACTTCTTAGAGGCTAGCTTTAGCTACCTTCCTAACACCATATTCCTCTAAGAGTTCTTCAAAGCTCTTAACTCTACCTTCAACAATATCTCTAACTGCTTCTCCAAGCTCCTTAATGAATTCCTCATTATACTTCTTGGAAGCTTTAACCTCAATACTTATCCTAGACAAGTCATAGACACCAAGCTTATCTGGGTTTTTACTATGGTAATACTTGTTACTACACGTTATAACTTTTCACAACTATAGTATAAAACGCTATAGTACTATGGTCATGGTATTTTTGGTTTGAAGATAAATAACCCTTCGTATTCTTCTCCATCAACCTTGTATTTTATCATCTTCACAGCTAGTATGTTCCCCTTAGCTCATCCCAGTTTTTCAACAAAATCCTTTGGTATCGTGATACTATAATGGGTTGTTTCTTTCACCTTCCTAGCCTGTAACTTAACGATTTCTATTTCACTCATATCTACCCCTATACCAGTATTTACAGAAAGCTTATAAACTATGCTACACACAGTAGTTTCCAGAAATACTAGAGGTTCTGGAAACATGCTATTCTGGGCTTTAAGAGATGTAACAAAAGGAATAGATGATTTACCAGAATTTCATGGCTTCATAGACCTTATAGCTAAAGTAGAGCTCTTAGCAAAAACCGAGACCCTACAACAAGTACTCTACCTGATAAGGCTTGTGAAAAACACGGAAAATGGCTTAGAACGCCTTGAATACGCTATATCCGATTTACTAACAGAATATCAATCAGAGATAGACTACCTAAACCTGATTGAACCAATATTCCACTATGTCTATGAGAAGCTGGAAAAAGTGGTGAAAGAGGAAAGCGGAAAGGAAAGTAAGCAAGAAAACAAGCTACCACAGGTAATCAAAAACTCACACTAGACATAGCCCCTAGCAACTAGTTTAGGTTTCTTTTTCCATATACTCTACTTCTACCTATTCTAACTAGATGACTAGTAAAGTTATAGCTAGTTCTAGTGCACCCCAATTTACCCAGAAAAGTTTAAATACTTTCTGTAATTTCCAGAAATATTAGGGGGATGGGGGCGTACCTAAATGTCCCAAGATGATTTAAGTCGTGGAATATGCCCTAGGTGTGGTATGCCTTATTCGTACCTGAAGCGTAAGAGAAAGGGGAACAGGGTTTACCTATATGCAGTACACTATATGGGGTACACTAGAGAAGGCGGAAAGGTAAGAAAGAAGGAACGTGAATGCTACCTTGGGCCTGAAGACCAATATGTTGTTGTAACAGCCTTGCACGAAAAAGAAGGTTTAGTGCTGAAGGGGTTAGCTGATAGTAACAGGGCATTAGAATACCTAAATGCTTTGATAAACTATATTTCTACTGTGGAAATAGATAGAGACCTAGCACTAAGCTTAGCGGAAAAGTTTGAAGCGTTAGCAAAGAGGCTAAGGGAATATGCCGCAAGTAAGTCCTGAACAACTAAGACAGGAAATAATAGGTGTACTAAAAGAGTTAAGAGAAGCTCTTAAGCCTAAGGCCGTAGTATTTGACCTAGATGGTGTCCTAGTAGACAGTTCTGAAAGATATGCTAAGTGCAAAGAAGAAGCTGGGAACGATAGAAGAAAGTTTTGGGAATGTTTTCTATCGGAAAAGTACATGGACTTGGATAAGCCTAGGGAAGATGTTGTAAAAATACTACGTGGATACCTTGTGAAACGATACAGGATTATCATACTTACAGGTAGGATAAGGCAAACACATGCTGCAAAGACAAGGAAGCAGCTAAGGAAATGGGGTATCTACTACCATGAAATAGTGTTTAGAGAGAAGGGCGATTACAGGAAAGACCACGTCTACAAGCTTGAGGAACTAGCTAGGCTAATGGAAAGATACATGATAGAAGTAGTATACGATGATTCCACTAAGGTACTGGACGCTATAAAGAAAAGGTACCCCCAGGTAAAGGTCTGTAAAGTTTAAACTACTGCACAACTTTCTCTTACTAACGGGGTTTCTTTAGCTATGCTATGTTGCTTGGCTACTCTTTTCTTACGAATTAATGTCTTCCTTGAGCGGTAGTACATGTTTATATAGTATCCATAATACTATTGCTAAAGCTA
>QMQV01000156.1 GCA_003649085.1 Thermoproteota archaeon
ATCTAACATTGAGAAGACCTCTCCTCTAAACTTGGAGATCGCTTCTCCAAGGTCAAAGCTTAATGGAAGCATTTCTGAAAACCATGACGGCACCGTAGGCTTAACATGCTCAGCTGGCTTCACGTAAGCTTTTAAGCCTTTGGCGTACTGAAACTCGTACGTCTTGCCACCTAAAATGAAGACATCACCCTTTGATAAACGTTCGAGAAACTCTTCTTCTATCATGCCTACCCATCGGCCATCGAGCGTCAACACCTTGACAGCAACCTCGTCGGGTATTGTCCCTACGTTCTGGGCATAAATCGGCCTTAAAAGCGCCCCTCTTCTGCCAAAAACTCCTTCGTTTTCATCATACCATATCTTGCCATAAACTTTGTAGCTCTCTAAGTTATGTTGACCGCTTAAATACCTTAAAACGCTCTTAAACTCCTCCAACGTCAAATCTCGATAACAGTAGCTTCTCTTAACTAAGGCGTAGGCTTCTTCAACCTTCCACTTCTTCTCAAGAGCTAAGCCAACAACATGCTGTGCAAGCACGTCCAAAGGCTTCATGGGGATTGAGACCTTATCTATCCTGCCAGCATAGGCTTCTCTAACCATGACCGCATCTTCTACTAAGTCATCTCTCTCCATAGCTATTAAGATGCCCTTAGACACCCTATCTAACGTGTGCCCTGCTCTGCCAATCCTCTGTAAACATCGCGAAATAGACTTAGGCGACCCAACCTGCACTACAACGTCGATGCTGCCAATGTCTATTCCCAGCTCAAGCGATGTGCTTGTGACAACAGCCCTCATTTTCCCCTCTTTAAGCTTATCTTCAACTTCTCTTCGAATTTCCCTCGACAGTGAACTATGATGTGCTGCTAGCTCATCTCCGTCAACGACGTTTAGCTTAGATAGGTGGTAAACAACGCGCTCTGTCCCGCTTCTAGTGTTAGTGAATATCAACGTGGTTCTATGCGACTTTATGATCTTCTCAAGCATTTTGTAGAAAGCATCCGACGTCTCTGAAGCTGATGTATGAACTAAGTCCTCGACTGGGCAATACACTCTCAAATCCATCTTCTTGACGAACCTAGCGTCAACTATAGTGCACTCTCTAGGCGCACCATCGTCGTTGTAGCCGCATAGGAATAAAGCTACTTGGTCTAGTGGGTGTATGGTTGCTGAAAGCCCTATTCTAGTTAAAGGCTTTCCAGCTAATCTCTCAAGCCTCTCCAAACTTAAAGTTAAGTGGACACCGCGCTTAGAGTTGCACATCTCATGTATTTCATCGACTATGACCCACTTTACGCCCTTTAACTTCTCCTTGAACTTTGGGGCGCAGAGCATTATGGCTAAGGACTCGGGCGTAGTTATCAAGATGTGTGGTGTTTCGCGGAGCATTCTGCTGCGCTCAGATGGCGTCGTATCTCCTGTCCTAACGCTAACCCTTATTTCCTGAGCTTCGACGCCCTTTTGCTTTGCCAGCTCAACTATCTCCTTCAATGGCTCAAGGAGGTTTTTACTTATATCGTAGTTTAAAGCTCTTAGTGGAGAGACGTAGACGCAGTAAACCTTGTTTTCAAGCTTTCCTTCACGAGCTAGCTTAAACAGCTCACTTATTATAGCGAGCATGGCCGCCAACGTCTTGCCCGAGCCTGTTGGAGAAGCTATTAACACGTTTTCTCCACGATGTATGTGAGCGATCGCATACTTTTGAGGAGGGGTTATGTCAGGGTATTTTGAAAACCACTCAGCTACGATAGGGTCAAGTAGGCTAAGTATTTCCTCTTTACTGTACTCCTTAGTAGCATAGCGCATTAGTGAAGCCACCGAGCTCGCCGAGAACTTCGATAGCTTTAGCTTATTCGATACCGTAGAATATGGAAGCTCTAAAAAATGTTTTCTATGCCGTAAACTTGGAGCTTGCTCTATTCTCCTTAGATTGGAAGTTTAAAGAGCTTTCTTGCATTTTCAAACGTTACTTCAGCAACTTTCTCACAGCTTATTCCCTTGATCTCAGCTATCTTCTCAACAGCGTAGTGAAGATTTGCAGGCTCGTTTCTGGCGTTTTTAATTGGCGATAGTACTGGAGAATCTGTTTCAACTAGCATGTATTCAAGAGGCAGGCGCTTAGCCAGCTTTTGTTTTTGTTGAGAAAAGCATACAGATGTCGGTATCGTAAAGTAGTATCCTCTCTTTACAGCGTTTACAGCGTAGTTTGCACTACCGTCAAAAGCGTGCATCAAAACCAAGTCCGCAGACTCCTTATACAGCACGTCTAATGCATATTTGCCTGCGCTTCTAGAGTGGATGACTAATGGCAGCTTAAGTTGCTTAGCTAAGCTTATCCACATGGAGAAGTACTTGACTTGTTTATCTCGGCTGGCATGGTCTCTCACATAGTAAAAGTCTAGCCCTACTTCGCCAATTCCCACGATTGAAGAACTGTTTCTAACCATGAGCGAGTACATTTCCTCAACGTATTGTTCGTCAAGCTTTGTAGGGTCACATCCGATAGTTATGAAAATCTTATTCGGGTACCTTGAAGTGATGCTCTTTAGCCTTTCAAGCTCATTAGCAGACTGCGCGCATGAGATTATCGCAGCTACATTAGCTTCAAATGCTCTCATCAATACTAAGTCCACATCATCTTTAAAAGCGTCATCTGCTAAGTGGGCGTGCGCATCTATTAAGCGCATGAGAACTCATCGCGTTGAACAGCTTTTAACCGTATCTAAGCTTAAAGCTGTAGCGTTAACCTCTCCTCTTCCTCTTCCGTTAATGGTAAGCGCTTCCTATGCAGCCTATACTGGATAACCCATTTATTCTCATCTGGGTGGAAGACCGCGTTTGCTCTCGAGATGTCCAGCTCGTAGTAGTCAAGTAGGCCTAGTAGTACTAAGCCCCATATTGATGGGAAGACATCAAGCCCTTTCTCAGCAGCAAGCCTATACTGCGATGAAACTAGGTTCGTAAACTCGCAGGTTAAGATCCCAGTTTTCTCGTTATAAGCCATTTTCGCTGGTACGCCGTCGTAGAAGAGTATTAAAGAGCTTATCACCTTTAACGCATCTTGCAAACCTTCTCTCAACAAAGCTACAGATAAGCGATCTGATATTGTTTGAAGAAGCTTTTTGCCTATATCCTTGAGCAAGAGGTAAGCTTCAGGCTTGCCTAAGGTGTTTACTAGAGATGATACGACTTGGAAGCTTAAAGCGGAGTTTAAGAATTTGCTCGCATCATATGATAGCACTTCTTCAGGTAAGAGTCCACGTTCTAAAAGCGATAATACGTATGTGGCGTCTCTTGAAGCCCCCCACTCGGCTCTAACTATGAAG
>QMQV01000157.1 GCA_003649085.1 Thermoproteota archaeon
ATCTTTAATTTTGTGTAGCCCCATGCTACCCATGACTCCAGTTGGATGAGCTCTACCATCGCATGGGCAGTCCAGCACTGGAATACCTAGGATTGCGGACTGAATCCATCCATTAATTACTGCAAATGCTCCGCATTCACTGGAAATTAAGTAGTCCACGTCTACTCCGAGAGATTGAAGTAGTTCTACTGCCCTAGCAAAGTGCCATGGCATCAACCAGCCCTTAGACTGAACGCCTACTGCTGAAACCGTTATAACTGTAGAGTCTAAATCAATTTCCCCTGGATCATAAATTTCTATTGGGGAAATTTTGAGTGCAAGCTCCGCAGTTTCTAGGGCCCTACCTATGCTTCCACCGCCACCTCCACCAAGGAATGCTCCACCATAAATGTACTTCTTGGCTTCCTCTAAGCTTGAAATGACCTTCAAATTTATTCACCATTTCAAGGATAGATTTCACCACTATTAATAATTGTGCCAGCATACACAACAGTATGGGCCCTAATTCTACAGTTGTTCCCGACTATAGCTCCTAGCTTTGATAATAGCTTCCCCCTAACTTTAACTGGATAAAGCCTGCTAACCTCAACTCCTGATGGAAGCACATTTAAAATTGTGACTCCCGGCTCTATAACTGACTTGAACCCTACAATTGAATCTCCTACAAAGCTCATTCTACCTATACTTGTTTGCGGCTGAATTACGGATCTAGATATTTCACTATAGGCACCCACTATACATTCACTTTCAATTGAGCTGTAATTCCTAATTAAGGCACCAGTTCCAATGTAAGTTTTTTCCCCAATATATACAGGCCCCTTGATTACCGCATTATGATCTATGGCTGCTTCATCACCAATAATTACTGGGCCTTGAATCACTGCTCTTGGAGACATATCTGCATTCACACTGATCCTAGAGCTTCTGAGCTCACTCAGCAAGTACTCTGAAGCAGTTATGAGGTCCCATGGAAATCCCACATCAACCCACCAGCCGCTCCAAAGTGCAGCTGCAACGGTATAGCGGGCAGATAAATCATTAAGTGCTCTTATAACATTCCCCTCCTCCTCAATTAAGTCTATGAACTTGCTCGGTAAAACATAGGCACCTGCAACTGCATACTCTATTTCACTTACTGCTTCAGGCTTCTCCATAACCGATCTAATTGTGAATTCGTTGCTCACAATTGGAACTCCATACGTCTCAACATCAACTTTAGGTGTAATCAGTATGGCTGCATCACTGCTCCTACTAATATATGTATTGAGCAGTACTTCATAAGCCTTGGTTGGAGCGATTATGTCACCATAGGCTAATAGGAAGACATCACTTCCACTAATGAAGTTTGAAGCTGATAAAATTGCTCCCTCAACTTCGGGCTTCACTTGTTCAATTAACTTAATATCGTACTTACTTAAGTACTCTGAAAGCTCATGCTCAAACATGCTACTATTGCCTACAACAATAGCTATATCACTTATACCCACACTTATTAAAGCATCTATAACATAGCAGACGACCGGTTTACCAAGCAATTTAATTAGCGTTTTAGGTATTCCAATGGACAGTGGCCTCATATCCTTACCTTCACCGCCAGCCAAAATAACAGCCTTCATATTAGACTTCAAACACACCACATCTCCTATTCAACTGTAACAGTTTTAGCTAAATTTCTAGGCTTATCTGGATCATAGCCCCTAGACACTGCTGCATAATATGCTATGAGCTGCATTGGAACAACATAAAGTGCTGGTGCAACCAGATAATTTACATGGGGCATTTCCAAGTACTTATCGAGAATTTTAATGAATCTCTCATCTCCCCTAGGTATCAATCCAATAGTATATGCACCTCTAGCTTTCATTTCAGCAACATTACCTATCAAGTGCTCCCTATAATTATCAAGCAAAACTGAGAAAACAACCGGGAAATCCTTTTCAATTAAAGCTATAGGTCCATGCTTGCTTTCCCCAGCGGGATATGCTTCTGCATGTATGTAGGCTATTTCTTTAAGCTTCAATGCCCCCTCCATAGAAAGTGGCACACCAATACCCCTACTAAGATAGAATGCACTTTGAGCACTACTTACTTCTTCACCCAAAATCTTACACTTACCTTCATAAGCCCTAATAATTCTTGATGCTAATTTTGGAAGTCTCTCCAAATCCCTAATAACCTCCTCAACATCAAATCCCATACTTCCAGAAACCTGGCATGCAAGCTTAAGTAAAGCTATAATCTGCGTAGTAAATGTCTTAGTAGCTGCAACTCCAATTTCAGGGCCAGCTCTAGTGTAAATTGCTAAATCTGCTTCTCTAGGAATGGCGCTGTCAATTACATTTGAAACTGCAATAACCTTTACTCCAGATTCCTTCATTTTTCTGAGTGCCATTAGTGAATCAATAGTCTCACCTGATTGCGAAATCACAATTCCTACATCTCTATCACTAAAAACATTTGAGTATTTCAGGTATTCTGAGGAAATGAATGGAATTGATGGTATGCCAGCGAGCACTGTTAATGCATAGTCTGCAACTAATCCTGCATGAAATGATGTTCCACATGCCGCTATGAAAACTCTATTTGCATTGAGTAATAGTTCAATTGCCTTCTCCAACTCCTCGGTAGTCAAGCTCTTAAGTGTCCTTTCCATGGCTATTGGTTGCTCATGAATTTCCTTGAGCATGAAGTGCGGATAGCCGCTCTTCATAGCCATTTCAGGTGTCCATCCAATAACCCTCATCCTAGATTTAATATCAACTATACCTGAAGAAAGGCTTTCCAAGTAAACTTCGGTTGGAGAAATGTAGCCGAACTCCCCATCCCTAACAACAATAACCCTATTTGTATATTCCAGGAATGCTGGTATATCGCTTGCAATGTAATTGGCCCTACTAGCCAAACCAATAATTAATGGTGAAGTCTGCTTGGCAAAGTAAATTTTACTGGGCTCAAATGCAAATATCACTGCAAATGCAAATGCTCCCCTTAAAACTTTAAAAGCCTCTCTAATGGCTTCAAGCGGCTTGAATCCCCTTTCAATCAGCTCCTCAAGTATATGCGATATAACTTCAGTATCAGTTTCGCTTCTAAAAATATGTCCCCTACCCATTAATTCCCTCTTCAGCTCCAAGTAGTTTTGAATTATACCATTGTGGACAACTGCAATTAAGCCCTTACAGTCTATGTGTGGATGGGAATTCTAGTCACTGCGCTTACCATGAGTAGCCCATCTTGTGTGTCCCATTGCTGTACATTCGATTGCATCGTCATATCTCTGCTTCACAGCTACAACTGCATTTTTACTCGCCCACCTGCTAAC